>JBJXFJ010000596.1:0-3031 GCA_046154735.1 Chloroflexota bacterium | reverse complement strand
TTGCCCGCGCCCACGGCATGCGCCAGGAGCGTGTTGCCACTGCTCATCATACGCCAAATAGCATCTTTTTGGTGTGGCGCCAGCGTAATATGGGGGCTCATGCCCGGAAAGACCAGATGGGCGCCATCAAAGCGCCGCAGCCGGATGGTGTTGTAGGTATCGTTGTACAGGCGGACCAGGCGCTCGGTGCGGTCCGGATCGGTGAAGAGCCAGGCGCGGAAGCGTGCCTTGATGTGCTTTTGCTTCTCGCGGGCCGCGAGCGTTGCCTCCTGGTTGAGCACGCGCTCTTCCCGGCCATCGCATTCGATCAGGTCATAGATGGTCGGGCTACGCAGGTTCAGCGCCTGATCGAGCAGCCACAGGCCGTTGGCGCGTTCCGTGCCGTAGTCCGTGGTGGCGGCCACGCTGGCGCGCGCCGTGAGATCGCCCTCGACGACCCAGACCGCGTCTTTCTTGAGGTGGCCAATGTGGACGGCTGCCAACGGCACGCCACACAGGTCGGCGGCGAAGGCCTGGATGTCGCTTGTCGGTACCCACGGGGCGCCGAGATGGGCATCGATGTCACCGGGCAGCACGTCCTCGGGCTGCACGCGTCTGAGGGCCTCGGCGTTGCGGCTCCAGGCCGGCCCTGCGGCCTCGGCCGCCTGGAGTTTGGCCCGGACATTGCCCGAGAGATACACATCAGCCGTGTGCCAGGCGCCCGTCTCGGGGTCCTGATAGATCAGATCGCCCAGCTCGGCGATGATCTGTTGGACACCCTTGTGTTGATACAGCGTGGCGATATAACTCCCCATTCGCTCAATCAACTTCTCATATGCTGAATTTCAAGCTGCCGATAGAGATTAGTACCCAAGCCTAGCCGTTGCAGGATGGCTTCCTGCACGCTTGACAGGGGCGTCATCCGCCGCAGGATTTCCTCGCCGGCAGCAGACTGGATGATGGTCAGCGACACCCCTGTAAACGCTTGTAGGAGCCGCTCCGCCGTGGGGGTATCAGTGCTTTTACGCTTATTCTCCGGGTGCAACCCGGGGAGCGTGGCCTGCTCCTGCGCCAGCGACCGTCGTAGGACGAACTCCGTCACCGTTAAGACGCGGACCCCGAGGGTCAGCAGGTACGTGAGGCCCTCAATCTGCTCATTGCGTTTGACAAACAGCGGCGCGATATGGACCCGGCTCTTGAGGCGCTGGAAAATGCGTTCAACGCGGTATTCGTGGCGATAGCACAACACCGCATCTGGCAAAGACAGCCGCTCGGCCCCGGCATTGGTGACAAAGGCTTTCCAGCCAAAACGGTGGCAGTGGGCCGTGATGGTGTCTTCCTGGCGAACGATGTGGGTGATCTGGTAGCGGGTGTGCTCACGCACGCGTGTCTCGCGGTGCACCGCGCCGCGCCCTCGCCCCACGTATTGGGTCGTCTGCTCAACTTGCTTTGCCCAGACGACGCTGAGTAACCCCGCGACCCGTTGGGCGGTGAGCACGCGGTCAATCGCCGCCACGAGGGTCGCTTCATCAGTGATCTGCCGTTTCCCCCGCCCTCTGGGAGGCGTCAGAGCCATGAGGTGGGTCTCCGCACGGTGGAGACGTTTTTCTAACCCAGCTGCCTGTTGGTTGGCATGCAGGGGAGAACGCACTACCAACACCCGTTCGGCCCATGCCACGTCGCGGTCCGGCGCTCCACAGCACCGCTCAAACTCATAGCCCTCGGCGGCAAGCACCTCGTGCCCTCGGTCATTGGTGCGCCATATCCGGGTCAACTCGCCAGCCTCGCCTTTCCTCACTCCCAGGGTGACCCAAGCGTCCATGGCCTCCGCTGTCGCCCCGGTCAACGGCAATGGCGATAAGTACCAGTCTTGATGTTGCGCCAGATACGCCCGGGTGTCCAGCGCACTCATCTTACAATCGCCGACAAACAATAGACCAGGCGTCTTCAAGCCGTGCCGAATACGCTCAATGATTGGGCGGTATAAGCCATCATCGGCTCTTTCCCCTGACAGGACATCCGTGGACAACGGCATCCCCAAGGGGTCCAACGACCCCATCATGACTTTGATCTGGGGCCGCGTCGGATCATCTTTGCTATGGCCAAACTGGAACAGTCCTTCCGCTGTAACCTCGTGCTCGCCCGAGACGGTGGTGGCATCACAGCGGATCACCTCCGGATGCAAAGCATAGACCTCAATGCTCCGCGTATTCAAGTCGTGTTCAATTCGGTGCCAATAGGCTGGCTTGCTCAAGTGTGTCAGGAGATGGCTTAACCGGTCGTCACTCAAATCCAGCGGCTCGATGCTCTGGGCGGTCAGGTGGCTCAGGGTGTGGTGCATGCCCGTGAGGTAGGTTTCCACGGACACTTTCCGGTGATCGCCTTCCGTGAGGATATAGGCCAGCCATATGACCGCCGTCCAGCCCCAACTGAGGCCTCGTTGCCTCCAATGGCGCGGGATATGCCGGTCCAAGACTTCCGGTAAACCCATCTTGATCATCTGCCCAATGAGGAGGGCCACATCGTCGACGCGCTCGGTGATGATCACCAAGTCGCTTTGCCCAAGAAGCTCCTGAACCGGTTGCGCCAGTTGGACGCGCATGGCACCCTCCCTCCCTCACGTTGCCAGTGGTTTGGAGAGAGCATAGCCCCTATACGTCAGAGGCTCAAAGGGGAGTCCACTCCGAGTGCAGGACACGAGAATTCAGCTTTTGGACTTTTTGTACAGCGAATGGGGAGTAATCAGGATCATGGTGTAGCCAGCCTGGTGCAGCTCCTTGAGCAGGACCATGACCTCGGCGCCGCTCGTGCTGTCCAGGGCTCCTGTCGGTTCATCGGCCAGTATGACGCGGCTGCCGTTTATCAGAGCCCGGGCCATGGATACCCGTTGCTGCTGGCCGCCAGAGAGTTGGGGTGGGCGGTACGTGAAGCGCTCGCCGAGACCCAGCGTCCTGAGCAGGTGCTGCGCCCGCTGGAGCCGCGCGCGGCGGGCCATGCTGGCATAGATCGCCGGAATTTCCACATTGGCGGCGGCCGTTTCGGTGGCAATCAG
>JBJXFJ010000594.1:0-15657 GCA_046154735.1 Chloroflexota bacterium | reverse complement strand
AGAAAGCCGAGCTCATCGCAACGCTCGGCGCGGATGAGGCCATCAACTACCGAACGGAGTCAGTGCCCGAGCGTGTGATGCAGATCACGGGCGGCCTTGGAGCGGATGTAATTCTGGACGCCGTCGGCGCTGACACGTTCGAGGGCAGCCTGGCCAGTCTGGCACTCCACGGACGCTTGGTGATTTATGGACAATCAAGCGGAGCGCCACCAGCCTTTGAGTTCGGCCCACTGTTTTCACAGAACAAATCCGTAATCGGCTATAGCACCGGCGGACATCGTCGCACACGGCCGGAGGTATTGCGTCCGGCCGGGCTGGCGGTGATGAAATTGCTGGAGGGCGGGCGATGGAAGCCAGTGATTGACCGAGCTCTGCCGCTGGCTCAGGCCGGTGATGCCCAACAGCTCGTCGAAAGTCGAGCTACCGTCGGAAAAGTCGTCCTCGAGGTCTAAGCGCGAGACGAGATCAACACGGGCATGCGGATCCATATCCGTGTGCGAGAGATCCATTGAGCGGGGAAACACATGGCAACATCAATTTCGGAAACACTTGCGCGGTGGGCCGTGGACCAGCAGCAAATAACGCTTGCTTCGGACACCGCGAAACAAGCAAAAATGGCCCTACTCGATTTTTTTGGCGTCACCCTTGGGGGCGCCAACATTCCCTCCGCTCAAGTGATCCGCGCAATGGCCCTGGCACAGGGAGGAGCTCCAGAAGCGACTCTTCTCGGATTCCACCACCGCGTACCGGGTCTGAGCGCAGCCCGGGCCAATGGAACCGCCGGTCACGCGCTGGACATGGACGACGGGCACAAGCTTGCCGCAGGCCACCCCGGGGTAACGGTGATACCGGCAGCATTGGCGGCCGCCGAGATCATGGACGCATCCGGTTCCGAACTGCTGACGGCCATTGCCGTTGGCTATGAGGTGTTCGTGCGCATCGCCAGCGCCATGAACCCATCCCACCTTGATCGAGGCTTTCATACCACGGGCACCATTGGCCCACTTGGAGCAGCCGCCGCGGCGGGACTCCTACTGGGCCTGAATCAGCGCCAGCTCACGCACGCCCTAGGCGCGGCGGCATCTAGCGCTTCCGGACTCTTTCAAGTGCTCCATGAGGGGGCCATGTTCAAACCGGTGCACGCCGGCCGAGCCGCTGAAGCCGGCCTCTTCGCCGCTATCTGGGCAATGCACGGTGGAGAGGCGCCGCGCTTTGCTCTGGATGGACAGGACGGTCTGTTGAGAGCCTACGCCGAGCGCGTGGATCCGGCACTCATCACGGCAGATCTCGCGGAGCCACAGGCAATCCTCGGGATGTACGTGAAACTCCATTCGGCCTGCCGTCATGTCCATGCCGCGGTTGATGCAGGGCTAGAGCTCTTCCATCATCGCGGACTCAATCCAGATGCCGTGTGTGCCATAGAGGTCGACACGTATGAAGTCGCGGATCGGATGACCGGGCACAAGGGGGATGTTCGTGATATTCCCACCGCTAGGTTCAGCTTGCCCTTCTGCCTCGCCCTCGCGGCATTCCGCGGCGCGGCCGGACCTATTGAGTTTGTGGATTCCACACTAAATGACGATCAGTTACATAGCTTCACCAGAAAGGTGACCGTGCGCGAAGATCCGGCGCTTACGGCACTGTATCCGCACGAGCGAGGCGCTCGACTCATGGTGCATATGGACAATGGTGACACCGAAACCATCTGCGTCATGTTCCCGCGTGGAGAGCCTGAGAATCCAGCAACTGACGCGGAGTATCATGCGAAATTCAGGGCCAATGCCGCAGATTTCATCGATGAGGATAGTTCCGAACAGGTGATCGCTGCCGTCGAGCAGCTTGAATCACACCCACTTTGCGACACGCTGCGACTCATGTCGGTCAAAGAAGCACAGACCGACCTTGTTGTGACAGTCGGGCACTGAGCCGTCACCGTGCCGTTTCCCGATGGTGAGTACACGCCCTTTGGCTATCTGCGGAATCCACGTCACCGCGCTCTCGGGCGCTGGGAGCGATTGGAAGGAGGGAACCTCCGAACCGCCGACGAGACCGTGGGCATGGAGTGGGTCTACCCCTGGCACCGCGGACCAACGGGGCATGCCGGAATCAGCATCACCTGTTCAGCGGAGAGTGAGACTGTCGTTGGTCGGGCAGATTTTGAATCCATCGGCTACACGTCGCGCTATCATTCTGCAAACGTGATGGGCTTCGATTGGGTCCTGGCAGGAGTCGCAGTCACGGCTCGCTTTTTCCTCGTCGAGGATGTCCTCTGCCTGCATCTACGCGCCTCAAACCGGACCGGGCATCGACAGACGCTCACCTATGGCATCGTGGGGCGTGTTGGAGTCACCGGCGCGGGCATGGAGCAACGTGATCAGGACACCGCCGCGGTATTTGAAACCGGGCTTGATGGCGTGCCTCGCGTCCACGCGCTGCTGGTTTCGCCCGAGGCGGAGGTCCGCGGTCAGCCAGCGCTGAGTTTTCCCATTTCCGCCGGAGAGCGGTGCCTGGAGCATCGCGTCACTTTTGACCTCGTGAGTGGTGGAAGCGCCACCTGTGTTGCCACGTTGAGTCGCGGCGACGAGGTCGGAACCACACTGGCCAGAGGAAGCGCAATCATTCCGCGAGTGAGCGCTGAGCTCCAGCGAGCAATTGCAGATGACCAGGCGTTCTACGAAGGCTGCCCAACACTCGCCGGTGACTGGCCGGCGAACTGGCGAGAGGGGCTGGTCTACGACTTCGAGACAACTCGCATGTGTGTGCTACCAGCCTCGGGAATCTTTCAGGATGTCTGGCCTTCCTGGATGGTGGGCTGGCCGCGCATCGTAGTTGCTGAAGGGACTCTGGACATGTCGCGACTGGCCTATGCTGATCCAGAGACTGCCAAGCGAGCGCTGCTTACCCTCTTTCGGGATGCCCCAGCTCACAATGTCCCATGCGTCTTCTCAGACGGGAGTCCCAATATGGTTGCCCGGGACGGCACAGTATGCGGGACCTCGCCAGCATGGTGTTTGCCGTTCTTGAATCTCGAGCTCGTCTATCTGCGCACGCTCGATCGGACCTGGCTCGCGGATATCTTCCCGCATCTTCGCCACTATATCGAGTGGTGGCTCGAACATCGGATCGATCCTGATGGCTGGGTCGTCTACAAGTGCACCTGGGAGGCAGGCGAGGATGGAAATAAGCGCCTGGATCCCTCGGGGTCTGGTGACGCGGATATTTCCGGGCGTATTCGTCCGGTAGAGCTTCAGGCCGCGTTAGCGTACGCCGCGCGAGTGCTTTCATTCTTTGCGGTTGAGCTCGGGCGAGACGCGGAAGCACGTCGCTGGTCAATCGTTTTTCACGCGTATCGAGAGCGAACCCGTGCCATGTTCGATCCTAGGTCTGGACGATTCCGGGATTGGCTTATCCAGGAAGACCGCGTGATGGATGATCGCCCGACTGAAAGTTACTGGGGATCCAAGAGCACCCGCTTCTCGGCGCTTTCACTAACTCCCGCCCTGGGTGAGATTGCCACGTCCAGCCAGATCGCGGCGCTGCGCAACGAGATACGGCAGCATGCGGTGCCCCCGTGGACTATTTGGCCATCCTGGTGCCATGTTCTGGCGGAGTGTGCCTCCTCCGTGGGACTCCATGAACTGGCCGGGAGCATCGCTGGAGAAGTCATCGATCACGTCTACCGGCTGACAAATCGCCGGTCGCTCGCTGGAATTCGACGCCCCACGCCTGGCGTTGCCCCAGAATACTGGCCGAAGGACCTGAGAGGGTGGGATGCCAGCGATGCTTACGGTTGGGGCGCAACGACCGCGAATCTGCTCTTGCGGCATCTCTGCGGGCTTCAGGAAAGCACCGATACCTCGGGGTGGATCTTGAATCTCACGCCGGCGTTTCCAGATGTACTTCAGCAGGCTGGTGCACGCTATGTTGTCAGGCGATTCAACTACCGCGGTCGGATCGCCGATGTCGCGTTTACCTGGATTGGACCGACTCTCGATGTGGAAATCCACCTGAACGAGCCGGCTCACTGCTCCGTCACCGAGGCGATAGGCATGAACGGACTTCTCTATCAGAGCCGACGCCCACAGATTCGACACACCTTTCGCGTCACCAATGGTCACGAACACCGACTCAGACTTTATTGAGTGACCCAAACGTATCCGCGGCGCCAGATGCATCGTCGGCACATCAATTGCAATGGCGTGATGGTACGGGACCAGTGGGGTGACGTGTTCGTTACTCACTATGAGCCCCCGTCGACGGACACATCGACCAATCGAACTTGCTATACTGGCGCGGCTGGAATTGCGACGATTTTGAGATACAGAACACTGATATCGGTGCTATTGGCACTCGTGGTGTTTGGCACGGCTCGTCCATCGACCCATGCGGACGGGAGGAGTTGGACGACGTTTTCCGACGTGGCCCCGCAACGCGAGCGCCGAGACGCGCCCAATGTTGCCCCTCGCAATTTCGCGAATGATCGATTCCTCATCTTGAATATGCATGGAATGCTCTTCCACGAGCGGCTCGCCGACATCCAGGAAGACATCTACTATGCGAATTGGATGAGCGCGGGCGTGATTCGCGTGTTCGCAACAGATGCCAGCGGCGTGCTGCGCTGGAGCGGTGGCGAGGTTGCCGAGCGCATAGTCGAGATTGCACCAATGCTGCGGGCAGCCAATATGAAGCTCATCGTTGCGTTGGTCAATAACCACCAGGAAGTACCCGGCGAGGACCCCAGCTCCATCGGCTGGATGGACGGATATCAACAACTGCTTCTGCCGTTTTATCGCGGCAACTGGCGAATGGCCTACCGCCAATTTGCCAGTGAGCTCACCTGGCTAGTCAAAGAGCGCGATGCGCGCGACGTGATCTGGGCCTGGGAAATCGGTAACGAGATCCACACCCAACAGGATCCACCGCTCCTGCTTGACTTCGTTTCCCAGGCTGCGGACCTACTCCGCCAGATCGATGACAAGACCCCCATACTGCCCGGGACCATGGGTTCAAATCACCTTGAGCCGTGGGCAGAAGACTCTACCGTCGCTCGGGATCTCTTCTGTTACGCGCCGATTGCAGCCTACACCCTCCATGCATACGACTGGCGAGATGAATACAACGGGGGTGACATGCCCATCCATCATGACTTCAAGAACACTGTTCGGGAGCGTTGTGAAAGTGGCCGTGCCCTGCCAGTGATCGTTGAAGAACTGGGGACATCGCGGGAGCTCCCGGGACAGTACCGAGAATGGGAAGAGGATAAACGCCTTGAAGCAGAGCTCAGGCAGCTTCGCTATGTGCTGTCTCAGCCATCGGTGGCAGCGGTTGGCGCATGGTCTGCCGAGAGCCCACGAAGCCGACGTGTGCGCCACGATCGTCAGCGCGGGCTCACGTCATACGGCCGTGATGGTGACGGTGCCGGATCCTGCTACGGAGCATCTGCGGGCAATGAGCCGGGTGCGCGGTGTCAGCTTGAGCAGGTGCTGCGCGCGTTGCCCAGAGTCCCGTAGTCCGCGGACGACATTCAACGCCCGCTTGACCAGGTATTCCGCGATCAAGCGCTCGGCCCGCTCGTGAGCGGGGCTGGATGGAGTGGACATGTCCCTGCTCACTGAGCGATAACGTTTGCACATAGTTCTGATCATCATTCATCCACCTGCCAAGGAGCTCCTGAGTGAACAAACGCAAAAACGCCGCGGAACGGAAGCATCGCCTCACAGCCCAGAAAGTGAAAGCCCGTAAGAAAGGGATTGACCCGGCAACTGACCCGCTCTGGATGGTCGGCCCATGGGAAGAGCGTCGATCTCGAGCTTGGCGAACCCAGCGTCCCGCGAGCGATGCAAGTGATACCGGTTCCACTCCGACGCGTCGCGGCCGTGCCCGAGCCTGAGTGAACGATCAGCGACCAATTGAAGGGCGGCCCCGGGATTTACTGGGGCCGCTTTTCGTTGTCACTCAGACTCATTTGCACTGAATCCAGACGACCCTTACGCGCCGAAGGGGGCAGAAGATACCAGACCTTGCCCAGAACTTGCTCTTGTTCGATTGGACCGAATGTTCGGCTATCGGTGCCAACAGCTACCGCGTAGCTGAGAACGAACAACTCATTCGCCGTCAGCTTCCAGCGGCCTGGCAAACTGCCCACCATGGGCGTGTGGAACTGTAGCGCTCGGTCATTGATCCAGAGACGGTCGTTCCGCACCTCAATCTGCTCGCCGGGTAGCCCGGCAATGAGCTTGATCATTCGCCCAGATGGGCCTGCAGGATGCTTGAACAGCACAATATCGCCTCGACTCGCACGCTGCCCAGCGCAATAAGCCAGGCGGTGGCAGAGCACGATCTCACCGGGGTGCAGTAGGGGATACATGCTACCGCCCAGAACGCGAATACGATGGCTTGCGACCCAGGGAAGCACAGTACGTCCTAGCCGGCTGCCGGCCGCACAGCCAATGATTCGCATGATAAAATTCATGCTGCTCCCACTTTCGCGATGGTGGATCAGATAGGTACACTAGGGAGCGCATGCTATCAAACAGGAGCGGTTCATGAACCTGACTGATCGAGCCCTAGCCGCGTTCCAGCGAACGATGCCCATTGAAGAAGCGGATGCCCACTGTGACATCCCCTGCGGAATCTACGATCCGCATGGAGCGCAAATCGCGGCACTTACCGTGGTCCGCATGGTGCAGCTTATTCAGAATCTTGCCAAGCCCGATGCTGGCGCACCAAAAGAGCAGGTTGATGCCTACCTAAACTCGCTCGCACGCTATGTGGCGGTGAAGGAAGAGCACGCAACGCTTGCGAAAAAGGAGATCCTCATTATCTGGACGGACTACTTCAGGCCGGAGCATGCGGAGAAATATCCCGATCTCCATGACCTTGTCTGGAAGACCATGAAACTCGGCTCCAAGGCGAAGCAAGAGATCAATATGGACGCCTCTCAGGAGCTTTTGGCAGGAGTTCAGAAAATCGCCGAGATCTTCTGGGAGACGAAGGGTGCCACAACGAAGCGGCAGTCCTCTCTTCAGACTGTGGGTGGCGAACTGGTCTATCCCGTCCCCGCCTCGTAAGAACGTCGTCATCGACCTGACATACTTGGAAGCGCGGGGGTGCGACATTCGCCTCTCCCGCGCTTTCTTTTCGATTCCAATTCAGGCGATGGTCTTCGGGCTGAGTATCCTTGCCTGGGCCACCGTGGCGTGCATCTCCCAGCCGCGCCCTTCGGAGCCGCTCTCAGCGAGAGGGATTTTGCTCAACCTTGCTCAGCGTTCATTCACTGAGCTTGAATCTTTTGAGCTTCGGACCGATGACGGACAAGTCATCACATTTCTCGTGGAGGGTGATGTCGGCCTTACTCCAGGCCACGCACGCGAGCACATGTCTCTCGTGGAGCCGGTGACCGTGTTATATCACCCGGGTGCGCTAGGGCCGGTCGCCATTCACATCACGGATTGATCAATCCGACGGGAGCGATTCCCCACTAACACGGCCTTCAGCAGCAAATGCCGGGGCCGCATCAGGCCGAAACACTGGAGAATCGTGGTCAAGAGGGTTAGAGTTAAGGAAAGCGAGCGACCGTCTAGATGCGATCGGTTGCTCGGCGGTCGTCCACGATCACGGCGTGCCGCGCATCAGGGTAGAGAACCATCTCGCGGGGATCAATATTGAAGGCGGCTATGGCACCGTCCATTGGCCCATCCACCACCGTTAGCTCGATCGCATCCGAGTAGAGATGCTGGAGAGCAGCATCAACGAGTACTACCGGAAGCACCGGTGCTTCCGAATCTCCATTCGCCTCGGCGCGGCGCATGAAATACACTGTCGGGCCGCATAGTTGAACGCGCATTCTGGCTCCCGGATTCAGGATTCCGCCCTCGTCACCGTCCAGCATCGGCGTGAAACTCTTATGTCTATTCTGAATGATTAGGAGCCGGAGAGCAATAGACTTCAGAGCACAAATCCACTGAAGAACGTTATGAATAATCGAAAGCGTCTCCGGACGCGGGCGGCTGGTAATAGCGCCGGAGACAACGGCATGAATCGTGCCAGAACCCAGGTAAGTCCGCATGCCGCACCGGTGTGGCATGCGCTACCAAGCAATGACTAACGGAGTAATTCCGATGATCCCATTCGACCATTATTTTCATGACGGGGCGGGGCCGGCAAATGGATGGGACGTGCTGGATCGAATTCGATCCAGTGGCCTGAAGCGCGAGCTCGTCACGGTGATGGAAGTCATCGCCGCGACCTCCGGATCGCCGCCGGATGCGAAACTTGCGGTGCAGGCGCTTCGGGGGAGCGGAGCGTCCGTGGAAAGCGAGCAGGAGGAGGAAGTCGTCGACGTGGATCGAGTTGTGAAGCGCGCGACCGCCGAAGAAGGCGGTGACGTGGACGAGGTGCTAGAAGAGCTGGACGATCAGGTCGAGGCTATCGGAGTTAAGACGATCGATCCGGAACCCGAAGAAGATCCCGCGGAAGTGCAGCGTCGAGAAGCACTCGCGATTGAATTCGCGGCCGGGTCCCCAGCCGTGCTCTATCTCCGCGAAATTAGCAAGGCTCGGCTGCTCACGGCACCCGAGGAGATTTCACTAGCGCGCGAGGTCCGCGCCGGTCGAAGTGCCGAGGAGCGCCTAAGAGACGAGCCAGTAACGGACGACGATCGCCCGGATTTGGACCAACTGGCCGCCACCGGGCGCGCGGCTCGACGCCGATTGATTGAATCCAATCTCCGCCTCGTGGTCAGCGTGGCTCGCCGCTACATTGGCCGAGGCATGGCCTTTCTTGATCTTGTTCAGGAAGGCAATCTCGGACTCAACCGAGGGATTGACAAGTACGATCCGGACCGTGGCTTCCGCTTCTCCACCTACGTGTACTGGTGGATACGTCAGGCCATTACAAGGGCGATCGCGGATCATGGACGGACGATTCGACTTCCTGTCCACATCATTGATTTTCTCACTCAGGTCCAGAGAACCAGCCACGAGCTAGCCCACGAAACTGGACAGCAACCCGGGGCGGCTGATATTGCTGCGCGCCTCAATACTTCCGAGGAGCGGGTTTCCGAAGCGCTCAGAGCAGGCCAAATACCGATCTCTCTCGAATCGCCCGTGGGGGCTGAGCATGAGAGCGTGCTCGGTGATCTTATCGCCGACCAAACCGCGCTCCAGCCTCCGGACGTGGTGGTGGCTGACATGCTCCGCGAGTATGTGGACGAGGTTCTGGGCGACGAGCTATCAATACGAGAGCGCGCGGTGCTCGAGCTTCGCTTTGGACTTCGCGATGATCGCGTCTGGAGCCTCTCGGAAATTGGTGAGACTCTCGGATTGAGCCGCGAGCGTGTGCGGCAGATTGAGCACGAGGCCCTGGCCAAGCTAAGGCGACCCGACGTCCGCCGCCGACTTGCTGATTACCTTGGATAAGTTGGTTCAGGTGCAGGAGAAGCGCATGCGCTCGCACCCTATCACAGGCTGTGCGAGCGCATGCGACGGCTCATCTCAGAATGCCGGTCAGTTTGCGGCAGGTTTCACGGCGTGCCCGCCAAACTTGAGCCTGAGCGCGGCCAGAACCTTTGCCTGAAACGAGCTGTTCTGGCGTGATCCGATCCGCGTGAATAGTGACTGAGTGATGACTGAGAACGGAATATCGTTCTCAATCGCCGTCTGGATGGACCAACGGCCTTCACCCGTGTCATCCACATAATCTGCAATAGCACTGAGCTCCTGATCCTCGGAGAAGGCCTGCTCAGCCATACGCATGAGGAACGAATCCACGATACTCCCGTGGTTCCACAGATTGGCAATTCCAGCCAGGTCAAAGTTCTCGTATGGACCGTTGGCCAGAAGCTCAAACCCCTCGCCCATTGCCTGCATCATGCCGTACTCGATGGCATTGTGGACCATGCCCACAAAATGCCCTGCTCCGTGAGGTCCAAAGAGACCATGCGCACCGGTGGGGAGGCATAAGGCGTCAAGCGCGGGACGGAGCTCATCATACGCACTCTGATCGCCGCCCATCATCACCGGGTATCCGAAATCCTTAGCCACTATTCCGCCACTCACTTTGGCATCCAGAAAGCGAATGCCGCGCTGAGTAATCAACGGAGCGCGACGCTGCGTATCCTTGAAGAATGAATTTGCGCCATCCACAATGATGTCGCCCGGTGAGAGTAGATTTGCGACACCGTACTCAGTGTCAAACAAGTGCAGCTCGGTGGGATCTCCCGCCGGAAGCATCAGCCAGACCACTCGAGGTGCCTCGAGCTGGGCAATGAGCTCCACGGTTGACCCAGCGGGAATGGCGCCCTTCGTCGCCAATTCACGCACCTTATCCTGGCTACGGTTATAGGCCACCACCTCCTGGCCCTGCTTGAGCATCCGCTCCGCCATGTTCATGCCCATTCGGCCCAGCCCAACGATCCCGATCCGCATTTGGGTTCCCCTATCTGGCGCTTGCGCGCTCACTCAGTAACGAATAATGCTCACGATGGAACGGCCATCCAATCGATCACGGCCGCCTAGAAACGTCAGCTCGGCAAGAAACACGCAGGCCACCACCTCGCCGCCAAGCGATTCCACAAGCTCAATGGTGGCGCTCACCGTACCCCCCGTGGCCAGCAGATCATCCACGATCAGCACGCGCTGACCGGGGTGAATAGCATCACGATGAATCTCCAGAGTGTTGGTCCCATATTCGAGATCGTACTGCACGCTGATCGTTTCGGCAGGCAGTTTCCCGAGCTTGCGGACGGGCACAAATCCAGCATTTAGCCGGTAGGCCAGTGGCGCGGCGAAGATGAATCCGCGAGACTCCATTCCAACAACTTGATCGACCTTCAGTTCGGCCACGGCATCGAAGAGGAGATCGATCGATGTTCGATACGACACTGGATCACGGAGTACCGTCGTAATGTCCTTGAACACGATTCCAGGTATCGGAAAATCGGGAACATCACGAACTTGTGCGGCAAGCTGGTCTGGAGTCATCGATAGTAAAGCCTCATCCGAGCGTCATAACGGGGCGGATTCTACCATGGGGTGGAGTGAAGCACGGTGAGCCGGTCCGTTTGTTGCAGATGGAGCCGGTCGATATCGCGGTGAGTCCGATACAATTTGGATGTATAGCCGATGACCGTACGGATCAGCACTCTCGACCAGCCAGCGCTCAAGCTCTTCCTCGATGCATCATCAAGGGTAATACGAGATTGCCTTGTGGAGGCGGCCAACGGCATTGGGCTGCTTGCCACGCCGCCTACGGGCAAGTACCCGTTCATCTACACGCGGCAACAGGCCATTGGCGCGGTCATCCTGGCGGAGCTCGGGGATTTTGAGACGGCCCGAGGTATGTGCCACTTTCTCCTGCAGACGCAGTCACGCGCCGGGTCATGGGTTCCGCGTTACGATCTCACGGGCAATGAGGCCCATGAGAGCATGGAACCGGACTCCACAGCTCTCGCCATCTGGGCGATCCTTTCTGTTGTTCGGCTCGCCGACGATGACACACTCGGCGAGGCCGCCCGAGAGCAGATTGAAGAAGCCGTTCGCTGGACTCTCGATCGCACGTTGAATCCGTACATTTACCTCGTGGAATCACAACCAGCCGATGGCGACGCGAACCCGGGCTTCGATCTCTGGAATAACTGCGCGCATGCCGCCGCCTTCGCCCAATGTCACCGGCTCTACGGTGGAGATCGGAATCGGCGAGTCGCGCTCCTAATTCGGCGAGCCATTGGTCAGCTTCTCACCGCGGAGCATCGTTTTCTGCGGGGGCTAGATGCCGTGGGCATGCCCGATCCGCGCGCGGATATGAGCTTGCTCGCACCTTACTATTTCGGTCTCTGGGCCCCCACCGAGCGGACCGTTATCAACTCCGTGGATATGATCGAGAAATCGCTCTGGAATGTTGAAATTGGTGGATTTGCGCGGAACCTGCCTTTCTCATCGTCGCAGCGACGACGACCACCCGGCCCCATGCCGCACGTGAGCGCCTGGATGGCCCGCTATCACTACGACATGGGGAATTCGGACCGCGCCGAAGGAATCGTGCGTTGGTTGATCGAGTCCACTACGGAGGGCAGCCTCGCCGAAATCCGCGTGCCGAGGGCATCAGCCGTGCGGTACATCGAGGAGTGTCGCCGAGCACACCTGGGCAATGAGCCTGAGGCCGCAGGCTCATTGCGTGGTCGACGCGCCAACCTGGCCTTACTCCGCGAGCGTC
Organism: Chloroflexota bacterium; assembly: GCA_046154735.1. Taxonomy (GTDB): domain Bacteria; phylum Chloroflexota; class UBA6077; order UBA6077; family JACCZL01; genus CAVXYC01. The sequence continues at coordinate 3,444 of JBJXFJ010000594.1, read as the reverse complement.
AGCTTGCAGACCTTGACTTCATTGATGCGGAAGTGGAGCGCCGGGATATCGTTGATTCCGGCCGCCCATTCGTATGGGCGCACATTGAGACGCTCCATGCTCTCAAACGTGGCGGCTATCTTGATCGTTGGATTGCTAGTCGGAACTAGCTCAGCGTGGTACGCTCTGCCGAGTGATGCACGGGATTGAGGAAACTTAGCGGTACCCCAGAAGTTGCGGATCCCGAACATGGCCGCGGCGCGACCTGCGAATGAGGTCATGGTCGATCTGAACTAAGTCCCCACATTCAACTGTTCACAAGTCGACGATAAAGGAGCCGTACCCTATGGCACGAGACTGGGCAGAGCCCACTGAGGTTCCAGTAGGCGTTGTTGACTCGGCTGGTTCTCCTAGCTGGGGATCTGACGTGGTGATGGATATGCTGCGACTGCTCGATTGTGAGTACGCGGCGGTGCTCCCTGGCTCCACATTTCGAGGCATCCATGATTCCGCCGTAAATTACCTGGCCAATCGTGGCCCCGAGCTCATCGTCTGCAATCACGAGATGATTACCGTGGCGGTGGCCAACGGGTACTACCGTGCTACCGGCCGGCCAATGGCGGCAATTCTGCACAACTTTGTGGGGCTCATTAACGCCTCTATGACGATCTATGACGCCTGGTGTGCCCGAGCGCCGGTACTCATTCTGGGTGGCACCGGCCCGCTGGATGCACGGAAGCGCCGCCCATGGATCGACTGGATTCACACTGCGAATGTCCAGGGCAATGCCGTGCGCGACTTCGTGAAATGGGACGATCAGCCAGCCTCAATTGAGGCTATCCCAGAGTCCATGCTCCGAGCTTATCGCATTGCCGTTACCGAGCCCGCCGGGCCGGTCTACGTGAACTTCGATGTAACCCTGCAGGAAGCAGAGACTTCTAAGGACTTCGTCCTACCGGACCCGTCCAAGTTCGCTCCAGCAGCGTCACCGGCGCCCGAACGGGGAGCGCTGCGCGAAGCTGCAAAGCTGCTTCTGGCGGCCGAGCAACCTCTGGTCTTTGCCGATCGCGTGGGGCGCAATCCCGAGGCAGTTGAGTCACTTGTTCAACTTGCGGAGCTCCTGGCCGTCCCTGTGATCAACGTGGGCGCGGCATTCAGCTTCCCAACGCCACACCCAATGGATTTCACGGGTGCCGAGAAAGATCTGCTCCGGGAATCTGACGTGGTGCTCGGTCTGGATGTATTGGATCTTGATGGTGCGCTCCGCTTGCCCGTGAACTACCTTACCCGCAAGGCAGAACGGGCATCAGAGAACCAACGGGTCATCAGTATCTCGCTCGATGAGATGCTGGCACGCGGACTCACCTCAGACTACCAGGCGTTGCCCAGCGTGGATGTTCCAATGCTGGCGGATACGAAGCTGGCGATCCCATATCTCCTTGAGGAATGCCAGTCACTCCTTGATTCAAACACTCGGGTCAGAATTGACGCCCGACGCCAAGCACTGGTTGCACGCCAGGAAGACCTCCGAGCCAAGCATCGAACGTACATGGAGTCGCAATGGGACCATCCGGAGATCACTGAGGCACGTCTGGTTGCGGAGATCTGGGAAGTCATCAAGGCTGAAGACTTTGTCTTCACCCATGGCGGATTTCTGCGCATGGCCCCAGGCGTTTGCAGCGTGAGTGGTCCGGCGCAGCACCTTGGAAATCTCGGCGCGGGGGCCGTGGGCGCGCGTCCTGGTGTTGCGCTGGGATCAGCCCTGGCGCTCAAGCGCACCGGCAAAGTGCCAGTCTCCATCATGGGCGATGGGGAATTCTTCGGCTCCATCCAGACGCTCTGGACAGCCGCTCACTACAATATTCCTTCTCTCTGGGTGATCAACAACAATCGGCTGTACTACAACGATGTGGGCCACCAGGACCGAATTGCCAAATTTCGTGACCGCCCGCCGGAGAACAAGTGGATTGGACTGGCCATTGACCAGCCTGCCCCGGATTTTGCGGGCATTGCAAAGACCTTCGGCCTGCATGGCGAGGGGCCCATCAGGAGCACCGCGGACCTCGGCCCCGCCTTGAAACGAGCGCTGGCCGCCGTAAAGCGTGGGCAGCTCGCCGTGGTGGACGTCTGGACCGAAGGGCGCGCCGTGGCCTGATGGTTCACCGCTGAAAGTGAAGAGTCCCCGGTGTCAATATTGACACCGGGGACTCTTCATCTTCGGGACAAGTACGAAACTTAACTCCAGCGCGCGAAGCACCATCCGCCACCGGTTCCAGCGGGAGTTCGGATGGCAGGAACGTACTCGATCAACTCGAAATCAAGATGCTCAAGCGCGCCCGATGCAACGATCCAATTGCGAATCTCTGACGATGCCGAGTTGAGCCGCTCGCGGGGGATTGAGCCGAGCAATGCCCCATCATGCTCTTGCATCCCCTTGATGACCATCCGATCGATCTCCTCGTCCACAACGAAGTGGCTAAGTCCACCTGAGGCCACCACAGCGACACGCTTGTCGCTGTCCCAGGCCTCAATTCCTTTGCGGATGGCCTGACCTAACGCGTAGCAACGACGCGGGGTCGGCTGATTTGGGGGATAGCACGTGTTGACGAAGACCGGCAGGATTGGTAGCGGGTCATTGTCCATCAGGCGCTTCACCACAAAGCCCCATCCGTGGCCAATACCAAAGGGCCGCGTCTCTGTCTCACGCTTCCACCAGACATATCCAGCGGGGCCAATTGAACCCCCGTAAGACTCACGCAGATAGCGCATATGCGAAATATCAAAGTCGCTATCTATCAGATGGTTAATGAGATGCTCACCGAGTGCTGAGTCAACCGGGACGTCCAGCTCCTTATCCCCATAACCAGCCATAATGCGGCGACGCATGTCAGATGCGTCGGGCGGAACCTGGCGAGGCAGCAGCTTGACGGTCTCGCCCCAGTAAATGCTGAAAGCCGGCATATTGTCGTCGAATAGAATCTCATCCTGATCATCGCTCACGATGACAACAACGTCGGGACGTGTTTCCTGGAGTGACTTCCTCACTTCGGCGATACCACGCTGCAGCCGCTCATGCTCGGCTTGAAACTGCCCCGGGTTTATCCGATCCACAAACGCGGGATCCGCTTCTAGCAAGAGATCCGCATAGCTGGTGCGCTGTGCAGTCTTGGTTGAAATCAGCTCGCGATTATTTGGGTCATTGGATGAATATTCCGGCCAGAGATCCGGCGTCAGCGCCAGAACGGGCGAATGCGACGTTCCGATGCCAAGAACGATTTCCGCCACGGCTCACCTCCTCCTCCACTCGATTCTCAATGCGATTCTGCCACGCCAGCGCCTCGAACGCCAGCCAAGCAGCGAAGACGAAGGCAAAGTGCAAAAAGTGCAAAAAGTGTCCTGGCAGGTGGACTCAGTATTCAGCCTCCAGTCTCCCTGTCATCCCGCGGGAGACTGGAGGCTGAATAA
>JBJXFJ010000570.1:0-7724 GCA_046154735.1 Chloroflexota bacterium | reverse complement strand
CAGAGATGAGCCGGAAGTTTTCAGCCGCGTCACTGCCAAGCTTATGGCTCGCACCACCGCGATAGGCGGCAAGGTCATCGTAAACACCACTGGGACCGAGCGCGAGCACGACCAGGCACGACACGCCGCCGGCGGCCACGATAATGAACCCGATCCCTCTCGATGACGCGGGCATCCGCAACAGCACCAGGAGTCCCACGGTCGCTATCACCGGTACCACCATGGGCTTCACGAGAACGCCAACGGCCAGAAGCACCCCAGCCGCGGCCGCCCAGCGCATGAGCCCTGATTGCTGGAATCGCAGTGCCGCGGCGATCGCCCAGATTGACGGAGCGAGGGACGGCGTCTCGGCGAGCGCAAGGCGAGAGCTCTCGAGAAATGCCGGGCTTACGCTGAGCAGCGCTAACGTGGCAATGCCGGCCATTGGCCCCGCCACCAGGCGAGCAGTCCAGCCTGCCCCCAGCAAGGCCACCACTGACATCACTACCACTCCCAGGCGGATGGCCTCCAGGGACTGGCCGAAGAGCAGATAGAACGGAAACAACAGATCAAGCAGCAGTGGCCCCTGGGAGGCAAAGATTTCGCGGAATGGACGGAATCCCGCGGCCATGAGCAACATCTGCTCAGACCGGATGCCTTCATCGAAGGATCCGGTGTAAATGCCAATGTTCTCGAGCCGCAGCCAGAGAGCCAGGCCTAGAATCAGCGGCCAGGCGATCAGTTCAACCCAGCGTAGGATGGAAACCGGTAGTTGCGTGGGCCGGGTGAGAGCAATCGTCATAAGCTGAGCCAGGCGGGCGACCGCCAACCACCCCTACGCCGCCTTGTCACTCGAAGTGACGACTGGCAAGCGCCGGACCAGTACCATGGCGACAATGCTACGCCCCTGTATTCTGAGCGACATGAGTTGCGGGTGTCTTTGGAACACGTTCATGCAATCACCGGCACCCCAAGCTACGTCCGACTCGTCTCGACGCGAACGTCACCGATAATCAGGCGAGTGCCTGCCAGAGTGGCTGACGGCGCCACGGATGACGGCTCCAGCGTCACCCCTTCTGGGCCTGTCCGCGGATGAATGAGCGCCACAGTGAGACGGTAGACACCAGGCGATGTACCTGCTTCCGGCGTGAGCATCGCGCTCCGCAGCAGCCAGTCACCAGTCTGCCATGGTGCTCCTCGATCAACCCCGTCCAGATCAAGCTGTTGAGCGGCCCACACCTGGCCGTCGTCGCTTTCCATGGCAATCACCATGTTGTAATCAGTTGTCACGGTCTGCACTGCCTCCCACAGAACCGTGACGGCAAATCCCGCCCCTGGTCTCACCAGATCCGTGCTCACCCGTGCGCCCGTGAGCATGAGGTCGCGTCCAAATGTCGCGGACAAAGTGATTGGTAGTCCCGATTCCGCCGCACCACGCAGGCCCACCAGGTCGGCATCATTTCGGACATAGATGCTGCGATCTTTCCCGTCTCGCCCCTTAAGCACCCGAGGCCCCATGATGTGTACGGCTCGATAGCGTGCCTCCACCCACTGGCTGAATGCGCTCAACCTGCGGAATCGATCGGACCAGAAGAGCACGGTATCCACGTTCCTCCGCTGGGCACTCTCAATCGCCATCTCACTGGTGAGTACCCCGGCCCGAAATCGTCCTTTAGATGGATCAACCATCTCCGGCGGCACCATCCGGCCTGCCAGATAGGGGAGATAAGGATGGTCGCTAAGTATGAATTGATCGGGACGCACCAGTGCCTCAAGCGTTGCCGCCACCTCACGATCATAAACATGCAGATCCGGATCCACATCATCGTCCACCAGGGTTGTTCCGCGTGCCAGCGCTGCCGGCGCGCCCGCAAGATCATGCCCGGCGAGGGAGATCAACACCACGGCGCCAGCCACCGCCGCGAGACGCAGCGGGCCCCTCACGGCAATCCCGAGGAGTGCCCCCGCGCCAACCCCTCCCGCGAGGACAAGTGGCGGAACAAGGTAGACGAGATGCTTGGGGTGCAACGACGTATAGAGCAGCAGCACCGCGTACGTCGACACGAGAAAAAGCATGACCGGCAGTCCGCGTCGTCCCCGCGCCAGAGCTGCAACGGCGCCCAACCAGCCGAACGCCGTGAGAGCTGGCCAGGCTCGTGATGGCGAGATCACAACCTCGTCATAATTCTGGATGGCATCCCAGGTATCGTTCGCCCGGCTGCCAAGCCGATAAGCGACTATTTGCTGGTACACATCCGCGGGCCCCAGCGCCAGTACGATAAGCGTTGTCAGTCCCACGCCAGTTCCCGCAAATATTGCCAGGTCCATCCATGAGATTCCCTTGCGCAGCACCACCGCCGCGGTCACCGGGATAACGGCACCAACGATCATGGGCTTGATGAGTACTCCCACCGTCAGGAGTACGGCCGCCAGTATCAGCCAGACACGTCGCCCAGATCGCTGATACATTGTTGCTGCGCCCAATGCCACAATTACTGGGGCAATCGATGGAACCTCCGCTAGAGCCAGTCGCGACGCCTCGAGATACAGCGGGTTGGCTACGAGCAGAATTGCCGCCAGTAGCGCTGCCACGGGTCCCGCGATGACTCGAGCTGTCCAATAACAGCCGGCGATTCCCACGAGCGAGATCAACCCGACCGCCAATCTGGCCGCGCCAAGCGTACCGCCAAAAGCAACGTAAAGTGGGTACAGCACGTCCAAAAGCAAGGGGCCCTGAGATGCATAGATGTCGCGAAACGGCCGAAACCCATGCCGCATCAACAGGAGCTGCTCCGCGCGAATGCCCTCGTCAAAGAGATCAGGAAAATTGCTTCGGGCGCCCTCAAGATCTGAGATTCTCAGACTGAACGCAAAGGCCAGTAGCGTAAACAGGAGCACGACCTCCAGCGCCAGCAGGAGTGGCTGATGGATCACACGGGATGGCAGGCTCACGGAGCGCTGCATCATCACCGGCTGAGGCAAAGGCGCGCCATACGGTGGCGTGACGCTGGATGACCCGCTCACTTCACCTCGATCGTTGCCACGGGCACGTCGCGCTCTTGCGCACCCGGTACCGCGGACGGGCGATAAGTCACCGGCGCCGTCCGGCGATTCTTCGTGTCGTACACGCTCACGAAAATCTGGTAGTCGCCTGGCGCCATATCGGCTGGCACACTGATGGTCGCTACCTGAACCAGCCAGCGCCCGGCATTCCAATCTGAAGCCGACTCGCCGCGACCAAAAATTGAAAGCTCCTGACTATCCCAGGCTGAACCATCCGCACCGTTCAGTGAAATGAGAATGTGGTAGTCAGCGGACAGAGGTCTTATGGCTTCCCATTCAAGCGTGAGTCCCGCTTGCCCGCCAGGCGGCAGTTGTGATCGCTCCACGCCAAACGCGCCCAGCCGCAACTCGCCCGCGAACTCAGCCCCGGAGCGTCGCTCCAAACCGGCCGTCAGGGCTGAGCGCGCGCGGCCGAAATCTGAATCGCGCCGCATAGAAATGTATCGCGGTTGATCCCCCCGCTTCACGTACATTTTGACAACCTGATAGGTCTCATCGAACCAGCCACGGAACACCGGCAATGACCTGAAACGATCTTCCCACATCACAGCGATCTTGCTAGGGTAAGTAGTGCCTGCCTGAACGATTTCCTGTCCGGTAAGCTCACGGGTCCGTAATCGTGTCTTTGATGGATCAGCCAATGCCGGCGGGACAAGGCGCTGCGCCAGGAAGGCCAGATAGGGATGATCGGTGATCACATAGTCACTCGGCTCCGTGAGCGCCACGATGGATCGCACAACATCGGCGGATTCAGCGAAGCGAGGCAGCTCATTTCCGGGCAAGAGGTTCATGTATCGAGCATCCCAGCCAAGCAGGCCTGGAAGCGAGATCAGGTACCAGCCAAGCGGCAGCATGAAGCCAAAGTGGGCAATGCTGAGCCGCCGATGCTCCCCGTGTAGGTACTGCCAGAGTCGGCCAAGGCCAGCGCCCGCGAGAATCGCCACAGGCGGCATCATCACCACCGTATGCTTGGGAAAGAGCGGGCTGTAAAAGAGCAATAGCAGGATTGTGGCTATTCCCCAAACTCCCAGTGGGATCCCGGCTTTCGGGGAGAGAATGGCGAGTGCCAAGCCGCCCAACACGGCGAGGCCGAACACGGCAAGCTGATCGCGCCCAAGCGCGGTCTGAATCACCGCCCAGTTCTCGCGGAGCTTCCATGAGTCTAAATCGCGTGTCTTCAGGCGGTACTCCACCACCTGGTCAAACACGCCCGCCAGACCGGACATGAGGGACACCAGCAGGACCACGGCCGCCACAACACAGCCAAGCGTCAAGAGGCCTCGGAGAGGTCGACCGCCGCGCATCAGCACACAGAGTCCCACAGGAAGCGCGGCAGCGATGGTAATCGGCTTAATGAGCAGGCTCACGCCAAGCAGGACGCCTGCGGCCAACAGCCAGGCACTACTCCCGCGGCGTTGATACTGGAGGGCAGCCCAGATGGCGAGTACAGCGGGCCCCAGGGCGACGTTCTCGGCCAGGGCCTGCCGGGAATTGCGCAGATAAGTTGGGCTCAACACGAGCAGCGTTGTCGCGGCGGCCGCGCCCACCGGTCCGGCCAATGATCGACTGATCAGATACGTCCCCACGATTCCAATCAGCGAGTAGGCCCCCACGGCCAGTCTCACGGCCGCAAGCGAGCCCCCAAACGCAATGTACAGAGGATAGAGCAGATCCAGGAGCAACGGGCCCTGCGATGCATAAATGTCCTGAAATGGACGGAAGCCATTCCGCATCAGGAGAAGCTGAATCCCCCGTATTCCTTCATCGAGGTCGCCGCTAAACCCGGTGAGATTGATTCCACGCATGGCAATGGCAACCAGCAGCAACAGCGTAAACACAGCAATCTCAGTGGCCACCGCGCGGGTGGACCCAGGAATCGTGCGCTCACGCATGGAGACGCTATTGGCCAGCAGCGTATCGCCGTCAATCAACCCGGTCACGGGGTCAGCCTGGCTTTAGAAGGCGTCATAAAGATGATGGTGGATGAAAATTGCATGAGAACAGGCGGGGCGCTCACAGCGGGGATGCCTCGCACCGAGCGGCAGAGCGGCATCGTGACGGCCAGAGTGGCGAACGTCAGCGCAATGCTCGGCTGATTCTACCAGAGCCGCCTTGCCGAACATCAGCAAGCGCTCGGTCTGAGAGCCACGCCTGAGCGACCGCGCACAGGCGCACCGAGCATGATAAGTCCATCTCGACTCCCTGGCGGCCAATTCCGCCATACTTAATGAGGCACCGGCTCGCCAGCGTGCCCACATCCGTCATGAGCATCTCCAACCCCTCCTCCGCAATTGATCACGCGCTACCCAGCGCTGCTCGCATAGTAGCGGCAGCGCCGAGCGTTCTGGTGATGCCCCGCTTGCTCGAAGTCGTCATCCTGATTGGCTTACTGGGTATCGCTGCCTGGACGCGCATCATCAATCTCGGCACGTACAGTGGTTTGTTCGATGAGGGCATTCGCGTCGAACAACTCTTCTTGATGAGTCTCGGCTACCGTCCATTTCGCGATATCTTTGCGGCCCAGGGCCCGCTCCTCCTGGACTTGCTCTATCCACTATTCCGCCTCTACGGCGGGACCCTGGAGGCCGCGCGACTGGCCGTGGCGACGTACTCAATGCTTGGATTGCTGGGGGTGTACGCCGCCGCTCGCCAGGTTGGGGGGGCGCTGGGAGGCCTGGCGGCAGCCGCGCTCTTGATACTCAGCACGCTCTACCTGGAGGGCTCTCGCCTGGCACTCGCTGAGGTGGTGGCGTTGGGTTTCGCCGCGCCCGCAATCGCGGCAGTGATTGCCTACTCTCATTCCGGACGCCGGGGCTGGCTGGCGCTGGCTGCCGCACTGGCTCTACTGAGCTTGCTTGTCAAGCCAATCACTCTTGGTCTGCTGCTCCCTCTGGCGCTGGCGGTTCTGCGTCGAGGCCGTGCTGGCATCATTGACGCGGTCATCATCGGCGCCGCGGCTGCCCTTGTGTCCGTCATCGTCATCCTGAGTGTTGGCCTGGCTGGCGTTCTGGACCAGCTTGTGGATTATCGCAAGGTCTCGATAGAGAGCGAAGGTTGGAGCCTCAGAAAAAACTGGCTTGCGTTGACCCGAGCCTGGGCGTTTGAGCCCCTCGGATTCTTTGCGCTCGCGGCCGCCGGCGGCCTGGCCGCTCTTCTCCTCACACGCTGGAGTGGTTTGATCCTGGTGGCCTGGGCGATCGGCTGCGTGGTCCTGCTCCTGAGCTACACCCCGCTCCATGGGAAGCACGCAGTCACCGTCATACCGGCACTCGCCGCCCTGGGTGGAGCTGGGATTGGCCTCGCCGCTCGATCATTGAGCCAGCAGTCACGGCCGATGCTGATCGGAGTGGCCCTTCCCGTCGCTGCATCCGCCGGACTCTATGTCATGAATTTGCCCACCGTCTTCTCGGCAGGTACACATCTCTTGCGAGTCACCGCGGACACGGATGTGGATCCCGCTATTGAGCAATATGCAAACGCAGTTGAAGTCATCCGCGGATTGACCGGACCCAGTGACTTCGTTGTCACCGACCATCCCTATCTCACGTTTCTGGCTGAGCGGATGGTGCCACCGCAGCTTGTGGATACGGCCAAAGCCCGCATCCGCTCTCGCTCGCTCACGGCGAATGAAGCAGTCAGCATCGCTCAAGCCCATGACCCCGCGATGGTCGTACTCTGGACGGATCGACTGCGCCCCCTGCGGCCATTCAAACAATGGACGGAAGAGAACTTCCGGCTGGTCAAGGTCTATAACCGCCGCAATGATCTCGATCGCGGCATTTATGTCAAGTCAACGAGTGATTTGGGGGGTGTGCGGGAGCGGCTCCGTGCAGGAATGACACCAATTGGCCCGGTGGCTTTTGCCGGTGAAATCGCGCTGGTAGGCTACTCAATTGATCAAACGCGACTGAAACGAGGCGAAGGAACGGCGGTCACCCTTCACTGGGAAGCAATTCAACGCCCCACCCAGGATCATAAGGTGGTCACATACGTCCGCGGCACCGACGGGAAACAATGGGACGGCCAGCAGGAGTCGTTGAGCGGCGGCAGCGTTCCCGTCACTGAATGGGAACCAGGGCGGTGGCTCTTTCAACACACCTTTGTGCGCATTGAACCGTCCGTTCCAGTTGGTGAGCACCTTATCACTGTTGGACTCTACGACTCGCGAGCTCGGGCACTCATTCCCCCGCGCGCTGATCGGTCATTGGAACTGCTGGAATCAGGCGAACTGGTGTTGGCGCGGGTGCGGGTCGAGTAACTCAATCCGCTTCAGCGACAGCACGCTCGTTGTGCCTGAAATATGACGCTCCGCTTAACAGTTGGAGCCAGCCCAGATCATTCACTGGCGCCAGTCATCACCAACATCGGTGGTCATCCTGATCGCAGCGAGGGATCTGCCCCAATGGAGTCCAGGATTGCGTCGGGAACGTTCCTTCGCTGCGCTCAGGATGACCGTTGCACCGATCCGGTGAAGAATTCGGGCTCGCGCATCCGAGGCGAATCTGGAAAATACTCGTGGCAATGAGGCACGCCTGGAGCAAACGTCAAGCGGCGGTCGACTCCGTGGTCGCGGCTAAGCTAGAATCTCACGTGTTATTGCGCCTACTCGTGCGCTCGGAGGTCCACTTGGCCTTCGTTGTCTGGAACCCCAGAGCTTGAAACGCTCCGCTGCTTCCCTCCCA
>JBJXFJ010000565.1:0-2559 GCA_046154735.1 Chloroflexota bacterium | reverse complement strand
GGCCTTCACCGATGAGGCGAACCCGGGCGTTCTAGGCACATTGCGGCGAGCGGGCTGAGCATGCGAGGATCGCGGTATGTCTACGAGTCACCTGACGGAACTTCTCAAGCTGCCGGCCACCGATCGGGCTGATCTCGCGATGGCCTTCTGGGAGAGTCTCTCCGACTCTGAGCGCGAGACGGAGCTTCAGCTCGCGGACGCGGACCGAGCGGAGCTCGATAGGCGCTGGTCGGAGCACGTTGAGAATCCGGATTCAGCTATCCCCTGGTCGGACGTGCGCGCGAGACTCATGGGCTGATCGTGACGCTGCGTGTCGTCTTCCGTCCGGAAGCCGAAGACGAGGTGCTCGAAGTGCGCCAATGGTATGAGTCGCGGAGCGTTGGTCTTGGCCAGGGGTTCGGCCACGCGTTGGATGCCCTCATTGCTCGCATCGCCGACAATCCGCATGTCTTCCCGCACGTGCGCAATGAGTCTCGGAGAGCGGTCCTGTCGCGCTTTCCGTAAGCTGTGTACTTCCGGGTTGCAGAAGAGACGGTCGTCGTGTTGGCTGTCCACGGCCGGCAACATCCGTCTCGCTGGCAGCGTCGGTCATGAAGCTTCGCGGACCCGGACACGCGGTCTAAGACGGTTTTTTGTCCACGGCGCCTGGCGCGACACTATTGTTGCTCACCATAACGGCGCGAAGCCCGAGCGAAAAAGCCGACTGACACCGATGACCCGTCGTAGCCTCAGACCAAGTGCTCAGCTAAGTCAATCGCCAACGTAGGCCGCCAGGTCCTGGCCGGTAAGCGTGGAGCGGGCGGCGACGAGGTCGGCGGGGGCCATCGAAGACGATCCGGCCGCCGTCGTGGCAGGCGCCCTAGGAGTTGGCGCTGAACCGGGCCGGCTTCACGCCGCTGGCTTTCTCAAACGCCGTGCGGATCGGGTGGAGTAGCCCGGTGTACGCGGCCGGGGTGCTCCGCCGCGAGCTGCGGATCGCACCCTGGTCGACCGATACCACTCCGTCCCGGTTCGATACTGAGCCATGGATCAGGGAGCTCTTGCCCGAGCCGGTTACGCCCGTTACCACTACCAGCGCCCCGAGCGGGATGTCTACATCGATGTCCTGCAGGCTGTGAGTGCGGACGTCACGCACCTCCAGTAGGTGACGGGGTGGTGTCGGGGCAGCATGCCCGACAGTATGGTGCACTCCTGCTCGTCGCCACCCGGTAAGTTCTTCACTGACCAACAGGCCGCGAACGTACAGGTGGGGGTAACTGTTCAGATTCCACGGGACGAATCGTCACCGCAGAGACTCGGAGTCCCAGCGTTGTTTCGTCGTTCTCTCTGGGTCTCCGAGTCTCTGCGGTAAAATGGCCCTCGAGACGTGAACACTTACAGGTGGAGCTCTTGGCGCGCGCCAAGGAGCGTGCCACCATCCTGGATGATCAGGCCATGCCGATGAGCCTGATGCTCAGTGCAGGTTTCCCTATTGCACCCGTCCCCGAGCCGCCACCGGCCAGAGCGCTACCACCGTGTCGCCCCGAGTAACGTGGTACCAATCATGCAGATTGATGGTGGGGTCGCAATGGCGGGGGAGCATCTCCACGCGGTCGCCCACGCTTAATAGGCAGTGGCCGTCCTCGTACTCGATCACACCATGCTCGTCACCGGCGGCAATGTAGCGGGCACCGGGCAGGTCCTTTGGTGCTGATGGTCCGCTGTCCAAACTGAGTGTTTTGTGCCCGGCGTCAATGATGCAGCGGTTGGGCTTGGTCTTGCTGAGCACGGTGGTCATGCAGGTGAGCGCGTGGCCAAACTGGACGCCTTCAATTGACGCATAGTGGGTATCCATCACGACATAGGAACCGGCCTGGATCTCGGTCACGCCGCCCTGCTCAGCCAGAATTCGGTGCGTGCCGGTGCCACCGGTGCTCACGATGGACATTTCAATGCCGGCAGCCTCAATCATGCGGCGCGTCTCCCGGAGCATACTGAGCGATTCTGCCTCGCCATTTTTGCGCTCTTCGAGCCCCTCGATGTGCTGAAGGTGCCCCTCGTAGCCCTGTAGACCGATGAGGTTGAGCCCTCGCAGGCGCGCCACATCTTTGGCAAGTGCCAGGGCTGGTGCTCCACCGACGATGCCTGTGCGGTGATGCCCGGTGTCAAGATCGATGAGCGCGGGAATGCGGACGCCAGCCGACTCGGCTGCCTCAGCGACAATCCGCGCGGCGCTCAAATCGTCCACCACGGTGAGCACGTTCACCTGGCGGGCCAGGCCGATCAGCCGTGCGACCTTGGCGGGGCCAACGATCTCCGAGCTGATCAACAAGTTGTCCACGCCGGCGGCGGCCATCACCTCCGCCTCACCAAGCTTGGCCACGGTAATGCCGATGGCGCCCGCCGCGATCTGCATGAGTGCTAGGCGGGGCGATTTGTGGGTCTTAGCATGGGGCCGCAGCTTGATGGGCGAGCCGCGAAATACGTCCGCCATGGCGGCGATGTTCCGCTCGACGATGTCTAGATCAAGCAGCAGGGCGGGCGTATCCACGTCCCACTTGGATTGGCCGATGACGGTGG
>JBJXFJ010000542.1:0-18306 GCA_046154735.1 Chloroflexota bacterium | reverse complement strand
AGACATCGAGGGATGAGGCAGGCTCGTAGTGCGGAATGTATTCCGCCGTCCTCTCGCGGACACCTTGCGCCAGATTGTCGTCGAGGAACGGCGGAATGAATTCCGCACTACGAGCCGAAGCCGCTACCCGAGTTCTGAATAGTTACGTCACGGGACACAGATTGTGCGTCAGAGTTAGCCGGCCCCACTGGGACCGGGCCGGCTTTGCCCCGGGGCAGGGCAACTTTGAACCGCACCCGATATCCTATGTTCAGTGTCTCAGCAATCGGATCCGGGGTATGCTTTTTGATGTGTCGCACTCAAGGTAGGGATCGATGTCACCATCAATCGAGATTCTGGAAGCAGAGGCTTTGAAACTTACTGCCGCTGAGCGGGCCGAGCTCGCGGATCGACTCCTCGCAAGTCTCTCGGACAGGCCCGGAGTGGACAATGCCTGGGCCGATGAGGCGGAACGGCGGATTGCAGAGATCGAAGCCGGACGCGTTCCATTAATCCCGTCCGGTGATGCGATTGCACGAGCTCGCGATGCGCTGATGTGACCGCGCTCGTCAGCCCGCTGCCAGAACGGGAGCTCATTGACGGAGCCCGTTTCTACGCGGCCGAAGTCAACGCGGAGCTCGGCCTGGCATTCATAGCTGAATTTGAGCGTGCCGTGTCACTGCTCTGCGAGCTTCCTCGCCTCGGTCCAGTCTTGCGAGGAGAGATTCGGCGACTGCCCCTCCGTCGCTTCCCCTAGGCAATCATTTTCCACGTCCACTCTGACGAGCTGCGTGTCATCGCGCTGGGGCATCAAAGTCGCAGACAGGATTATTGGTTTGGACGCGCTTGATCACTCTTTGGAGATTCCTATGGAACAAGCACCGCGGCGGCAGCTCCGAGAGCTCCTCGCCGGAGATCGAATCGTCCTCGCACCCGGTGCGTATGACGCGCTCCTGGCTCGGCTGATAGAGCAAGCGGGATTCTCCGCAATTTATATGACCGGATCCGGCGTCTCCAACACTCTGATTGGCCAGCCCGATCTCGGGTTGGTCACGATGAAAGAGATGGCTGACAAAGTGGCATCTCTGGCGGAGGTTGTCTCAATCCCGATCATTGCTGACGCGGATACCGGCTACGGTAACGCGCTGAACGTACAGCGCACGGTGCGAGCGTACGAGCGTGCCGGCGTGTCAGCCATTCAGCTCGAGGACCAGACGTTTCCTAAGCGGTGCGGCCATCTGGACGGCAAAGACGTGATTAGCGCTAGCGAGATGCTGGACAAGCTGCACGCCGCCGTGGATGCCCGCACAGATCCCGATCTAGTGATCGTTGCGCGGACTGACTCGCGGGCGATCCACGGCATCGAAGACGCCATTGAGCGCGGTCAACGCTATGCTGAAGCCGGTGCTGACCTCATCTTCGTCGAAGCGCCCCGCACCGTGGAGGAGATGCGCCAGATTACTGCGGCCATTGACCAGCCGTGCCTTGCCAACCTGGTGGAAGGCGGAAAAACGCCGATCCTTCCGGCCGCTGAGCTTGAACAGATCGGATATCGGGTGGCAATCTATGCTAACGCGCTGACTCGGGTGATCGCCCGGGCGGCTTCGGACGCCCTTCAAGTTCTGAAGCGAGACGGCACCACTGCCGCACTCGCCGAGCGCATGGAAGACCTAATGAGCCTGAATGCGATCGTCGGGCTCCCAGCCATGCTGGCAACAGCCGAACGATACTCATCGCACGAGAGTTGAGCCGCAGCCCGTCAGCATGTAGTTCCTCCCGTCAGATCCCCGGTCAGCGGACGCGGCCAAGCCTCCGCTACCGAGCCGCGACCGTCAGCGAGCGGTTCCCGAGGCAGGATCCCCGCTCTAGAACGAAGGACTATGCCTCATGATCCCCTCGCAGTCGGTATTTACCTTCTGGTTTCAGCGATCGTCAGTGAAACGATTATTGCTGACGCCTGCCATATCGGAGCCGGGTACGCCCGCAGGCCTTCGCTTAACGGTAGCCCCGTCACAACGGTCGTAGTTGAAGTGAGAAATACCGTTATTCTGGTAACCTAAATCTGAGATACGTTTATGAATGGTGCGATTTCGATGACACGTTCCGTCAGCCCAATGCAGATCTACCTCCGTACCAGCCAGCGCGACGCGCTCGAGAGCCTGGCGCGGCGACGCGGTGTCTCAATGGCTGAATTGGTGCGCCAGGGCGTTGATCGGATATTGCGCGACCTGTCTCCGGCTGATGATCCGCTGAACGAAGTCATTGGCCTCGTGAAGGACGACGGGCCGACCGACCTGGCGGAAAAGCACGATGCGTATCTGGAGCACTGGCGCGGCTCCAATCACGCTGAGTGGCCCGAGAAGTCTTCGTAGACTCGGGCGCGTGGATTGCGCTCGCCGTCGACCGAGATCAATGGCACAAGTCGGCCGTGCGCGAATACCGCGAGCTGGTCGATCTCAAGGTACTCTTCATCACCTCCAACCTCGTGATAGCGGAAACCTACATCATGATCCGCGCCCGCGGCGGTCACGCCGCCGGAATGGGCTTCTTGCTGTCGGTGCGAAGCAGTCCGCGCGTTGAGGTCATTCGTTCGGACTTAGCCATCGAGCTCGCTGCCGAACGCATCCTTGGACAATTCGATGATCAGGACTTCAGTTTCACAGACGCAGTCAGCTTCAGCGTGATGCACGCCCGCCAACTCAGCGAGGCCTTCGCATTCGACCATCATTTTGCCGTCGCTGGATTTCAGATGATTCCGGTTATGGGCGTGTGAAGGCACTCACTAGGACGGAGGACCAACGGAGGACCAACGGAGCACGGAGGAGGTCGTATCCTCGTTTTCATCCTCCTTCCGTCAGTTCATCATGTCCAACACCAGTGTGGTCCAGCCGAAATCGGTTGCCCCGTAGCCGGTGGCGGTATAAGGACTAAAGCACTCACGCATCCCACCCTGGCGAACCATGCTGAGAGTGCGCCGGGCGAGCTCCGCCGCGAGGTCCTCATAACCATGCTGGCGCAGGCCCCAGTAGATGTACCAGTTCACGTTGGCCCAGCTTGGTCCGCGCCAGATGGCGCCTGACTGATACTCCGGGTCAAAACTTGACGCCGTGGCCGCGACACTTGGAATGGGGTAAGGAAGTCAAAACTCGTGCTCGTTCAGGAAATGCTCTTCAACAAGCCGGCGCACCACATCCTGGTCCATCGAGGCGATGATCAACGGAAAAAGGACACTGAAGGTCAGTACGCGAACCGGCTGACGATCCGCACCCTGCAGATCCCAGAATACTCCCGTCCGCTCATCCCAACACCGTTCGAGGAGTGCATGGGCGGTTACGTTTGCCCGTTGCTCGAGTTGCTTCGCCTCACCCTCTGGGACCCCAGCGACCCGGTTCAATCGTGCCAGGCAGTCCAGTCCATCGGCATATATTGAATTGACCATCACGTCGACCCAGTTGAATACATCCAGTTTCGGAAGCATCTTTGGCTCTCGGCGAAACGGAGCATAGGCCGCGAACAGGCGTTCCATTCCGCGCGGAAGCTCCGTGGAGAGTCGAGACGGGTCCAGTCCGCCGAATCCCATGGCATCGTCGTACTTTGGGCTCGCATCCAGTCCCGACTCATCCGGCTGAATAATTGCGATGAGCCCATCGCCGTCTGGATCTCGGACAGCCGCGAGCCAGTCGAAGAATCGCACCACGGCTGGCAGTGCCTCGCGGACGAAGTCGAGCTCCGACGTCACTTCGTACACTCGCCAGAGGGCCCGGGCGATGACGGGCGGTTGAATGGTAGCGGTGAAGAATGGGTCGGCGAGAACGATTGAGTATTGCTCGAGCGCGGCCTCGTGAAACGCTCTCTCCCACAGGACCATATGCGGAATGAAGCCGTCTGGCTGGGCGGCCCGGAGCATTGAGCTCAGCTCCTGCTTGGATCGCTCTGGGTCCACGTGCAGCAGGGCCACGGCATGAAACGCTGAATCTCAGAACCACTGGAAAGGGTAATTCGCCCGCGACGGACACACGAAGTCGTACGGGCGCCCTTCCCACTCGGATATCCCGCTCTGCCGATTTGAGCTTAGAACGCGTCGCGCCTCGAGCTCGAGGTCGCCAAACTCAGGTTTCACGGGCATGCTTCCGTGCTCCCGCTGGCAGCAGGAGGGTCAGTTACACGAACGAGCACTCTTATCACTCCCATGGTTTCCCGGACTTTGGGCGGAGAAACTGCCTTGGGACTCGCTCGCTGACGGTCGCGGCTCGGAGCCGGTGATGATGCCCACAACCGGCGGGCGGAAATTCCGGAGGGGGGAACCGCACCCTCACGGGGTGCGGCTCTGCTAATCGTCGGCGAGGCGCCCGTGGACCGTTTTCACCGCGACATGCACCAGCTCTTCGGGGACTCCGGCCGTCGGGTAAATTACGAAATGCCCCTGCCCTGGCCGACCAACAAACTCTGTCTCGCACACGAGTGTGAAGCCAGCACGGCTGATGCCGCGCTGCGAGGCAATGTTGCCCGGTGACGTCCCAATCCAGGTGCGCGAGACATCCTGATCTTTGAGCTGCTTCAGAATGAACCGTAGCAGCGCTGGGTACAGTCGGCGGCCTCGAAATTCCGGCACCGTGGCGAAGTCATATAGCCAGACTTCGCCAGGCGGCGCCGTGAATGACACACCCAGATCGTCCATCGGCTCCGGCTCGGGCGTTGTCCAGCCGTATGAGACGACCTCCGAGCCCACCAGGACAACGTACGGTATCCGACCGCGCCGCCAGCGCCTCTTGGGCTCTCCGGGGGGATATTCGCCCGAAGCATGCATGGCATGCTCAATACGATTCAGCAGCTCCTCACCGGCGCGAACACACACTCCGTCCGCAATGACCAACGGCTCTACTGGCTGGCTGAAGTCAAAGGCGAAAAGCGTTCCACGCTCTTCTGCCTCAGAAGGTGCTGCATTCTCACCGTCCGGCATGGGCTAGATTCTCCAAAACGCACTCTACGAGACCATCCACGTCAACGTTGAGACAGACTTGGATGCTGGCAGCACGGCCAAGCCGGCCCATCGGATCAGGCACGAGGCGGCCGGTGCAGTACTGACCGCCTGTCTCTACCGCCATAGCCATAGATTGAGTCTGAAAGAGTGTGGGATTAACGAGATACGCGATGGTACACGGATCGTGCAGCGCAAAGCCCTCGAGGCCATAACGGCGCAGGTACCAATCGAAATACTGGGGCGTGATCGCGCGTACGAAGTCACCCAGTTTCCCCGCTCGTGCAACTGCATCATCCAGCCGTGAGCGCAACAGCAGAGTGCGCATGGTGATATCCAGCGGCACCAGCACCACCGGTATGCCGGAGGCAAAGACCATCTCGGCCGCCTCGGGATCCTTCAAGACATTGGACTCCGCTACCACTGAGGCATTGCCCGGCACCCAGACCGCCCCGCCCATGCAGACAACGCGTTGGACCTTGCTGGCGATCGATGGATTCAACTGCAGTGCCGCGGCCAGATTAGTGAGCGGACCGAGCGTGACGAGCGTTTCTGGCGCGCCCGGCTCGCTCAATCGACGCGCGAGAAACTCCGCTGCTGGGATTCCCTCAGGCGTCTGAGCGGGATCTGGAAATGACGCGTCGCCAAGTCCACTTTCCCCATGGACATGGCCCGCATACCGGTCCGCAGAACGTGCTATTGGGGATGAGGCGCCAGCAAAAACGGGAATGCCCGCACGTCTCGCTGCCTCCAAGATGACGAGCGCGTTGCGTGTGGTCCTGGCCACATCAACGTTTCCAAATACCGTGGTAAGCGCTTCAACCTCGAGCTCAGGCGCTCCAAGTGCCATGAGAATGGCCAACGCGTCATCCACACCCGGATCTGTGTCGATAATGATTCGATCAGGCATGTGAAAGCCCTCGATCTCGGATGAATTCGTCTACCTCGGCCCGAGTGGGAATCGAGGGCTGTGCGCCCGCGCGAGTCACCGCCAGCGCACCAGCGCAATTCGCCCGACGACAGGCCTCCAGCATTGATGTAGCCGAGGCCAGCTCAGCGACAAATGTCCCCAGGAACGCGTCTCCGGCGGCGGTAGGATCAATAACGTCTACCGGATACCCCGGCACGCTGAAGATTTCATCGCCCGCGTTGAGCACCACGCCAGCAGCCCCAAGCGTGAGCACCACCATGGGTACTCCGCAATCATGGATGCGCTGCACCGTGGAACTGGGGTCGCTCAGCTCCCCCGCCACGGCAGCGCCCTCCACCTCATTGACAATGAGCACATCAACAAGAGGGAGCAGATCCTCGGGTGGAGTGAAGAGCGGCGAAAGGTTCAACACGACCGAGGCTCCGGAAGCGTGGAATCGGCGCGCGGCTTCGAGCACCACGTCCATGGGAATCTCAAAATTGAGCACGCCGATGTTGGCCGATCGAATGAGCTCCGCGGAGTGATCAAGATCGTCACGCGTGACACGCCCATTAGCGCCCGTGCCAACCGTCACGGTGTTACGTCCAGCCGCGTCAACGCCGATGAGCGCAACTCCTGTGAGGGCTTCAGAATCCCGCGTCACCCCGCTGTGGTCCACGTGATCCGTCTGAAAACCGGCCAGGAGCTCATCCCCAAACGCGTCTTGGCCAACTCGCCCGATCAGCGCAACCGATGCGCCGGCACGCGCCGCGGCTACGGCCTGATTTGCCCCTTTTCCACCCGGATGGCGCAAGATTCGGTCACCACGCACAGTCTCTCCCGGTTGAGGGAGATGATCCACCCAGACGGTAAGATCCATATTGATCCCGCCCACAACAACAATCGCGCAAGTCACTTAGGCGCGACCTCGTACCTGAATCAGAAGGACGCCCACATCCGCCGGAGTCACACCAAACATCCGAGAGGCCTGGCCCACCGTGGCGGGCCGACGCTCAGTCAGGCGCATGCGTGCTTCCGCGCGCAATCCGGGAATCGTGGAGTAGTCAAGCTCCGCGGGAAGGTGGTGATCCTCGAGTCGCCGAAGTCGCTCCGCCTCCGCTAACTGCCGATCAAGGTAGCCGTCGTACTTGGCGGCAATCTCCACTCGCTCAGCGACGTCATCAATCGCATCTGCCCCGGTCAATATCGGAACGGCTGCAGAAGAGACATCCGGACGCCGCAGGTAGTCAAAGGCACGCGTCGGCCGGCTCACCGCCGGCAGGTCAGCGGTAATGAGCTGCCGCTCGATCGTGCTCCCTGGTACCAGCATGGAGCGCTTGAGCCGAGTACGAGTTGCTTCGATCGCTCGCGCCCGCCGCTGGACTTGCTCCATGCGAGGGTTGCTGAGCAAACCAATCTGATGGCCGAATGCGCTGAGTCGAGTATCTGCGTTGTCGTGGCGGAGAAGGAGACGATACTCCGCTCGGGACGTGAACATACGATAGGGCTCGGTGAGGTCCTGGGTCGTGAGATCGTCCACCAGGACTCCCAGATAGGCTTCGTCTCGACGGGGCACGTATGGCAACTCCCCTCGCAGAAGGAGTGCTGCATTGATCCCCGCGAGCAGCCCCTGAGCGGCAGCTTCCTCGTAGCCCGTGGTGCCATTGATCTGCCCGGCAGCAAAGAGTCCGGCAACGCCGCGTGTCTCCAGCCAGGGCGTGATTTGCCCAGGCAAAAGAAAATCGTACTCAATCGCGTACCCGGGGCGGATCATGTCGCAACGCTGGAGCGCGGGGATCGTTCGCAGCATAGCATCCTGCACTTCTATGGGCAGACTCGTGCTCATCCCCTGGACATACACCTCTTCGGTTTCCCAGCCTTCAGGCTCCAGAAACACCTGATGCGATGTTCGCTCGGCGAAGCGGACGATCTTCGTTTCAATTGATGGACAGTATCGTGGACCGTGACTCTCGATCTGACCGTTGTACATGGGCGCCCGGTCGAGATTCTCGCGTATGACAGCGTGAGTGGCCTCATTCGTGGCCACAAGATACGTCGGCATCTGGGGTCGCCAGCCAGTGTGCACCACGCCCGGGTACTCAGCCAGCGCCATCGGGAAGGGCTGGCTGTCAACCGACGCGTCACTCCAGTGACTGAAATGGAGTGGTACCGGACTGCCCGGTTGGAGCGCCGTACGGTCATAGTCAATTGAGTTGGCACGCACCCGAGGAGGAGTGCCGGTCTTAAGCCTACCGAGTCGAAAACCCAGCCCATCAAGCGACCGAGGCAGCGCCAGAGATGCCGCTTCGCCGGATCGCCCAGCGGTGGTGGACACGTCGCCAACGTGCACCGTCCCGCGCAGCGAGGTACCGGTGGTCAGAATCACGCTGGGGGCACGCATCGTCTCGCCGCTGGCAAGTCGAATGCCCTCGACACTCCAGGGGCGCTCACCCTGCGACCCGTGGCGACGCGCGAGTACTGATGCGCCGGTGACGAGCACATCGTCCACCATGGCTTCGATCACTTCGAGTCGTGGCTCCCGCTCCAGGAGCGCGCGCATGGCCAGACCGTACCGATGCTTATCAGACTGGGCCCGCAGCGCTCGCACGGCCGGCCCCTTGCTGGTATTCAGCAGCCGAATCTGCACAAAGGTCGCATCAGTGACCTCGCCCATCACCCCGCCCAGTGCATCGATCTCACGGACAAGGTGCCCCTTGGCCGGACCGCCAATGGATGGATTGCAGGGCATGAGTGCCACATGATCCATCTGCATCGTAACGAGCAGCGTCTGGAATCCCATACGCGAGGCAGCGACCGCCGCCTCGCACCCCGCATGGCCGGCACCCACCACGATCACGTCATACGTGCGCGTTGAAAGACTTAATGGCATGCTCATGATCGAATGATTCTAAAGGACAGCGGCCTGCATCCAAGCATTGCGCTCGTTAACTCATGCCGCGCGACGCCTATTGCGTTGCCACGCCATCACCAAGTTTGCGCATAGCATGAATCGGAGCTCAGAGTCTCGCGGCTCACCGCGAGTTAGCTACGAATGGACAGCGGAGTTCCCACCGTGGCCCACTCCCAGAAGAAGCGCGAATCCTCCAGCCCCATGCCCAGACATCCGTGACTACCCGAGTAGCCGAAGCTTCCGGACCAATAGTTGTAGTGAATGGAGTGGCCTGACCCGGTGAAATATTGCGTAAAGAGCACGTTCGTGAGATGGTAGCCGCCCGGCCCATTGCGCGGAATCCCAATCGTGTCGCTGCTCATCGTCTCGTTTGCCACACGCCGACCGATCGTGAATTCTCCCACGGGAGTCGGCCAGGCAGCAGTGCCCGTGATGGCCATGGCCGCGTAGACGGGAACACCGTTCTCGTACGCGGTCACGAGTGCGGGCTGCTTCAAATCCGCATCAACCCACCGACCAGGCCGAGACGCCACCGCGCGCGGCAGTCGAAGGTCTTCCGCCATCAGATAACCGCCCTCTTCCAGGCGATACCAGGTAGACCCGTCATCCCCAGCGACTTCCGCGATCACGGTCACGGGGTGGTTATTGTTGAGCGGCCAGGTGGGTGTACCCTCCGCCCGAGTCGGCTCGTCATGAAGCAAGCTTCGTCCGGAGACACGGGCCGGAAGGTGCAGGGTGCGAATTGCCGGAGCTTGAGCCAGGTAGGTTGGTGGAGGTGCACTACTGGGGCCCACGTCAGTGATGTCTACAAAGGCAAAGTTCTGGGTGCGTGGATTGAACACGTACACACGTGCGTTGTCCGGCCGCTTCGCGATCTGCAGGTAGCTGAATTGGCGCAGCATTCCATAGGCGTGCGCGTCAGCTTCAGACGAAGACCACAGTGTTGTCACACGATGGTTCTGCAGCCAGCCACCTGATTCCTGGGCCATCACGGGCTCAACGGCGACGAAGTACACGCATAGGGCAGCGACCAGGAGGATCGCGTAACCCTTCGAGAGATTCCTTACCGCCCAGTGCACCACCCCAGATTCCATCGTTAACACTCCACCAGCTTGCATTCATTGAGCCTTTGCCGAAACCGTAAAACGAGTCTAAGTGATGGATGGCTCGTCGTTCACTATCAGCCGTATGCTTAGCCGTATGAATACGACTATCGACGCCCATCAGGTTGCTCAAGACTTGCGTGGCCTGCTCACCACGAGCCAGGTGTTCGACGCGAAATCGCAGCTTCTGAACTTCTCGTACGACGCCTCATTTTATTCTCACCTTCATGCCCGGTCGCCAGATGTGGCCGTGGTTGCACGATGTGCGGAGGACGTCGCCCGCACGGTGAAATACGCCTACGAGCACGACATACCAGTGACCGCTCGGGGCGCCGCGTCCGGCCAGATGGGGGGAGTCATCCCGGTCTTCGGTGGGATCGTTATTGCGATGAATGCGATGAACAGTATTCTGGAGATTGATGGACCCAATCTGCAGGTCATGACCGAGCCTGGAGTCATCTGTTCCCGCCTTCAGGGAGAGCTCGCAAAGCAGAAATTGAGCTTCCCGCCTGACCCCGGTTCCGCCCGGATGTGCACCGTGGGCGGCATGGCCTCCACCAATGCGCACGGCATGCGGGCAATGAAATATGGCCCCACCTCTCACTGGGTGCTGGGGATGGACGTGGTGCTTCCAACGGGCGAAATGATCACCACCGGCTCGATGGGCTCCAAGGCACGCCAATCATCGTCGGGCATGGAGCTCACCAAGCTCTTCATCGGTGCGGAAGGACTCCTGGGGATCATCACCAAACTGCGGCTCAAGGTGATGCCCGCTCCGAAGTCGCGGGCGATTGTGTTAGCACTTTTTGATCAACTGGAGAAGGCCGGAGAAGCCGTCGTAGCCACCTTCCAGGCGGGTATCATGCCCGCGGCCACGGAGATTCTTGATCAGAATACGCTGCGGGCCGTCAATCTCTATAGACCCGGTATGAACTTACCGGAGGTGGAGGCCATGCTACTGTTTGAAGTGGATGGCAATCACGATGCCGTGGTGAAGGATGCGCAAGACATATGTGACGCGGTGCAGCACCTGGCCACGAATACTGAGTGGGCGGACGATCCCAAACGGATCAATCAGCTCTGGGAGGCGCGCAGCGTGGTGGGCGCGGCCGCCGGCATGCTCCGCCCGAACTCGTTTCGCGCATACATCGGCGAGGACATCTGCGTACCCAGCGTCAAAGTACCCGCGACACTCCGAGAAATCGCGAACATAGCCAAGAAGTACGATCTGCCCGTGGCCACATACGGCCACATCGGCGGCGGTGGCATTCATCCGGCGCTCCTTATCAACCCATTTAGCGAGGACGAGATCCGACGCGTGCAGGCCTGTGCCAACGAGTTCCATGAGCTGGCGCTGCGTCAAGGTGGTACTGTGACTGGTGAACATGGCGTAGGTCTAGCCAGGGCGCCCTATATGGACACGGAACATGGGCCCGCCATGCTGGTCATGAGAAAGATCAAACAGGCCCTGGATCCTAAGGGCCTGATGAACCCGGGCAAGCTCTTCCCCGCGGATATCCCTGAATCTGCGCGCATCGGGGCACCCATCCCGCCACTGGGCGTATTCGGCGAACGAGAGCTACCGGCTGACTTAGCCACAATTGAGGGGATTGATCCGGGCTAACCTCGATAAGACACCATCGTCGAACGAAGGAGTGTGCCCGGCACTTCGGAAAGCGGCGGGCGCGACCGCCGCTTTCCGTTTCGTCACTGTATCCCGTCTGATGGCCCGGAAATGAGAGCGGCGTCGCGGCCGCCGCAGTCCAAAGTGCGTTCGGCCCGTGGGTTTGCACACATGCTTGTCGGACCCAAACGAGCGGCTACGCTAGTCTCGAGTGAAGCTACCCTGGTTAGCTGGACAGGTTGATTATGCGGCCAAGATGCTTTGAGTCAGGCTCCGTTCGAAGGCGATCAAGCTGAGATAGCCGAGCCAGGCGTGCAGCCGGGTGCGACTGATCTATGACGCGCTCCACGCGCAGCTCGCTGCTGAGTCAACCTAGTTGGTCAGTTGGCACGTTGCCATCGAGTGAACGAATGCAGTGGATCAACGCTCTAAGGCCTCGTGACGAGAAAACTTAGTCCAGATTTGACCTGATCCATAACTGGATTCGATTCGTTTTGGCCCAAGTTATTCAATCACGGCGCCTAAGGTTTCAGGCCTTCCACAGTGAGAGCAGTTCAGGTGTCACCAATCATCGGCACTCCTCGAGGCCGCAGCCAAGGCGCAGCGACGATGGGTCTCCTCGACCAGCGCTGCGCCCGGAGAACCCGCTGGATTGGACCGCATTCACCTTTCTGCTGGTGGGCGCGTTCGCCTGGGGCTACTACGCCACGCAGATAAACCTCCTGACTGCTGTGCTGGGGCGCATTTGGGAGCCGCGAGATGAGCGTGCCCGTGTCTTGATCGCCGCGTCTAGCGCGTACTGGCTGTGCCGCGTG
The DNA here is from genome assembly GCA_046154735.1 of Chloroflexota bacterium. Taxonomy (GTDB): domain Bacteria; phylum Chloroflexota; class UBA6077; order UBA6077; family JACCZL01; genus CAVXYC01. Next base: position 5,986 of record JBJXFJ010000542.1, on the reverse strand, counting down.
CTCCCGGGTCGGCGCTACGTGACGGACGGCTATGATGAGAGGCGACTTCGATGAAGTCGATAATCCTTGGACTCGACGGTACATCACAGAGTTCTGGGGAGGGAGGCTACTCAAAATGACCACGATCGGCCGTATCGGGATTCTCCAGCGCGGTGAGACCAATGGCGCCATGCCAGAGCTTTCCGAAACGAGGTTCCAAGCGGTTTACGAGGCACTGGTCTCCCAGGCCGTGACGGTGGAGCTCATCCACTTCGGGGAGGAAGCCGTTGATGCAGTGCGCAAGCGCCTGCTCCAGTTGGATGCACTGCTTGTATGGGTTGATCCCATGAGTGATGGGCGAGACCGATCAGTGCTGGACCCTCTGTTGCGTGAAATCGCTTCAGGTGGCGTCTTCGTGAGCACCCATCCGGACGTCATCCTTAAAATGGGGACGAAGGACGTCTTGTATGACACGCGCCACCTTCCCTGGGGCACGGATACGCACCTGTATCGGAGCCTCGATCAGCTTCGCGAGCAGCTACCCCACCAGCTACGCTCCAGCGGAGCGCGCGTGTTGAAACAGCACCGAGGAAACGGAGGGAACGGTGTCTGGAAGGTGAAACTGGTGGACGATGCCTCGATGGGGAATGAGGCGCTCGTGCGTGTTCAACATGGCACGCGCGGCAGCCGGGTGGATCAGATGCCGTTCAGCGAGCTCCTCGTTTTGTGTCATCCATACTATGCGGGTGACGGCCACATGATTGACCAGCCGTACCAGTCGCGGCTGAGGGAGGGAATGATTCGCTGCTACCTGTCCTGCGACCGAGTCGTTGGTTTCGGCCACCAGTATGTTACGGCGCTGCTCCCGCCTGAGCCCGGCGAGACTGTCATTCCCGACCCATCGCCGCGTCTCTATTACGGCCCAGAAAAGCCGGAGTTTCAGTTGCTCAAGAACCTCCTTGAGAACGACTGGGTGGCCCAGATGCAGCGTACACTCGGAATCGAACGGGAATCACTCCCAGTGATCTGGGACGCAGACTTCTTGCTGGGCCCGAAGACCGTTTCAGGCGAGGATACGTATGTGCTCTGTGAGATCAACGTCAGCTCAGTCTCCCCCATGCCGGTGGAGGCTGCCGCGCCGCTGGCGGAAATGGCAGTGACTCGCATGCTAGCGGCAAAGGAGCGCCGGAACTGACGAATGGCCCACACCTATCAGGGGAGTTATCGGAACTTGGGTCGGACGCTCCAATGCGGGGCCAGCTAGTGCCAATGGGCGGATGAGGCTCGCTGTGCTACTGCTCTGTCAACCATGGATTGTTTAGCTGGTGGACATCGGTGGTGTCGGGCATCTTGCCCGACAGTGAAGCTCCTACCGCGCGGCGACGAGCAGGAACGCACCATAGAGTCGGGCAAGATCCCCGACACCACCGGTGTCGGGAAAACCCACCGACCAATTTGGACGGGGCACTAGGTCCCTAGAAATTTTGGCGGTCGCTTCTCGAGAAATGCTCGAACGCCCTCCCTGAAGTCGTCGGTGCCAAACGCCTGGGCTGCCTGGGCATCGCGATCCGGCGCCGTTGTCAGGCCTGGATCACGGAGGATCAGCTTGATCGCGCGTTTGGACCAGGCCACCGACGTTGGCGCCGAGCCTGCAATCTCCTCCGCGATCTCATAGGTCAACCGCTCGAGATCCTCCGCAGCCACCACCTGGTTCACCAACCCAATCTGCAGCGCGCGCTCCGCACTGAGCCGTCTGCCCGTGAAGAGAATCTCGCTGGCGTAGGCGGGTCCAACCAGATCAACCAGCCGCTTAATGTCGTCAAATGCGATGCTAATTCCGAGTCGAGCCGCGGGAATGCCAAATGTGGCCCCGTCAGCCACAATGCGCATGTCCATGGCGATGGCAAGCTCGCAGCCGCCGCCGACGCAATAGCCAGAAACCATTGCTATTGTCGGCTTTGAAGCATTCACCAGGCCTTCGAGCGCGTGATGCACGCGATGGCTATAGGCAAGCGCCTTTTCTGGAGTGGAGCGTTGCTCATCGAACTCCGAGATATCGGCACCAGCACTGAATGCATCGACTCCAGAACCTCGGAGGATGATGACGGCGACGGATGAGTCGTCATTGAGCTCACGGGCGACGACACCAAGCCGATCCCACATTGCCACGGTCATGGCATTGCGTCGCCTTGGATGGTGCAACACGAGCGTGGCAATCGCACCGCGACGCTGAACGAGCACGTCGGCCTGATCAGACACGATCCCTCCACCTCAAATGCAGGTTGAACTGATGGCAGTATTGCCCACGGGACCTCGGGCCGGCAACGCGTCGCATTCAAGTCCAGATCCGCCACTTGCGACGCACCGCCGCGCTACGCCGCCGTGCAAGCTTTCGCGATGATCTGCCATCCGCGATGCCGTCCGTAACTTCCTCGGTGACTGAACCAACCCAGAGATACCCGGGCAAGACCGAAGGATCAGCGAATACGCCAATCTCCGGGTGCTCAAATTCCTCCCCGGGATGCACAAAGCACCGATTGGCCGCCTTTCCCAGACGCGCGCGAAAACGCGCCGATGCCATGTCCAACTTCTCGCGTGGCGTTCGCTTGGAGCTCTTGTCAAACCAGAGCAAGCCCCCAAACATCGCTCTGTTCCTGTAGAACTTATGTTCTATTACTATACATCGGGGCGCCACTTTGCGGCCTCCGCAAGTGACGCGATATTACCGAAGCGTGAGCAGTTAGCGTGACTCGGGGTGATGCGCTGCTGATCGGAACGGTCAGCGCGGCTATACTCCCGGCATGGCCCGAATACTTGGCATTGAGACGTCGTGCGACGAGACAGCGGTGGCCGTGGTTGAAGACGGGCGGGTGGTTCGCTCTAACATCATTGCAACCCAGACCGACATGCATGCAACCTTTGGTGGGGTGGTCCCAGAAATCGCCTCGCGCGCGCATCTCGAAGCTATGGTCCCAGTGATTGAGTCGGCCCTGCGCACCGCCCAGACAGATTGGTCCGGGGTTGACGCCATCGCGGTTACCCGTGGCCCCGGCCTGGCAGGCGCCTTGTTCATTGGCGTGAACGCCGCCAAGGCGCTCAGTTTTGCACGTCGCCTGCCGCTGATTGCCGTGAACCACCTCGAGGGGCATGTCTATGCTAATTGGCTCGTGGATCAGCCGGAGCCCGAGTTTCCACTCGTCTGCCTCATCGTCTCGGGCGGGCATAGCGATCTCGTGCTCATGCATGGCCATGGGCAGTACGTGCGCCTCGGCCGCACCCGAGACGATGCCGCGGGCGAGGCCTTTGACAAGGCGGCCCGGATGCTTGGGTTAGGATTCCCGGGCGGCCCGCTGATTCAACGCGCTGCCGAGGGTGGCAATAAGGAGCGGTTTCCAATCCCCAGGGCCTGGCTGCGGGACACGTATGACTTCAGCTTTAGCGGTGTGAAGACGGCGCTGCTCCGCATTGTGGAGCAACAATCGGCCGATATACCGGTCGGGGATCTGGCCGCAGCCTTTCAAGAGAGCCTCGTTGATGTGCTCGCTACCAAGACGATCGCCGCTGCGCGGGAACATGGTGCGCGACAGATTGCCATGGCCGGCGGCGTGGCAGCCAATGGCCCACTGCGCGAGCGGATCCAACAGCTCAGCCCGGTTCCCGTGCTCATTCCACCCATCTCACTGTGTACGGATAATGGCGCGATGATTGCCGCGGCAGCGCACTTTCATTACGAAGCGGGCGATCTAGCCCCGCTCTCGTTTGATGCCACCCCAAACTGGCCAATCGACCGCGTCGTCTCCTGGAGTCCTCACTTAGGGGCCTAACTGGCAGACTCACCGTCATCCACCGGACACCCGCACGACTTCTAATACAACTCTTACGCCAGAGCACCGAAATCCCCTTAGCAGTCGTCGAGGGCGACTGCTAAGATATGACGCGGAGGAGCCACTGAGTGCGCCTCTGTTCAATTTCGGGAGGTCACATTTATGGCTAACCTCGGCCTCAGACCACTTGGCGATCGCGTGGTGGTGAAGCCGCTGGATCGCGAAGAAGTCACCAAGAGCGGCATTTTGCTACCGGACACCGCCAAAGAAAAGCCCCAGCAGGGCGAAGTTGTGGCAGTGGGCCCCGGGCGATTGCTCGATAGTGGTGAGCGAGTCTCGCTGGATCTCAGCGTAGGGGACAAGATTATTTTCGCCAAGTACTCGGGCACCGAGTTCAAGCTCGAGGACGACGAACTGCTCATTCTTAATGAGCGTGACATTCTCGCCGTCCTTCAAGACTAATCATTCGGAAGGAGGAGACCCAGACATATGCCAGCAAAACAACTCGATTATGGTGACGACGCCCGAGCGGCGCTTCGTCGCGGCATGGACAAATTGGCCGATGCGGTCAAGATCACGCTTGGCCCCCGCGGCCGAAACGTGGTGATCGACAAGAAATTCGGCCCACCCACGATCACCAATGACGGTGTTACCATCGCCAAGGAGATTGAGCTCGAGGATCCCTTCGAGAACATGGGCGCCCAGCTCCTGAAGGAAGCCGCCACCAAGACCAACGATGTCGCGGGCGACGGCACCACCACCGCCACCGTGCTCGCTCAAGCCGTGGTGCATGAAGGATTCCGAAACGTCACGTCGGGTGCAAACCCGCTCCAGATTAAGCGTGGCATCGAGCGAGCCGTTGAAGCGGTGATTGGTGAGCTGAAGGCTGTGAGCCGCCCTGTGAGCGGCCGCAACGAGATCGCTCAGGTTGCCTCTATCTCCGCCGCGGATGAGGAAATTGGCGGGCTCATTGCCGAAGTGATGGAAAAAGTCGGCAAAGACGGCGTCATCACCGTTGAGGAGTCCAAGACCCTCAAGTTTGAGGTGGACTACGTTGAGGGCATGCAGTTTGATCGCGGCTACATCTCGCCGTACTTCATCACTGACCCCACACGGATGGAAGCCACCCTTGACGACCCGTACATCCTCATCACGGACAAGAAGATCAGCGCCATTGCTGACATCCTGCCCGTGCTGGAGCGACTGCTCCAGGTAAGCAAGAACCTGGTCATTGTGGCTGAGGATGTGGACGGCGAGGCCCTCGCAACCATGGTTGTGAACAAGCTGCGCGGCACCATCAACGTCCTGGCCATCAAGGCGCCAGGCTTCGGCGATCGCCGCAAGGCGATGCTTGAGGATATGGCTATCCTGACCGGTGGGAGCGTCCTCTCTGAGGAGATCGGTCGCAAGCTCGATAGCGCCACCATCCAGGACCTCGGCCGAGCTCGCCGCGTTGTCTGCACCAAGGACAATACCACCATCATCGAGGGCAGCGGCTCAGAAGAGAACATCAAGTCACGCATCTCGCAGATTCGAATGCAGACCGATGAGACGACCTCTGAGTTTGACCGTGAGAAGCTGCAAGAGCGTCTGGCCAAGCTGGCCGGCGGTGTGGCGGTAATCAAGGTTGGCGGCGCCACCGAGATCGAGCTCAAAGAGAAGAAGCACCGCGTTGAAGATGCGCTTCAGGCGACCCGAGCGGCCGTTGAAGAGGGTATCGTTCCTGGTGGTGGCGTAGCCTTCATCCACGCACTGCCGGCGCTGGACAAGATGCTCGAAAATTTCAGCGGCACGCCCGATGAGAAGACCGGCGTCCAGATCCTCCGCAAGGCGCTTGAAGAGCCGCTGCGGCGCATCGCGACAAACGGTGGCCTCGAGGGCTCCGTGATCGTTGAAGAGGTGAAGAAGCGCGCCGTGGCTGAGGGCTACGACGCGGCGAAGAATGTCTACGTCAACATGTTTGACGCGGGCATCATTGATCCTCTGAAGGTCACGCGCTCCGCGCTGGAGAATGCAACCTCCATTGCGACCATGATTCTCACCACCGAGACGCTTGTCACCGACGTTCCGGAGAAGAACGCCCCCGGCGCACCGGCCATGCCAGACATGGGCGGCATGGGCGGCATGATGTAACCTCGCGATTCCGATCGCGACAAAGGCCCCGGCGGGCCATGGCACGCCGG
>JBJXFJ010000536.1:0-4614 GCA_046154735.1 Chloroflexota bacterium | reverse complement strand
TTGCCGGAGGTGCTCGCCTGGTTGAGTTTGGCGGCTGGGAAATGCCTGTCCAATACCAGGGCATTATTGCTGAGCACACCATCGTTCGCACTGCCGCTGGACTCTTTGACCTATCTCACATGGGCCGCTTGCGATTTAGTGGGCCTGATGCGCTCACCTTTGTCCAGCAGCTCACCACAAACGATGTCTCGCGGCTCACTCCTGGGCGCGCTCAGTATTCGCTTTGCTGCGCGGACCACGGCGGGGTGCTTGATGATGTGGTGGTCTATCGACTTGACCCGGAGATTCTCATGGTGGTCAATGCATCGAACCGAGTGAAGATTCTGGGTCACATCGAGCGGATGAGATCTTCGGCCTCATGGAACTTCACATTGGACGACACAACGAGCGAGACGGCTATGATCGGCTTGCAGGGCCCGCTGGCTGCAGCGTACTTGCAGCCGCTGTGTGATATCGATCTCGCAAGTATTCGGTACTACGCAGGGGCTGACGGTCGAGTGGCTGGGACTGCCGCCTTTATTGCGCGCACCGGCTACACAGGTGAGGACGGGTTTGAGCTCATCATTGCGGCCGCTGATGCGCCAGGCCTTTGGAGCCGCCTGCAAGAGCCCCGGAATGATGTGTCGCCTCGTCCCTGTGGACTGGGAGCGCGCGACACGCTACGGCTTGAAGCGGGAATGGCGCTCTACGGGCATGAGCTGAACGAAGAGACCACGCCCTATGAGGCGGGCCTTGGGCGCGTAGTGAAGCTCGAGAAAGAAGAGTTCTCGGGACGAAGCTCGCTCCTGGCGCTGGTGGGCCAAACCCCGGCCCGAGGCCTGATTGGATTCGAGCTTACCAGTCAGGGAGTGCCTCGCCAGGGCTACGCTGTCCTGGAGCACAATGCCCGTATCGGAACGGTCACAAGCGGCACGATGTCGCCTAGTTTGCACATTCCTATCGGTCTCGCTTACGTTTCGAATGATCAGCCGCGTGAGATTGGTTCCGACATTCAGATCGACATTCGCGGTCGCGCCGCGCCAGCTCGTGTCGTTGCGGTCCCGTTTTACGCACATCGCACCAAACGTGGGTCATAAGCTCGCGGAAGCATGTCAAAAGGAGAACGTGTGAATCCACCTGACCTGAAGTACACGAGCGAGCACGAGTGGGTTCGCATGGACGGCGACGACGCTGTCATTGGCATCACAGAGTTTGCACAGGATCAGCTTGGCGATGTGGTGTACGTTGAGCTTCCGAATGTTGGCGCCCGGGTGGAGCAGAATAAGCAATTTGGTGTCGTTGAGTCGGTGAAGACAGCTTCTGATCTTTATTCGCCACTTACCGGTGAAGTGCTGGCCGTAAATGAGTCGCTCGCGGATGAGCCTCAGGCCGTCAACGATGCGCCCTACGGCGATGGCTGGATGATTCGAGTTCGGCCAGACAATCTGGACGAGCTCGAAAGTCTAATGTCGGCCGACGACTACGCCGAGCTTACCGGCGACTGACTCCCCCCAAACCAGAGAGAGTGCTAGCCCACGTCGCGTGACTCCACGTTGACGACGATCGCAGGAGGAACTCGCGCACGATGGCATTCATACCGCTCACGGACGATGAACGAACGGCGATGTTGCATCAAGTCGGGGTTGCATCAGTCGATGATCTTTTCGTCGATATCCCGGCAGACTTTCGTTTTCCCCAGATAGACATTGCTCCAGGCATCACCGAGCTTGAAGTGCTACGCCAGATGTCAGACCTGGCGGCACGCAATCGTCACGTCCGTCAGCAGCCCACGTTTATTGGAGCCGGGGCCTACGATCACTTTATCCCCAGCATCGTGAACCACGTGCTGGCGCGCAACGAGTTGTATACCGCCTATACGCCCTATCAAGCTGAGATGAGCCAGGGGACGCTGCAGTTCATGTTTGAGTTTCAGAGCCTCATGTGCGACCTTCTGGAAATGGACGTGGCGAATTCGTCCGTTTATGACGGTGCCAGCGGACTCGCGGAAGCCGTGCTCATGGCGCTTCGGATCACCGGCCGAGACCGCGTTGTCCTCGCGGCATCGGTGTACCCGGAGTACCGACAGGTGGTGGAGACATACCTGGAGGGACGGGATCTACACCTTGTTTCTCCAGCTCCCATGCGTGATGGAGACCAGATTCTTGAGCCATCTGTCCTTGATGTGCTGGATGAGACGACTGCGTGCATCGTGGTGCAGCAGCCCAGCTTCTTCGGAACAATTCAGGACCTTACAGCGATTCAGGAGCGGGCGGAAGCCGTGGGCGCACTCTTCATCATTGTGACGGGTGATCCCGTGTCGTTAGGACTCATCAAGACGCCGGGCTACTGGGGTGCAGATATTGCCGTGGGTGAGGGGCAGGGGCTTGGCGTTCATCTGCAATATGGCGGTCCGTGGGTTGGCTATATGGCCTGCAAGCAGAAGCATCTCCGTCAGTTACCCGGGCGAATCGTCGGTCAGGCGAGCGATGATCAAGGACGACGTGGGTTTGTACTCACGCTTCAGGCTCGTGAGCAGCACATTCGACGGGAGAAGGCCACATCCAACATCTGCACAAGTCAGACGCTTCTCTCAATCGCGGTCACAGCGTATCTGACGGCCATGGGTCCAAATGGATTGCGGTCTGCCGCGCGTCTCTCGCACGCGCGCGCTGCTGAGGCAGCCGAGCGCATCGCCCAGATTCCCGGCTATCGCGTCATCTCCGCGGCGCCTTTCTTCAACGAGTTTGTCGTGTTAGGCTCTCGGCCCGCTCATGAGACGCAGGCAATGCTGCTTCAGCGGAACATCATCGCAGGCTATCCGTTGGGCTCGCTGGGTGCGGATTTCGAGCCGTGTCTGCTGCTCTGCTGTACTGAAGTGAATACGAGTGAACAGATCGATCAGCTCGTCTCTGGCTTGACTGAGATTGGAAGTGTTCGATGACTGAGCCACTGCTCTCCGAAATAAGCCGGCCGGGGCGGGCTGGTCACCGTCTTCCAGGCCAGGATGACATACCGTCTAGGTTTGATCTCGGGGAAGATCTCACTCGCGAATCGCTGCCTCTGCCCGAGGTATCTGAGCTTGATCTCATGCGCCATGCGGTCCACCTATCCACAATGAACCATTCCATTGACAATGGTTTCTATCCGCTGGGCTCATGCACGATGAAATACAACCCCAAGATCAATGAGGACATTGCTCGGCTCCCCGGATTCCTCTCGATTCACCCCCACCAGCCTGAGTCCACTATTCAGGGGGCGCTCGAGGTAATGTGGGATCTGCAGCGCATCCTCGCCGCGATTACCGGTTTTGACGCCGCAACGCTGCAGCCCGCGGCCGGGGCACATGGTGAACTGTGCGGAATGCTGATGATACGCGCGGCACTGCGCGCACGCGGCGAGGGACACCGCACCAAAGTACTCATTCCTGATTCCGCCCATGGGACCAACCCCGCCACGGCGGCCATGTGTGGCTTCTACACTGTATCAGTGCCCACTGATGAGCATGGGAATGTTGACGTGGATGTGATTCGGCGCGAGGCCGATGCTCAGACTGTTGGATTGATGCTCACAAATCCCAATACGCTCGGTTTGTTTGAGCAACGCATTCTCGACGTCACCGGGACGATTCATGAAGCGGGCGGCCTCGTTTATGGTGATGGTGCAAATTTGAACGCCATTCTTGGCGCGGTCAAGCCGCGCGAGATGGGTATCGATGTCATGCACATCAACGTCCATAAGACCTTTTCGACACCTCACGGCGCTGGCGGCCCCGGAGACGGCCCCGTGGTTGTCACGCGCGAGCTGGAGCCATTCCTTCCCGTGCCGCTGGTGAGTCAACGAGCGAGTGGAGAATTCTTCCTGGATTGGAATCGTCCCGACTCGATCGGGAAGCTCAAAGCGTTTAATGGTCATTTTGGCATCCTCGTTCGGGCCCTGACGTACATTCTCATGCAGGGGAGCGATGGAATCCGAGAGATCAGTCAAACGGCCGTTCTCCACGCAAATTATCTGCGTACGCTCCTCCAAGATGCGTATGACCTAGCCTATCCGCGCACTTGCATGCATGAATTTGTGCTCACTGGGCGGCGGCAGAAGCGCTCCGGAGTCCGCACCCTGGACATCGCCAAGCGGCTCATGGATTTTGGGATCCATCCGCCCACGGTGTATTTCCCCTTGATCGTGGAAGAAGCTATGATGATCGAGCCAACCGAGTCGGAGAGCAAAGACACGTTGGATGAATTTGCTCGGGTGATGCTCCAGATCGCGCGTGAGGTTAACGAGTGTCCAGATATCATCCACGCGGCTCCGCATACGACACCGGTCGGTCGGTTGGATGAAGCCACGGCGGCGCGCAAGCCGCGACTCCGATGGGAGATGCAGCGGGGATAGGTATGCACCAAGGAACTGAAACAGTCACCGCACCCACGCCGGGCGCACCGCCGGAGACTCCGTTACTGGACGTGCGGCATCTGGAGACGATCTTTGCCACCAGCGATGGGACGGTCAAGGCGGTCAATGACGTGTCGTTCACGGTCAAGCCGGGCGAGGCGCTGGGGCTGGTGGGGGAGAGCGGCTGCGGGAAGAGCGTGAGCGCGCTGTCGCTGATGCGCTTGATTCCCACCCCACCCGGGCGGA
>JBJXFJ010000525.1:0-3209 GCA_046154735.1 Chloroflexota bacterium | reverse complement strand
CCGGCAGCGCCAACGTGCTGGCGGCCCAGGGGGCAAAGGTGCACCTGGCCGAGAGCCGATTTATTGCGGACGGACCATCGAGTCCGACGGTCACGCTGGAGCTGAGCCTGAGCTTCGGACCACAGGCGGCCGGGTCGGACATCCCGGTGGAGGTTCGGGCGACCGGCGACGACGGGCGGGTCCAGGGATTTGACCACGCTGCCACGCTGACAGTCACACGGAAGTAGCGGGGGAGGGCGGTACGTGATTTGCGCGTCCGCCCTGAACCGCGGCCAGGCTCCCGCCGGTCTTTTCTCCAGACTGCTCCAGTTGGACAACCAGGAGATTGGGACGTTCAACTATCCCGGGCTCGCCTGCAGCGAGGTCATTGTGTCTTGATCGATGACCCGATGTTCGGCACCAAGGAAGCCAGGTTCCGTGTCATCGTGAGTTCCCCCACGTTCCGGTGAAGAGCCCGCGTTGGGCGAGAGCGCGGCTTCCCCTTTGAGCTCACCCTCCAGCAGGGCCAACGCTGCTGTATCGTCCTTGCAGAGCGCGCGGAGTTGATCGGGCTTCGCTCCGAGTCCTTCAAACCGTTCGGAAGGTCAGCCCGGCGCGAGCAATCGGCGTCAGAGCAGCCTGGTAACGCTAATGGCCGTTATCGAACTCAGAATTGGTCACTTTCCCAACCTATCCACCATGCTGCGGGCACGTCGTTCACACCAGGGCCATGCGCGGCGTATGATCCATTGGCCGAACCGAGCATCACATAGGCACCCTGCATTCGCCCAGTGCCGGTCCAGGGTGCGCCGTACGGTGAGGGAGGATCCATGATCAACGGTGAAACAGAGTCGCGGGTGAACGCCCACTACGGTCATCAGGACTATGCCGCGCGGATTTTGGATGTCATGCGCGCTGCAGGCAAAGATCTGAACTCGCTCACCGCGGATGACATTGCCCCGTCCACACACTTCACCCGCGGCAAGGCCGGACTCCTTGATGTTCTGAGTTTGGCCGACCTGCGGCCTGGCATGCGCGTGCTCGACATCGGGAGTGGGCTCGGTGGTCCGGCGCGCACGTTGGCGACTGATTTTGATTGCCAGGTGACCGGACTGGAGCTCACCGAAGAGTTTCACCGCGCGGCCGTGCTGCTGACAGAGATGACCGGCCTGAATGATCGGGTGACATTGGTGCAAGGCAACGCCCTCGACCTGCCCTTTCCGGACCAGAGCTTTGACGCCGTCCTCACCACCCAAATCGCCATGCATCTTGAGGATAAGGAGAGGCTCTACGGCCAAATCCACCGGGTGCTGCGCCCCGGAGGACAATACGTGTTTCAGGACTTTATGGCCGGTCCAGAAGAACCAATGCTGTACCCGGTCCCGTGGGCCAAGGATGATTCGGTGAATTTCATCTGGCAGCCCAACGACATCCGAGAACTCCTGCTCCGTCTCGGATTTCGCGAGCGACACTGGGTGGACCAGACCGCCGGAGCGTTGTCGGCCGGTCCGATGGCCCCAGCAGCCCCCGGAGCGATCCCGACAGCTCCACAACTACTCCAAGGAGACAGTCTGCCCCTCAACGGGCAGATGATGATGCGCAATTATGAGGAGGGTCGGCTCACGATCTATCGAGGCGTATTCGTCCGAGCCTAAACGGCGTTTCTGAATCGTCCCAGACGATTAGAGCAATTGATCGCTCGGAGCTGCGCAGTTCACTCCGCTGGTTTGTAGTCACACCAGGTGCCATCGGTCCGCTTCTGGTGGCAGGACCAGAATGGCCCGCGCCGCCCATGCATGAGCGTCATTGGAACCTGATGGATGCCACAGAGCGGCGCTCGGAGTGCCTGACCGTCAGGATCGTCATCACCAAGCGCGGTGCTCGGCATTTCTGCAGCGCGACGGACCACGGCTTCGACGGTCTCGGTGGGGTCCTTGGTCTGGCCCACCATGGCGAAGTTCCCCGCCATCTTGGCAATCACAAGATACGTGGGCTTACCCATGAGCCTGGCCCTGCCTTTCCTTATATATAGGGAACACGGAGACACAGCAACTCATAGGCTCGTCGCCTCCATCTCCTTCTTGGCGTTGGTGCGGGCCAGGTGCACGTAGATCTGAGTTGTGTCCAGGCGAGCATGCCCCAGCCAGTCCCTGAGCTGGAACGCGCTCACCCCACGCTGCGCCTTATAGGTCGCAAAGGTATGCCGGAACGAATGGCAGCCTGCCCGTTTGGTAATGTCAGCACCTCGACGGTGCTAGGTCACGAGCTTCTGCACGCCACGCGGACCCAATGGCTCCCCGTACTGGTTCAGGAAGAGATGATCGTCCGCCACATCAGGCCTGACCTTAAGCCAGCTCTTGATCGCTTGGATGCCTTTCTTCTCCAGCTCGATCTGACGCGTCACCATGCCTTTGCCCACAACCGTGATCATCTGATGCGCTAGGTCGACCGCATCGAGGCGGAGACCACATAGCTCGGACACCCGAACCCCTGTCTGCAAGAACACCTGCAGGATGGCGAAGTCTCGGGGATTGCCGCCAGCTTGGGCCAGCATCCGGGAGTACTCATCGGGTGCCAGGATCGTGCGGGAGTTCTTCTCTTTCTTCGGGGTGTCCAACCCTTCAGCGGGGGAGTGGCTGATCACTTGCAAGTCTTCGCGAGCAAAACGGAAGTACTCACGCAGGGCGGCCAGCTTGCGGGCCCGGGAAACGCCCGAGAGCTTCTTCTCACCCAGGCAAGCCAGATACTCCCGCACATCCACCCGGCCGACCTGATCCACGGTGGTGATGGTGGCGGTGTTCTCGTGGATCCAGGTGATGAACTGACCCACATCAGTGCGATAGGCGCTCTGGGTGAGCGCGCTCCGATTCCGGGCTTGCAGCCAACGCAGGAATTGCTCCAGGGCGAGTTCGAGTGTGGGGGTTGCGGTGGTGCTGGTCATAGAGATAGCTGATGTCCTTCCAGGCCCATCGATGAAAACCGATCGACCTGACCCCAGAGTCTCATAGGGAGACCTAGAAGCGCGGCCGAAAAGACTAGAACACATGGTCCATACCGGATCCTGGCGGAGATGCGGTAGAACTCCCTCAGACGAAGTCGTTCGGGGGGGAGTGCATGCTGGGGGAACGCGGGCCACAGCCGGGGTTGTTTGCCGCCGACACGATGTACCTCCCGTTCGTGGGCTCGAAGACGTTCTATGGGTTTCTGGCAGCTCAGCGCGGGACGATCTT
>JBJXFJ010000515.1:0-4402 GCA_046154735.1 Chloroflexota bacterium | reverse complement strand
GCACCGGAATCCGTGCCAAAGCACCTGAATATGGCATTGACGGCGTGAAGATCCTTCCACGCGACGATCAAGAGTCCGACCCCGACCGAGCCGCGGAGCTCACCAAGATCTGGGAGAGGATCTTCTTCAAGTAAAAATTCAAAGTGCAAAGTGCAAAGTGCAAAATCGGGAAGGATTCAGTTTGAAGGTGCCCGCTTCCCAACTGCGATCGACGAGTTCTCAAATTAGCATTTTGCATTTTGCATTTTGAACTCACCCTCCGTGGTACGCTTGCGCGCATGAACACACAATCGGGGGCGCCGCGGCGGGGCTTTCAGCGGCGGCCGATTACCGCTCGATCACCGCTGGAGGGTCGTCAACTCTGGCGCATCGGTGACTGGGGCGGGGCCAGCGAACAGGTTGGGAAACAATGGGAGGCGCTGGGGGCACGCGCACTCGCCTCCGTCATCGGGCAGCCGCGCCCCGGCCCTGATGGGGATCTGTATGTTCCGCGCGAGGCCGTTGTCATTTCGTCCAACCCGGATCTTGCCGCCCAGGTCCAGGCCAACGGAAAGCCGCATGCTGATGCTCTGCTTGTGGGCACACTGAACGGCGACGTGATCCTGGAACCAGTGGACTTCAAGTGGACGCTGGAGACGGCCCAGATCAAACAGGTCAGCATTCCGGTTCTTCAGGCGCTGCTGGATGAACCCCCGCCACTTTTGCATGAAGCCATCCACAGAGCGGTCGCTCGTGTGAGGCCTGACTCTGAGGGTGAGCCACGGCTGCACGATGGTATCTTCCTGGCCCCAGACACATCAGCCAATCGCGCCCATCTCGCGCCAAGGGGAACGATGGATCCGGCCTGGGCAGCGCTGGTGCCGGTGGATTGGGCTGAATTCTTCCCGCCGCTGATTGGCTGGCACATGGCGTTGCAGCTTGCGCGTATCGAACGGACAACAATCGGGACCCTGGAACAGGCCGAGCGATACTATCGTCTGGGAGCTGGCGTTCGGGGCGGCCTCAGTAAGCTGGCCAGCGGCATTTTTTCAGTCGACCCGGGCGATCTTGACCATCTCACGGCGCTCGATGAGCTCCAACGCAACCATAAGCTCCGCGGCGTCCCTGATGTCATCGCCCATCTGGACGGCGTGCTTACCACCCGGGCTGAGCTGGTGCAGAAGCTCCGATCCACGGAGCGTGGCGTCTACCCATTTGGGCGCTTTGCGGCCGACCTCAAGACGCTGGGCATAGAGACCAAAGGTGAGGATCGTCAGTGGCGCGTGCTCTACGGGGGAGTCATGAAGCAGCTTGGAGCCAGAATTCGCGCCGAGGGCCAAGCGTATGTCCACGCTGGGAAATCAGAGCCGGCAGCGCTGGTTGCGCTCGCCGACCGCGGGGCCGAATGGCTCGCGTTGGCACGCCAGCTGCTGAAACAGGACCTCACGAACCACGGGTCAGGTACGATGAATTGATTTCAAGATGACCGCGCATCACCAATCACTCATCAACCAACACCCGGGGTGGATGTCATGACGAATCGCCTGATCGACCAGACTAGCCCCTATCTCCTCCAGCACGCCCACAACCCGGTGGATTGGTATCCGTGGGGAGAGGAGGCGCTCAATCGGGCCAAGGCAGAAGACAAGCCAATTCTGCTCTCCATTGGCTACTCCGCTTGTCACTGGTGTCACGTAATGGAGCGTGAATCGTTTGAAAACGACGAGATCGCGGCGCTCATGAACCAGTACTTTGTCAGTATCAAGGTGGATCGGGAAGAGCGACCAGACCTGGATTCCATCTACATGGCCGCCACGCAAGCCATGACCCAGCACGGTGGCTGGCCGATGACCGTGTTCCTGACACCTGATGGGGCGCCCTACTACGCCGGAACGTACTTCCCACCCACTGACCGCGGCGGCATGCCCGGATTCGCCCGGGTGCTGCAATCGCTCGGTGAAGCGTATCGCAATGAGCGTGAGCGAGTGGTGGAGAATGCAGAGAAGGTCAAGGCGTTTCTCCAACAACAATCCGCGCCGCACGGAGAAAATGGCGAGCTCAACCCAGGCGTGCTCAGTCAAGCTGTGACCGCGCTCAAACAGGTGTTTGACTGGGACAATGGCGGATTTAGAGGTGCACCAAAGTTTCCTCAACCAATGAATCTCGAGACGCTGCTCCGAGCCTGGCGCCGGAATGATGACGCGGAGGCGCTGCGTATGGTGGAGCACACCCTCCACAAGATGATTCGCGGCGGCATTCATGACCAACTTGGCGGCGGCTTTCATCGCTACTCGGTGGATGCCAGATGGCTAGTGCCACATTTCGAGAAGATGCTGTACGACAATGCCCAGCTTGCTCGGCTGCTACTGGAGACGTATCAGGCTACCGGCACATCACTCTATCAGCGCGCTGCCATTGCCACTCTGGATTATGTCCGCCGCGAGATGACCGATCCTTCCGGGGGATTCTACTCATCTCAGGACGCGGATAGTGAAGGTGAAGAAGGCAAATTCTTTGTCTGGACACCGGACGAGATCCAGGCAGTGGTGGGCCGCGCGGATGCACCAATTGTCTGCCGCTATTTTGATGTGACCCACTCCGGCAACTTCGAAGGCAAGAACATTCTCAATGTTCCCGATGAGCCAGATGTGGTCGCCAGTGCGCTCGGCATGCCGGTAGAAAAGCTCGAGGCAATCATCGCGCGGGCGCGGGCACGACTTTTTGAAGCGCGGGAACCACGGATTCATCCGGGCCGTGATGACAAAGTGCTCACGTCGTGGAACGGTCTCATGCTGCATGCCTTTGCACTCGCCGCGCGAATGTTTGGGCGGGGTGATTTCCAGATGGTTGCTGAGGCCAATGGTCGATTTCTCCTCACTCAGCTCCGCCGCGACGGCCGGCTCCTCCGCACCTGGAAGGAAGGCCGCGCGCAGCTCAACGGTTATCTGGAGGACTACGCCTTTCTGATTGATGGGCTGATCGCCCTGCACGAGGCCACCCTGGACCCGAGCTGGCTGGTTGAGGCGCGCGCGCTCACGGATACCATGATTGACCTCTTCTGGGTGCCCGGGGACGGCTTTTACGATACCGCGCGAGATCATGAGCGGCTGGTCACCCGCCCGCGGGACGTGTATGACAATGCCACACCATCCGGAACATCGGTGGCCGTTGAAGTCCTGCTTCGCTTGTCCGTGCTCACGGGCGAGCCGCGCTACCAGGAGCGCGCCGTCACGGTACTGAGGTCTATGGCCCCGCTCATGTCTCGCGCTCCGGGCGGGTTCGGACGGCTCCTGGCAGGCCTGGACTTCCACCTGTCACCTCCACGCGAGATCGCCATCATCGGCCGACTCGATAGCACGGACACCCGGCTTCTTCTAGATGTCGCCAGCAAGTCCTATGAGCCCAATCTGGTGCTGGCCGGCTGCGAGCAAGGCGATCGCCGTGGGCGGGCCTTCCCCGTGCTCACGGATCGCACCCTGCGGGACAGTCGAGCCGCGGCGTATCTCTGTGAGCACTACGTCTGTCAGGCTCCAGTGACGACGGCTGACGAGCTGGCCGCCGCGATGACGAGGTGATGGCACGCACCATGCGTCCATTGGTGAAGCAGCACAACTCATTTCCAGAGAGCTAAGCAGCTCATGAGGCCGCACGCGCGTCACCGAATTACATCGAAGTTGAGCGTCACAGTGAGACCATTGGTCTCTGCATTTGCGCTCATTCTAACCATGGTTGCTCCGGGCGCATTCGGGCCAGCACACGCACAGACCAGTGATTCAGTCACCGTTGAAACGGTTGCCCGCGGTCTCGAAGCCCCCTGGGCGGTGGCCTTCGCGCCGGATGGCCGCACGTTCATCAGCGAGCGCTCCGGCCGCATCCGCGTCATGGTGAACGGGTCACTTGTGGATCAACCGTGGGCCACGCTTGACGTGGCCAACACCGGTGAAGCTGGACTGATGGGCCTGGCTCTTGATCCCGATTTTGCCACTAATGGGCGTGTCTACGTAGCCTATACGTATCGATCACCAGGTGGGGAGCTCGTGAATCGCCTGGTGCGCCTCCGTGAAGATCCAGCGACGACCCTGGGCGTAGAAGACGCTGTCTTGATCGATGGCGTCCGGGCGAATGCGGTGCATGATGGCGGCCGCGTCCGTTTTGGCCCAGACGGCAAGCTCTACTGGACGATGGGCGATGCTGGAGCTGACAGTTTGGCGCAGGACATTGCGTCGCCCAATGGAAAAATTCACCGGTTGGAGACGGATGGCTCAGCTCCCTCGGACAATCCGTGGCCTGGCTCCACAGTATATTCGTACGGTCATCGTAATCCGCAAGGCCTGGCCTGGCAGCCCACCTCCGGGCAGCTCTTTGCCTCGGAACACGGACCGAGCGGCCGGCCTGTATGCTGCTTAGACGAAATCAATCGCAT
>JBJXFJ010000504.1:0-11122 GCA_046154735.1 Chloroflexota bacterium | reverse complement strand
CTCAAGGGTCGGGGTGCCCGGACTCGAACCGGGGGCCTCATGGTCCCAAACCATGCGCGCTACCAACTGCGCTACACCCCGTGGAACCTGGATTATAGCGGACCCAATTTCGAACCCACCACGCACGGTCATTTCGCATGGGAGGGCAGGGAAACCATTACCGCACATAACGGAAGATGCGATTGATGCTCGCGTAGTAAATTGCAGCATCCGGACCGACCACCACATCGAGTCGGCAGTCCTCCGCGATGTCCTCAATACTGACCACTTCGTCAAGTCGTTCACCGGCGAGTCGGAACCGCTGAAGTGTGCCAACGTGCACCCCGCAAAAAAGCAGATCGTTCGCCAGCTCAGGAAACATGCTGCCGGAATAGAAGGCGAGTCCGGTTGGACCGGCGCTTGGCTCACCTGACTCCCAGATCGGATTGACGAAGCGTGGATCATCGCCCCGCCCCTCAACCACCGGGTTTCCGTAGTTTCCGCCCGGCGTGATCTGGTTTACCTCATCATGGCCCTTCCCGGAATTCTCATTTGCATAAAGCTGCCCGGTCATAGGGTGAAACGCCAGGCCAAACGGATTTCGGAATCCCAGCGCATACACGGGGGATTCCGGAAACGGATTGTCCACCGGAATCGTGCCATCGGGACGGACGCGCAAAATTTTTCCTCCCAGGCTCCCCAGCTCCTGCCCCAGGCGCGATGACTCGGCATTGCCAACCCCTACATAGAGCATGCCATCTGGGCCAAAGGTGATCCTCCCGCCGCTGTGCCGGCCGGTTCGGGAAATTGGGAGGTCATCGAGGATGACCGTCAGATCTTCGCCACGCCCGTCCCGGTCAGTCATCCGGATAACCCGGTTACGCAATGGGACATTGTTTCGTCGGTTTGGATCAGGCTCCGAGTAGTACAAATAGATATAGCGGTTTGTGGAAAACTGAGGGTCCACGGCCAGACCAAGGAGGCCGGTTTCAGGACCCCGTGCTACCTCAAGCTCCGCCCAGGGAGCTTCCTGGAGTTGTCCGCCTCGAAAGAGCCGCACACGTCCTTCGTACACCTCGTTGAAGAAGAGTCGACCATCCGGTGCGAAAGCCAGGCTCATTGGAATCTTCAGGTTATCAATGAGAAGCTCTGTGCGCGGTGCGGCCGGGCGTGCACCAGCCCCGCTCAAACCAGGGACTACTCCACAAGCGGTTGCAAGGCTAGCGATGAAGGCGAGAAGGATGAGTCGCACGGGGGCCAGAAGATCCGCGACGGCGCCGCAGAGGCGCCAGTTTCCCGCGGTCGGCGACCACGGTACAAGGGGATAATGCGTTGAGATTATAGCTCATCCAGCGTGCGAGTCAGGCTGACCGGTGCCCAGGCCCAGCACGAGCCGAAGTCGCGGGAGCGCTCGACGCGTCGAGCGACCGCGATGACTGATGGCATGCTTTTCCGCTGAAGTCAATTGGGCCATCGTCCGAGCAAAGCTCGCAATCTGAAAAATAGGATCGAATCCAAATCCACCATGCCCCGCGGGCTCGAAAGAAATGTGACCGCTCACAGTGCCACGATAGTGCCACACATGCCCACTCGCGTCCACCACGGCCGCCTCGCTCACATAGCGGGCCGTCCTCCGCTCCCAGGGCACATCAGTGAGGCGGTCAAGGATCATCCGATGCTTCAAGGCGTAGTCGGAGGTCCCACCCCAGCGAGCCGAATAGACGCCCGGCTCTCCGCCCAGTGCATCAATCTCCAGTCCAGAGTCTTCGGCAAACGTGATCAGACCGCTCGCTCGCGCATAAGCACGCGCCTTTATCGCCGCGTTCTCACGAAAGGTGATGCCGGTCTCCTCAACCTCAAACGTGATGCCCACGTCCGCAAGGGTGCGCAACTCCACTGGGAGACCGCGGAGAATCTCTCGGTATTCGGCCAGCTTCCCTTGATTCGTCGAGGCAATGAGAAGTGCAGAGTGTGTCATGTCCAGCCCATTGGCGAAGTGTTTGAAGTGTACGAGATAGTGCTTTAGATGGACGATTTAGCCGCCTCAATTACTACCCTGGAACCTCCATCCGGCTGGACGTTCAGTTACGCCGCGGAGGTGATCAGCACCCAAGATTTAGCCCGCCAAGCGGCCATGCGCGACGAGGGCACCCGACATGTCTTCGTCACGGATTTTCAGTCCGAGGGACGTGGCCGCGCCGGGCGAACCTGGAGCGCCCCACCAGGATCGAGCCTTTTGATGACAGTGCTTTTGAAGGAGCCGCGGCTGACGTTTCCTCAACACTTAGTGTGTGTGTCCGTTGCGCTCTGTGAGACGTTGGAGACTCAGCTCGGCCTCGCGCCAGCGATCAAGTGGCCAAATGATCTCTTGTTGGGGGATCGCAAAGTCTGTGGGATATTGGCCGAGTCAACCGACTCCGCGACCGGCTATGTTGCCATTGGCATCGGGCTGAACGTCGCTTGGAGTGGAGATCGCCCGACAGGAATTCCCGAATGGGCAACCGCGTTGGATGAGCATTCCTCCGCCGCACCCAACCGATATCAGGTCTTCCACCAATTCATCGAGACACTGGATCAATGGTTGACCAGGTCTACCAGTCGGGCACACCAGAAGGGCTTGATGCTGGCATGGCAGCATCGACTCTGGCGCCGTGGGGAGTGGGTCACTGTCATCCTGCACGATCGAACCCTGGTGGGCCTGCTAGCAGGGACGGACAATGATGGCGCCCTACTCATTCAGCTTGAGGGCGGTGTCCTTCAGCGTGTGATAGACGGCGAGCTGGTTATGCCCGCGCGACCACTGGGCACTCGGTGAGTCCCGCGGTTCCCGAGGTTAACGTGCGATGCACGTCAAAGCTTTACTCGCCAGCGTTTGCACCAAGAGAGAACAAATGTGCTAAAATGAATTAGTAGAACAAACGTTCTTTTAGCGGAGGTCACGGATGGCTCTGCCAAATACTGCGTCGACGGAACATTGGCTTGATCGAGCACCTCAAGGGGAGCTTGTCGACCTCGTCGAGCTGTGTGCTCGCCTCGAATCACGCTTACACACCGAGGAGCGCCAGCTCAGCGATGCGCGCGAACGCGGTGAATCTACCACCAGCCGTGAGGCCACTTGGATTCGCATGCTGCACCGCTATGAGCGATTATGCGATCTCTTGACGCCCAGTGTCCGCATGAGTCCGCTACCAGCCGCCTGATTAGGTCACCGTGGAAGAGTGATGCGCGGGCGGACGCCCGGAATCCGTATGCTTGGGAGCAAGTCTGTAAAAATCTGGATTGTGGCGTCCCATGTCATTTCTCACACATCTTGAATGTCCCGAGACGGGCGAACAGCGGCCGGCTGATCGCGAGCAGCATCTGAGTACCGCCGGCTTCCCGCTTCTCGCTCGTTACGACTATGCGGGCATCAAAGCGTCTGTTCCGCGTCATGACCTGCGTGGTCGCCGAACGGATCTCTGGCGCTTTCGTGAGCTTTTACCCAGTGACATCCCTGTGACCTTGGGTGAAGGCTGGACACCGCTCCTGGATCTGAAGCATATCGCTGCTGAGCTGAACCTTGGCGAGCTACGGATGAAAGACGAGGGGCTGAACCCCACCGGCACCTTCAAGGCTCGCGGCGCGGCCGTGGGGGTAGCACGCGCGCGTGATCTGGGCGTTACGCACGTGGCCATGCCAACAGCCGGAAACGCGGGAGGAGCCTGGGCCGCGTATTGCGCCGCGGCCGGCTTGCAATTTCGGGTCATCATGCCGGCGGATGCGCCCATCATCAACATGGTGGAAGCACGCGTGTACGGTGGACACGCCTCCTATGTTGACGGCCTGATTTCTGATGCCGGCCGACTCATTGGACAGGAGTCCGCTGAGCACGGCTGGTACGATGCCTCAACGCTCAAAGAGCCTTATCGCATCGAAGGCAAGAAGACGATGGGTCTGGAAATTGCCGAGCAGTGTGACTGGGATCTGCCGGATGTCATCTTCTATCCAGCCGGCGGTGGCGTGGGTCTCATTGGGCTCTGGAAGGCCTTTGATGAATTAGAAGCCATCGGCTGGATTGATCATCGACGTCCGCGCCTCGTTGCCGTGCAGGCTGATGGCTGCGCGCCACTTGTCCGCGCCTGGAGTGAGGGCGCTGAGGAATGCCGGTTCTGGGATGGGGCCACCACCATTGCTAGCGGTCTCCGTGTGCCTAAGCCACTGGGAGATCGATTGGCGCTCCGCGCCATGCGCGAGACAAACGGAACCGCTCTTGCCGTGAGCGATCGGGCCATCCGAGACGCGGTTATGGAGCTTGCGACGCGCGAGGGATTATTCATCTGTCCCGAGGGTGCATCCATGTTACCCGCGCTGCGCGCGCTACGCGCCGGTGACTGGATCAAACCGGGCGAGCGAGTGATCTTATTGAACACTGGCACTGGACTCAAGTATCCCGAGCTTGTTTCGCTCGATGGAGTCGACACGATCGCAGGTCGCTAGCACGCCCCGCTGAAACTCGGCTCATCCTCCGTGTGGAAGTGTGGATCCCAGTTGTCGCATGCCCCAGCGCCCGCGGGATTCACGCGTATACTGCCCTGGTTGCCAGTGTACAAGGACGGGATCCTGCCCCATGCCAATTGGTGAAATTTCGGCTCTCCTTAGTGCGGTCTTATTTGGATTGAGCTCCATCTGCATCCGCAAAGGGATGGCCAGCGGGATCAACGCGCCAGATAACGGACTGTTTCTCACGAACCTGATCAACCTGATCTTTTTCTTTATCTTGATGGTGGTACTGATTGTTCTCGAAGGAATGCCGCCGCTCCTCCTTGGCGGCATTTTTGCCTTCGTCGTGGCCGGGCTCCTCACAAGCTACTTCGGCCGCAATACATACTTCACCGCCATCCAGCATCTCGGCCCTTCCCGAGCGAGCGGATTCCGAGTTGTGACACCCTTTTTCACCCTGGTTGTTTCGCTCTTCTGGCTCGGCGAAACCGTCAGTCCAATAGGCCTGGTGGGCATGGCCATCACCGTCGTGGGGCTGTACCTGCTATCTCAGGAATCAGCCAGAACAGCGGAGCAGCGTACTACTCCGGCCACGGTCAGCACCTTAGGCGAGAAGTCTGGACCTGCAGTCTCGACAGTGGCGGGCAAGACTCGTAGCGTTAAATACGGCATGTCCATGAGTCTGATCTCATCGATCGCGTACGGTGCCGGCCACACGCTCCGAAAGGTGGGCTTGCTTGATATTCCGTCACCCACGTTTGGAAACTTGATCGGCTCCACGGTCGGCTTGGCCGGTGCAGTTGCCACGTTCGGCGCTCAAGGTCAGCTTGGCGCGGTGATTCGCGGGAATCTCTTTCCGATACACTGGTGGTTTGTCGCGGCCAGCGTGGTCATGAGTCTTGCTCAGCTGGCCATTTTCGCCGGAATTTTCCACACCAAAGTGGCCATAGCGTCAACCCTTTACTCGACAGAACCGGCGTTCACCTTGCTCTTCTCCTGGCTGTTTCTCAATCGCGAGGAGAAGATTGGACGAATGACGGTTATCGCGATCGGGCTCACCATTGTTGGTGTTGCCATGATCGTCCAGCGCGGATAGTCACCGCGAGAGTCTCAGAAGCCAATCCGCTGTCCCTCTGACGCGACGCTTTCATACGCGAGAGATTCAGTGTTGACGGCAGTCCAATCGCCTGTTACCGTGGACGCGCGTCAGGCCACGGGCTGGTGTGCTTGCCCGGTCTCGCCTGACGGTTTACCTCCCGGAGGCAGGCAATGGTAGCCAATACAAATAGCGATGACCTTTCCAAGAACAACCCGTTCTTCTTGATCGATCCCTATCGTGAATTTCTTCGGGCTGAGGCGATCCCAGTCGTAGAGCAGTATTCGGTCAACGTGTTCGAGCTTGATCTGGAGCCCTGGAGCCGGCTCGGCGGGCTGGGCGCATATGTACATCTTGAGGGGCGTGGCGATTTCTGCAACTGCTTCGTTGTCAAGATTCCGGCGGGCGAGCAGCTGAATGCCGAGAAGCATCTCTTTGACAAGGTGGTCTACGTGTTCCAGGGGCGCGGCTCCACCACCATTGAGCTCCCGAGCGGGAAGCGCAACTCCTTTGAGTGGGGTCCGGGCAGCATGTTCGGAATACCGCTAAATGCACGGCACCAGATGTTCAATGGCTCTGGCTCAGAGCCGGCCATTCTCGCCTGCACCACCAATGCGCCCATCTACATGAATTTAGTTCACAATCGGGATTTCATTTTTGACAACCCATTCGTCTTCAGCGAGCGACTTGGTGAAGACCGCTATTTCGCTGGAGATGGAGAGTTCCGTCAGGTTCGCCCTGGCCGCCATCAGTGGGAGACCAACTTTGTGCCAGATATCGTGAACTTTGAGCTTCCAATCTGGAATGAACGTGGCGCCGGTGGACGGAACATCATGTTCACGCTGGCAGATAGTCCCATGCACATTCACCTTTCGGAGTTTCCGGTCGGCACCTACAAGAAAGGGCATAGACATAACGCTGGTGCGCACATTTTTATCGTAACGGGCGAGGGTTATAGCTTACTCTGGCACGAGGGGCAGGATCCGGTCAGCACTCGGAAGGTTGATTGGAAACTTGGCTCACTCTTTGCTCCGCCCGATGGTCCGACCTATCACCAGCACTTCAATGTAGCAACTGCCCCCTCGAGATATCTTGTGACTGGGTTCTCAGGTGCTCGTTATCCCGTGCTTGAGAGTGCCAGAAAACGAGACGAATTCCGGACGAGCGACAAATCCATCAAGCGGGGCGGAGCCCAGGTTGAATACGAGGATGAAGATCCGCGCATTTTTGACCTCTATCGAGCCGAGCTAGCCCGGCGCAACCAGACGCCCAACATGGAGAAGTTTATCGGCGCCCGGGCATTGGTCTGAAGTCGGACCGTTGTGAACTCTTCTTGCCCGCTGCCGCACCTGAAATAGTTGGCGCGACCGCGGCTAGGATTGATAATGGCGTTCAGGGCAGCAGCGTGATCCGTGGGCGATCGAGTCGTCTTAAGATCCCGCGCTTGAATAGTCCATGGCGACGTGAAGTCAACAGTAGGGGAGAGGGAAGTTATGTATCGACTCGGGTTGATCACATTGGCGCTGACGTTCGCGGTGGCTTGCGCTCCTTCAGCACAGGCGCCCGCAAAACCGTCTGATGCACCGCAGGCCGCCGCGCAGCCCACCGCGGCTCCGGCCGCACCAGCACAGGCGGCCAAGCCCGCCGTTGCCAAACCCCCCGCTCAGTCGAGTGGGAAGCCAACCAACATCACCAATGACTACTTCGCCGGGAAAACAATTCGCATCATTGTGGGCATCGAGCCGGGGGCCAATGGCGATATTCAGGCTCGATACATGGCACAGAGTCTTTCCAAGTTTATTCCCGGCGAGCCGTCCTTCACGGTCACGAATATGCCGGGTGCCAGTGGGCTCACGGCGACGAACTACATCGCTGCCCAACCACCGGATGGACTCACGTTGTATTGGGGCACGGGCGGCTCTCCACACCAGCAGCTTGAGCAGGGAACAAACGCGAAGTTCAAGTACGACGAGCTCGTTCGGGTGGCCACGCTCGAGGGGCGAACGGCGCTGTGGCTTGGGCTCGGCTCCATGCCTTACAAGCGCATCCAGGATGCGGTGGGCGGTGATAAAGAATTCACCGTTGGCATGCTCTCTGAGAAAGACTCAGCCGACCTCAAGATGCTCAAAGAGTGGCTGAAGCTTCCCGTCCGGTTTGTCTATGGCATAGAGACGGGCCTAGCCAAGGTCCTCTTGGCATTCGATCGCAAGGACGTTGACAGTATGGTCAGCGGCTCCGGCTGGTATCAAATTCCGAGCCAGCGTCCCGGGTGGTTCACCGAGCGGCATCTTGAGCCTCTGGTGGTTCTGGCGACATTAGAGACTAAGTTCATGAACAATGGCGAGACCGATCTGCCGGCTGACGTGAAGAACATCCGCGAGCTTCTCACTCCCGAGCAACGCCGAGACTACGAATTGATGACCGTCAGTGACGGCCCATTCTATCGGAACTCATACCTGCCTCCAGGAACACCCACTGAAGTCCGGGACATCGTGTCCGACGCGATTGCTGCGGCGCTCAAGGACCCCGAATGGATGAACGGTTTTGTGAAGATCAACGGCCGCCCACCGGATGGTGTGATCATGGGTGCCGAGCTTGACAAGATCGCGAAATCATTCAAAATTCAGGACCTGGATGCGCTGCTGCTGAAGTGGACGCCGGGCTACAAGTCAGCTCTCTAACTAACTAGAAGAAAGTACTCTCAACGGGAGCAGCTGCCTTTGGCAGCTGCTCCCGCATTGAGGGGTGAGGATCGGTGATGGACTACCTCGGTTCAACGCTACAGATCATTGGCGGGATTCTGAGCAACCCGATGTATTGGGCTGCTCTGTTCGCCACGATCCTGCTGACGGGCCCCATAGGGCTTATACCGGGTGTGGGCGCCACCACGTTATTGGTCCTCACACTTCCGTTCGTTATCCTGAATCTGGACCCTCTCATTGGTCTGGTCTTTATCGCGGGAATGCTCTCCTTAGGCAACACCATGGACATTATTCCCGCGGTATTGCTGGGCTATCCCAGCGGCTCTACGGCAGTGGACTTCCTTGAGGGGCATCAGTTGGCCCGACGCGGACTTGGTGCCCGCGTTCTAGGCGCCAGCTATGCGGTATCAATGATTGGCGGGGTGATTGGCGCCACAACCCTGGCCCTCACACTGCCAGGCCTCCGGGCGTTCATCGTGAACTTTTCCTATGCAGAGATCGCCGCGATGGCACTTTTCGGTGTGAGTATGGTGGCGATCTTGTCCCGTGGCTCAGTGATGAAGGGGCTTGGATCAGCCATTCTCGGTCTCCTGATTGCCAGCATTGGCGTGCTGCCCATCACCGGCTTTGATCGCTTCACCTTTGGCAATCTCTATCTCTGGGACGGTATCCCTCTGGTTGCCTTCCTGCTCGGAGTATTCGCATTTCCGGAGCTCGTTGACCTAACCATGAGCAAGCAGCCCGTGGCTGCCAATAGTATCGTCTCCAATCGCGAGGTCTGGGAAGGCTTCAAAGAGGGCTTGCAGCGGTGGCGAACCATCCCGCGGCAGAGTCTTTTCGGGGTCTTCATGGGCTCGATTCCGGGCATCGGCGGCGCCACCATTGAGTGGCTGTCCTATGCACTTGGAATCGCATTTTCCAAAGATAAGTCGCAATTCGGGAAGGGTAGCCTGGACGGAATTTTATTTACCGAGTCCGCACAGAGTGCCAAGGAGGCGGGCCAGGCGATTCCCACACTGGCATTTGGGATTCCAGGCGGATCCTCGTGGGCACTCTGCCTGGCCGCAATGGTCTCCTACGGCATCGCCCCTGGCCTTGGGATGCTGACAACCAACCTGAACATCACCATGGGCATAGTGTTGACAATCGGCCTTGGCAATCTGATCGGCGCCTTCATGGCCCTGTTCATCAGCGCACAGGTGGCCAAGCTTACCCTGATCCCCTACACCTTCGTGGCCGGCATGATGCTGCCACTTATGTTCTTGAGCGCATTTCAGTCCCGATTTCAGATTGGCGATATCCTGGTACTACTGTCCATTGGCATGCTCGGACTGGCGCTGAAGTGGTTCGGTTGGCCCCGCCCGCCGATGATCATCGCTTTCGTCCTTGCCCCGGTGCTTGAACAAAATCTCTGGACCGCGATTGGCGTGAATGGTCCTGCGGGATTGCTCTCGCGTCCATACGCCATCACCATCCTCATTCTGGCTGGCCTGACGGCCGTCTATCTTACCCGGATGATGGACGTGAGCGAGCGACGCGCATTAGCATCAGTGAGCGACCCGTTGCCTGAACCAGTCCCTGCTCGAGTTGTGGGTGGAGCAGTGGACACCCTGGAAGCGGACAAGCCGAACCACGAGCTCCGGACGGCCACCACACGGCACTACCGTTGGAAGTGGGAATATCTGTTCTGGGCAGGCCTCCTGGCGGTGGTCGGGGGCGTCTTCCTAAGGGAGAGTCTCACTTACGAGGGCGCATCCAGGTTCTTCCCGTTCTGGGCCAGCATCGCTTTTCTCCTCGTGATGACTACGCTCATCGCAAAGGAGGTCATCAATCCCAACCGGGATCGTGGTGAGGTTATGGACATCGCCATGCGTACGGGCACAGACACTGCGGCCGTCTGGGCACTGGCGCGGATCCTGGGCTGGATTGGTGGGTTCGTCCTGGCAATGGGCACCTTCGGGCTTCAGATCACCGCCATCTTGTTTCCGATCCTATTCATTCCGGCGAACATCGATTGGCGGGGACGAAAGCTGCTCTGGGTGCTCATTCCAGTAGCTCTCTCGGCGTTCGTGGTTCTAGGAATACTGGATGGCATGATGCACGTGGTCTGGCCGGACCGGTTTGTCCTGAACTGGTTCTCGGGCGGTCGGTAGCGCGCACTGTCTGCGCGGAGGATCACTGGAGTGCAGAAAATCAGTGCCAGGTGCCGAAGACGGGCTTACAACCGATATTGCATCAAGTGCGAGATTTGTTGGCGTGCACTTGCGCGCTCGATATTCTGGAGTGACTGACGAGGGCCGCCTATCTGAACATCGCCATAAACTCCCCAGAACCCTTGATCCCAGCAAGCCGAATTGTGCGTGTTACGGTGTGCAGCAGTGAATGGCGGAGCCCCTTCGGGGCACGTGTCTGAGTACCCCGTTCTGGTGTGGAGCTCAGACCCTTTGGGAGAGAGCCATGTAACGACCCGGATTGGCAACCGTTGCTCTGACGACGATCGTGGCGTGTGCCCCATCCGCGTCTGCGCCGGCACCTCCCGCGGCTGCCGACCTTCCTTCCAAATTGAGCGGGAAGACGACAAGCACTTAAATTTCGATGGCCTCGGAGAGCCCATTCGAATCATCGTGGGCATTGGGCCTCGCGCCAAGGGCGACATTCAGGCGCGCTACATGGCGCAATGCCTATCAAAATTCATACCCGGCGAGCCATGCTTCACTGTGCCGAACATGCCAGGCGCCGGCAGGTTGACTGCAACAAACTACTGCACCGTCCAAATTGGTTTGTGAGGTTCCCCTGCCACCGGCGGTGTCGGGCAAGATGCCCGACAGTGAAAAACTTACCGCGCGGCGACGAGCAGGAACGCCCG
>JBJXFJ010000486.1:0-3577 GCA_046154735.1 Chloroflexota bacterium | reverse complement strand
CCGCTTTGGATGTTCCCTAGCCAGGTCCTGGGGACAACGAAAGCGGCGCTCCCGCACGCCGCACCCCAAATGCAGTTAGAGCGACACCAACTCCTTCAACTTGGGCTTGATGCTGTCCGGCATGGCGAAGAATTCGGTGACGATCTGGCTCAGCTTAGGACCGTTGAGCGGTTGGATATCCAGCTTGAGCTGGGCGGCATCGGCCAGAAACTCAGGGTCTTGCATGGTCTTGACAAAGGCCGTCTGGAGCGCTGCAATGCGGTCCTTGGGCACTTCCGGCGCAGCCACGTACGGCCGCGCAATCGTGTGCGTATCGATGGCGCCATAGCGGATGATCTGCCGGTCTTCCTCGGTCTTGGCAAAATCCCAGATGCTTGGCACCTTGTAGGGCAAATCCTTGATCTGCTCCCGTGGGAAGATCATGAAGATGACATGCTCACCGCTGGCAATCTGAGCCGGGTGCGTCACCTTCACCGAATCCCAGCTTGTGAAGAAGCCATCCACTTCACCGCCGTCCATGGCCGTGCGGATCTGGGCAGTGCCAGCGTATCCAGCCACGTGCTTCATGCGCGCGCCCGCCACCACTTCTACCACACGCGCTGAGGTGAGTCCGATCCCCGGTCCGGTTTGGCCAATGACCATCTCTTTGCCATTTGGACCTAGATGATCCTCAAATTTCTGAATCCCATTTTTCGCGAGCTGCGCCTTGCTCGCGATGTACATGAACTCGAAAATGCTTGGCGCTCCAATGTACTGCCATTTGCTGGCATCGTACTCCCCGGTAGGCGCGCCCACGATTTGCTGGAGAGCCAGTGAGCCATCGCCAATACCAAGCACCGTACCGTCCTTAGGCAACGTGCGATAGACGGCGCTCAGAGCCACGGCACTGCCGGCTCCCGGCTGGTTCTCCACGATGACCGTGGGGTTGCCGGGGATATGCTTGGGCGCAAATTTCGAGATCACGCGAGCATACGTGTCGTAGCCGCCGCCGGCGCCGTAGCCCACCACGAATCGCACGGTTTTCCCGCGATAGAAGTCAGCCACTGCACGCTCGTCAAACGACGCGATACCGGCCATGTCCACTGCCGCGACGCTTGGCGCGGCGGCTGCCGGCGAGGCCGCTGGTGAAGCCGCGGGCTTCGCGGCCGGTGATGCCGCCGGTGATCCGGGCGCGGCCGGTTTGGCGGCCTCAGTCGGTTTGGCTGGCGCGGTTGTGGGCGCGGCGGGCGCGGTCGACTGACACGCTGCCGCGAGCGCAGCGGCGCTCCCCAGCCCAAAGAGGCGGAGTGCGGTACGCCGAGTCACCGCGCGATGAATCCCTGATTCCATTGAGGCTCTCCTTCGAGCAGATACAAACCTGACCCGCGGAAGTCTAGGCGGCCACCCTGGAGGCAGTCAATTGTTTATGCTCATAAGTGAATAGCTGACCCGGGCTCTTTAGGCCACGGCCCTGGCATAAAGCGCCGCGGTTTGTTTTTGCATCTTCCGCAGCCCCACTACGTCTTGAGGCGAGATTGACACATACAGATAGAGCGCCTTTGGCGCCAGATGAGATCCGCGATGGCAACAGACACGATGAGGCGCGCGCGCTTGGCTTCTCCACAGCCTCGCCGTTGTCCGCTGAGATCGCTCGACGTCGCACCTTTGCCATCATCTCGCATCCGGATGCGGGCAAGACGACACTGACCGAGAAACTGCTGCTGTATGGTGGTGCCATTCACCTGGCCGGATCGGTTCGCTCCCGCCAGAGTCAGCGGGCCACGGCCTCGGACTGGATGGCACTAGAGCAGGCGCGCGGAATCTCCATCAGCTCCACGGTGCTTCAGTTCCCCTATGCCGGGTGCCAGATCAATTTGCTCGATACGCCCGGGCATCAGGACTTCAGCGAGGATACCTACCGCACCCTGAGCGCCGTGGATAGTGCCGTGATGGTGATTGACGCGGCGCGCGGTGTGGAGGAGCAAACCAAGAAGCTCTTCGCCGTGTGCCGGCGACGCGGAATTCCTATCTTCACGTTCATCAATAAGCTTGATCGGCCGGCGCGCGATCCGTTTGAGCTGCTGGATGACCTGGAATCCGTGTTGGGAATTGGCGCAACACCCATGAACTGGCCTATTGGAGACGGGCCGGATTTCCGAGGTGTGTTCGATCGCTCTACGGCTCAGGTCCACCTCTTTGATCGGACTGAGGGAGGTCGCCATCGCGCTCCCGTGCAAGTAGCGGGGTCGACTGACCCGGCGCTGGCTGAAATTCTGGGGGCGAACCGCCAGGCAGCGCTTCAGGGGGACCTGGAGCTGCTGGAGGGTGCGGGCGTGGCCTTTGATCCGGCCCGCGTGGCGGCGGGGGAACAGACGCCGGTGTTTTTTGGCAGTGCACTCACCAATTTTGGCCTTGAGCTCTTCCTGGATGCATTTGTCAGACTTGCGCCGTCGCCCGGTCCGCGACTGGCGGGCGATCGAGTGATTTCACCGGAGCAGAGCGACTTCGCCGGTTTTATTTTCAAGATCCAGGCCAATATCGATCCGCAGCACCGCGATAGCATCGCGTTCTTGCGCATCTGCGCCGGACGCTTTGAGCGAGATATGACGGTGCAGCATGTGCAAGGTGGGCGCAAGGTGCGCCTGGCGTATGCGCATCGGCTTTTTGGTCAGGATCGGGAGACCATCGAGCAGGCATTTCCAGGGGATGTGGTGGGGCTGGTCAGTCACGGACAGTTTGCAATTGGTGACACGTTAGCTGAAGATCCCACGATCCGCTTCGATGCGCTGCCCCGCTTTCAGCCGGAGCACTTTGCTCGACTGCTGAACACAGACACCACACGCTACAAGCAGTTTCAGAAAGGCCTGGTGCAGCTCGAGCGGGAAGGCGTGATCCAGCTTCTTCATGAGCCACACGCGGCGCGGCGCGAGCCAATTCTCGCCGCGGTAGGCCGGCTCCAGTTTGATGTGGTTCAGTTTCGCCTCCAGGCGGAGTATGGCACGAGCACCGAGCTGGAACATCTGGACTATCGGCATGCGCGGTGGCTTGAACGTCGTGCTCTGGATGGTGTTCGGTTACCCTGGGGTCGCGGCACCATCCTGACGGACGATAATGACGGCCTGCCGGTGGCCCTCTTTGCAAATGACTGGCAGCTTCGTCACTGGCAACAAGAGTATCCCGAGCTGGGTTACCGCGAGATCAGCACGGATGCGGGCGTCACTTGAGCTGCTGACGGAATCCAAGAGACGGACAGAATCGCTCATCCCGCAACTGTCAGCTAGTTCGTGAACTCCTGCGAGAACATCGTTCCCCGAAAATCGCTGCGGATCGCGCCTATGCCAACCTTGCCGAACTCCGGGCGAAGGATATTGGCTCGGTGGCCGGGGCTGTTCATGAGTCCCTCATGGGCAACTTGCACGGTGGGTGCAAAGGCCAGATTCTCGCCCGCCGCGAGATAGCGAATGCTGGCGCGGCGCATGCGGTCAAAGGGGCTACCGGTGTTAGGCGAAATGTGTGCAAAATAGCCCAGCTCAAACATCTCGCGGCTATGTGCGCGGGCAACATCACGCAGGGGTTCGTCCGCTTGCAAGGCGCGCAG
>JBJXFJ010000485.1:0-6993 GCA_046154735.1 Chloroflexota bacterium | reverse complement strand
CGGCTTCGGCGAGGGTCAGGTTGCCCCGTTGCGCAAATGGCTCGATGAGTCGTTCATCGGCACGGTTTTCCGCGACAAGGCTCCGGAACGCTGGTCGATAGTAAGCCGCTCGATCCGCCGACGGCATAATGCCTAACCAACGGGCGTATTGTTCCCCGGGCTCTAGTGCTAGGCCGCTCAGGAAGCGACGGGCACGACCGTGAAGCGTACGCTGTGCGGCCGCGGCCGGCAGCAGCTCCGCAGCGCGATGATAGATCTGGGCAGGAATTGGTAAGCGATTTCGAGCGGTCTGGGCCAGACCCAGCGCCCGGTAGCGGTCATACCCACCGAAGAGCTCATCCCCGCCGTCACCATTGAGCGCCACCGTGACATGCTGGCGGGTCACGCGGGCAAGCTCAAACGTTGGCAGCGCTGACGAATCCGCGAATGGCTCACCGTAGTGTTGAATGATTGTTGGCAAGAGCTCAGCAGCTCGTGGCTCCACGACGAATTCGTGATGCTCGGTACCGTACCGTTCCGCCACGAGTCGGGCGAGCGGAAGTTCGTTGTAGGCGGAATCGGCAAAGCCGATCGAGAACGTCTTGACCGGGCCGTGAGCCGCCTCAGCCATCGTCGCGACGACCGAAGCTGAATCAATTCCACCACTCAGGAACGCCCCCAGGGGCACATCAGAGATGAGGCGTAGCCGCACGGCATCCATGAACAATGCCTTGAACTCATCGATGGCTTGGTCCTCGGGGATGTCCCGTTTGGGCTCAAAGTCCAGTGACCAGTACTGCCGCTCGTGGACCTGGTTTCGCTCGCAGATAAGCATGTGGCCGGGACGGAGCTTTCGAATATTCTGAAAGCCAGTGCGCGGCGCTGGAATGTAGCCCAGAGCGAGATAATCGTCAATGGCGAATGGATCAACATCTCGAGGGACCGATGGGTGCGCCAGGACGGCCTGAAACTCCGAGCCAAAGACTAGTGTGTCACCAACCTGACTGATTAGCAGGGGTTTCTTGCCCATCCGGTCTCGAGCGAGCACGAGACGCTCCCGGGGCTCGTCCCACAAGGCCAGAGCAAACATGCCGTTGAGTCGATTCAGAAAGTCTTCGCCCCAGGCACGATAGGCCTGCACCACAACTTCCGTATCACCCTGCGTGCGAAAGTGATGGCCGAGCGAGATCAGTTCCGAGCGAATCTCCTGGAAATTGTAGATCTCGCCGTTGAACACTACGGTGATCGCGCCGTCTTCCGAACGAATGGGCTGGTCACCGGTGGCCAGATCAATGATCGACAATCGTCGCGCGCCGAGAGCCACGTGATCGCCAATAAAGATTCCCTCGCTGTCAGGGCCGCGGTGACGAATTGCATCGCACATCCGGTGGAGCGTTGGCGCATCCGGCCGGCCAGATGCGCTACTCACCCAGCCGGCAATACCACACATCAGGCCAGACTCCCCTTGGGTTGTGCGAGTACCGCCAGATCCATGGCCAGCGGTCCAAATCGGCGGGTAAACGCAAACTCCAGCCTCGCCACAGCATGCCCGCCGGCTCGAAGCGCGTGCTTCCACGCGGCTCCGTCCTGAATTGGGCGTGGCACAAAAGCACGCTGCACGACGAATCCGGCGGCAGTCAATGTTCGCCGAAGGGTACGGGCACTGTAATGCACCACGTGCTCTTTGGCGTCAAAGATCTCCGTGTCCAGTCCAAGGGCTCCGGCGAGACGATACTTGGCGAGATAGTAGACAAGGTTGGGTACTTTGATGAAGAGCACGCCGCTCGGCATGATGATGCGATGGACTTCTTTCAGTAGCTCGAGTGGCGCGTCGATATGCTCGAACACGTCCACCAGCGTTACCACGTCAAACGACTGGGATGGAAAGTCCGCCTCGATGAGTGTGCCCTGCACAATCTCGAGCCCGTAGTACTCACGCGCGAGCTCACATGCGTTAGGTGAAGGCTCCACGCCCTGGATGCTCCATCCCAGGCCCCGAGCGCGTCGCAAGAAGAACCCGCAATGACTGCCAACATCAAGGAGCTTTCCGGCGGGGCGTACTCGGGCAATGGCGCGTAGCTCTTCGTCGTAATTCGCGTCGCGATTGTGCCCTGCCTCGCCCCGAAGAATCGCGCCATATTTCTGTAGTATGGCTTCTCGTTCACCTAGATAGTGCGCCTGCGGGGACTTGTATCGGGGAGACGTGTATGCGAGGCGACAGCGCTGGCAGCGAACGATTCGAAAATCACCTTCCCGAGCCAGAGACCTGGAACTTTCATGACCACAGGCCGGGCAGGGCACTTCAACCAGCGTGTGAGAGTCCTGGAGCACGGTCATGCGACGTGCTCACCAACCTCTCGAGGGGCGAGCTCCTCATAAAGATCTTCAATCTCCCGCATCATGGAACGGACGCTAAATGCCTCTTCAACGCGCGCTTGGCCCCGGCGTCCCATGGCGTGGGCCTCTGCAGGAGATTGCAATATTTGCTGAATTGCGGTGGCCAGCGCGCTCGCATTTCCTGGCGGGACTAGTCGACCGGTCTCCCCGTCAACAACGATTTCTGGAATCGGTCCAACTCCGCTTGCAACCACTGGGAGACCCAATGCCATGGCCTCAATGAGCACAAGTCCGAAGCCCTCCCAAAGCGATGGCAAGACGAAGAGATCCACGTCTGCAAGCAGGCTGGCGATGTCCGCGCGGAATCCAAGAAATGAGACTTGATCCGCGATCTTGAGCTGAGTGGCATAGCCCTGAAGCTCTGAAATGGTGAGGTCATCCTCATGGCCGATGATCAGGAGCTGCACGTCCGGTATTGTCAGAACAACCTGGCGGAGCGCATCCAGCAGGACGTGGTGCCCCTTCTGTGCGGCCAGCCGCGCCACGATGGCGATCTTGTGCGTTCCGGGCTGCGCTCGTCGTTCTCGCTGATACCGCGTTGAATCGATGCCGTAGTAGATCCGCTGAATGGGGGCGGCGTTGGGTCCAAGGTGCAGTTGCGCAAACTCCGTAACGGCGTCCGAGATCGAGATAATCCGATCCATCTTGCTGGCGCTCCACGCACCAAGTCGCCCAAGGACAGGATGGTCGTAGAGCGGATCCGTATTATGGATTCCTCGAATCAAGCGGGGGCGAGTTTCGATGAATGGCGCCCAGAATGCTATCGCGAGCTCGGCCCGGAGCGAATGCGCGTGAATGATGTCAAATTGCTCGCGGCGCATCAACGCACCGAGCCTCCAGAAGGCCGTTGGGTCGTTTCGTCCACGCGCGGCAAGGTCCACGGTGGTCACTCCCATGGCGCGAAAATCGTCCACCATCAGGTCCGCTGCATCTGGCTGCTCTTCAAAGTAGGCCAGCCAGCGATCGTACCGGCGTTGCGGAAGATGTTCCAGGAGCGTGAGAACGTGTTGCTCACAGCCTCCCACGGTACAGCACGAGGTGACATGCAGTATTCGAACTCGGTTCCTGGTGCTGCTCATATTCGTGAATCATTACTTGATGTGTGGCGAAGGAAGGCCACCGAGCCGAGTGCGCGGGCTGCTAGACGAGCGAGCACAGGGATCGGGGTCACGCCAGCGCGGCGCTCAGTGAGCGATAGCTGATGGGCTGGATTCCTTCGTCGGTAATGAGCTGCCGCAAGCTTTCGCTGGTGAGCACGCGTATCTCGTCTTCACGCCAGAGCGCGGCCTTACGACCGCCATCAAGGAAAATCTCGAGCCGATCGTCGCTGAACCCGCAGTGAGCCATAAGCTCGGTGACGCCTTCCTGGGTATTCCTGAGATCGTAGGCTAGCGCCTCGCCGAGCTTCGGATTCCGGCGCATGCTATTGAACGTGCTCAGGAAGTAGTCGCTCGTGGGAATCTGCCATGCTCGCAGCCACTCACGATAGCGGCGCGCAAGGCCATTGATGACCTGGTGCTTGAAGTACGCCTCACTCATGACATAACTCTTGTAGAGGGAGGATGAGGAGAACGCTTCTTGTGGCATCGCCTCATCCTGAAGACGCACCGGCAATCCATGCTCGCGCGCAAGCGGCAGCAGCACTCGAAAGATCGATGGATGCATGTAGATGGATTCGTGGCTGTCCAGGTGGCTGGGTTCGATGCCCGCGCGGATCACCTTATCCACTTGAGCGCGAAACTCCGCGGCAACTTCGGAGAGGTTTATTTTTCCGAGGAGCAGTCGTCGCAAAAATGGTGCACGGCGATAGAATTGCCCGCTGGAGTTGACCAGTGATGGGACGCGCTCTGGTGGAAGGATTGGCCCCCCGTAGGTGATGTTGAGATGCACACCCACGGCGAGATCATCATGCTCACGCGCAAGCTCCACGGCGTCGTCAAACGCCCACATGTTCGGAAGCATCGTCGTATCGGTGACAATGCCGTACTTGTGGGACTGAATGATCCCCTCGTTGATACCTTCAGTGAGGCCAAACTCGTCAACGTTTACGATGAGCCACCGATTCATTCGGAGGCACCTCCAGGCAGCGACTCGATCGCGCGTACGACGTGCTCAATCTGTCGCCGAATGAGACTCTGGTGGACGGGCAAGATCAGGATCTGCCGTGAAATCTGATGCGCATCGGGAAACTCAGCCATGTCAACTTCCCTTGGTAATCGCTCCCAGTATGCGCGCACATTAATGCCCTGATGCAGAAAGTGTCTGCGCGCCTGCTCTCTATCCCTGCAGAGCACCGGCAGGCCGAGCGGGCAAACACCATTGCCGAGTACGGAGATCAATGCCTGTAAGTATGGCTGGGAAGCCACGGCTTTGGCGAGGCGCTCAAAATTGCTCCGTCTTCGCTGCCGAACAAGCGCCCCATCAGCCCGCTCAAGCATCTGATAGCTAAAGTCGGAACCGGCCTCACGTCGAAAATCAGGGCTCCGGTCTCGCTCCTGTATCGAATCACGCAATCCGCCTCGAGCAAGGAGAGCGAGTCGCGGTGACCAGCCGATGGCCGATTCGATCGTTGGCAGAATCCGATAGGCCATATTCGCGGCGAGCCTGAGTGGACTGTGTTCGGGCAGCGGATCCGGGCGAACCAGGCGGTCGTCATTGATAACTAGGATGCCCCCATCGGGGAGGGGCAGTGTCTTCCATGGACTGAATATCGCCGCGTGCCCTCTCCGCCCTAGTGGTGTCGTGCCGTCAAAGCTATAGAGCGCATGTGCGCAGTCCTCGATCAGCCAGATACCTTGCTGCTCACACAGCGTCGAGATCTCGTCCAGCGCTGTGGGGATGCCGTAATAGTGCGGAATCAGGACGGCACGCGTCTTGGCCGAAATTGCCGCGCCTACATCCTGGGCGCTAATCTCAAGCATGGGCCCGGTGCGAAAGAATGTGGGCTTCGCGCCAGTGGATTCAATGGGGCCAATCACGGAATCGCAGATGAAGGCTGGCAGAAGCACCTCATCTCCGGTGCCAATATTCATGGACTGCAAGACCGCCCATAGGCCAACGCGGCCGCGCGTGTAAAATGGCGCCCCGTACCGAATCTGGCTGTTGAGCAGTGACTCCGCGTTGAGATCATATGCGCCAAAGAGTGAAGCGCTCGTTAAGAGAGGATCAGCGGCAACGTACATAGGGGGGCCTTATGATTCGCCGGTAGTTCTGCTGACCACTCGGCCGAGCGCCCCGAAGCCGTATCGGCGGAGTGACATGAGCTCCGGCGATGAGCGGACGCGGTTTTTCAGAGCGTGGGCCAACAGTCGGCCGCGTGCCCAGATCTGTCCCGCTGGAGTTGGTTTGTGGGCGATTAGAGTGTGTACGCGTGTCTGGCCCGTGGCCCAGGTTGCCTTGTATGGCTCGTCCCCGAGCATGAAGTCAAACGTGCTTGCCCCACGGTCGGCTGCAAACTCCATAAGGTGCACGAGAAGCAACGTACTCGGTGCATAGGGATGATACCCAGGGTGCCAAGCCGGCAGATAATAGGCGTACCTGGAGCCTCGCACGAATCCAATTGAGGTAGCAATCACCCGATCGTTGATCATAAGTGCGGCGATATCGCCAAACTCGTGCCGTACGGAGTCAGGAATTGTCGCTCGATAGAAGGCGCGACCAAGTGGTGCTGCCGAGAAGACGGTGCTCGTGTGTTGCCCCTGCCAGCGGCGTGCGTGAAGATCAATCGCGTCCTCGAGCAGTCTCGGCGCATCCTTCGCCGTTGCATGGACGTAACGTAGGGTGCCCATTTGGCTGAGCCGTCGCTCTCTCGATCGGACGTTGTAGCGCGTCTGAGCGTTTCGGGTTGCGTAGTAGGCGTTGAAACCGTTCGGCATCGAGACAAATGGACAAGCCATACCTGCGAGAAGCCGCGTCCTGATTCCAGAATGCTCGAACGCACGCTGGAGCTCGCCGGCGTCGGTCTCGTTTCGTAAGCCCGGCAGTTCCAAGCCGGTCCAATCTGCCTGTCCAGCCAGCAGCTTCACGAGGTCATCTCGAGCCGCCGTTCGAAGGTTTGGCTGATCGGGCAAAAGCCAGTCCGTGTAATCGCTCACGCCCTCCCCGGCTGGGCGAAGCACGTCTCCAAACGGTGATCGATGGCGAGTGAGCGGAGCGACGCCTTGAAATTCATCTCGAATTCGGACCACTGCTAGGTACGGATCGCTCGTCTTGCCCAGGGTTGACCACCAGGGAATTAACCAGCTTGGATGCGTGAAGCATTCGGATTGACTTGACACCGCCCAGAGTTGCTGCCAGGGTGTCCAGAGAGCCTGAGCGTTCACGCTACGCAGGATCTCACCGCTCATCCGGGGAGCTCCCGACGACGGAACTTGGCAACGAGGACCCGCGCGATGGGCCGGCCCAGGATACGGCCAACGTGCTCAAGCTGCAGGTACGAAGATGTGCTGACGAGATTGCGCATGGGTGGGTAAGTATTGAAATAGCGAATGTCCTCGAGATCCAACCCCGCCGCTGCAAAGTGCTTGCGCAACCCCCGTGGTCCCAGGTGGTAGACCTTGTCACCTGCCAAATACCGGCGCCAGATTCGCCAGCCAGCGCGGGGGTTGAGGAGCGTGT
>JBJXFJ010000473.1:0-2626 GCA_046154735.1 Chloroflexota bacterium | reverse complement strand
ATGCGCGAGACGCTGGGCAAGACGATCACGTGGGCCATTGAGCGAGCGACTTTGGATGACTGGCAACCGGAACGGATCATAGCGCATTTGCGTCTTACCACCTGATTTTGCAAAAGCTCAGTTATAAAGGAGGAGAGCATGAACTACGACGTCATTATCATAGGAGCTGGATCGGCCGGGTGCGTTCTAGCATCTCGGCTCAGTGAGGACCCGAACCGCTCTGTGTTACTGCTCGAAGCCGGTCCCGATTACGCTGACGTTTCCGCTCTCCCCCCGGAGATTGCTACCGGACTGTGGGCGTCCACAGTCTCTCATGACTGGGGCTTCAAAAGCGAGCCGGACGCTTCCGGGCGGACAATCCCGCTGCCGCGCGGCAAGCTTGTCGGGGGCTGCGCGGCGACGAATTCTATGGTGGCCCTGCGTGGAACGCCCGCCGACTATGACGAGTGGGCAGCGGGCGGAAATCCGGGATGGGCTTTTAACGATGTGCTGCCGTTTTTTCGCCGCCTTGAACAGGACATGGACTGCACCGATGCGTGGCATGGACAGGATGGTCCTCTTCCCATCCGACGCTACCAGACTACCGAGCTAACCAAAGTGACCCGCGCCTTCATGGAAACGTGCATCACTGCTGGGTATCCCGCGGTATTCGATCACAATACTCCTGGCGCCATTGGTGTCGGGCCTATCCCGCTCAATCTACGTGATGGAATGCGGCAAAGCACGGCGCTCACCTACTTAGCCGCAGCACGCGCACGTCATAATCTCGCGATTCGCAGTGGTGTTCTCGTTGACCATGTGAGGTTTAACGGGGAGCGTGCGATTGGCATCCAGTTAGCGAATCCCGCGGAAACCGTGACCGGGAAGCAGATCATTCTTGCGGCAGGAGCGTATGGCAGTCCGGCCATTTTGCTCCGCTCTGGTCTAGGTCCCGTGGCCGACCTCCGAGCGCTCGGAATCCCCGTTAGAGTGGACCTGATGGGAGTCGGACGCACTCTTATTGATCATCCCCGCTTTGCGTTGGACTTTGTTCTCCGACCAGGCGTGCACGTGGAGCCCACACCGCGCGTGCAGATCATGCTGACTTGGCGGAGTAGCCTCACAAATACGGACCTTGATTTCCATATCGCATCGCTTGCCAGCAACCTCGCGTTTGGCGATCAAGCGCCAGTCACCGGGTTTTCCCTCCTCGTCATGTTGCTGAAGCCACGATCTCAGGGTCAACTCCGGCTGCGTTCGGCTGAGCCGAGCGCGGCTCCCTGCATCACCCCTGGATATTTCACTCACCCGGACGACCTACCGCGTATGGTCGAAGTGACGCGTATGGCACGGCAGCTTGCGCGTACCACCCCCTTGAGCGACTTGATTGCGCACGAGAGTGCTCCGGGAGTACAGGTTGCCGACACGGATGACGCCTTGGCGGCCGCGCTACGAGCAGGCGTCGGTTCGTATCATCATCCAGTAGCTACCTGCCGCATGGGACCAGATCCGCACGCCGGAGCTGTGGTGGACGCGCAGGGCCATGTGCATGGCGTCGAGGGTCTGTGGGTAATGGATGCCTCGATTATGCCCACGATTCCAGCCGCTAACACCAACCTTCCGACCATCATGGTGGCGGAACGCTGTGCGGCGTGGTTCACCAACACTCAGTGATCCTGAACTGAAGCCGTACCCGAAAGGAGGAACCATGACTATGTTGCCATT
This sequence comes from Chloroflexota bacterium, assembly GCA_046154735.1. Classification (GTDB taxonomy): domain Bacteria; phylum Chloroflexota; class UBA6077; order UBA6077; family JACCZL01; genus CAVXYC01. The sequence goes on along the minus strand of JBJXFJ010000473.1, from coordinate 922 downwards.
AACCCCTGATCAGCTCCTCACCACCACCCGCTCAGTGCGCAAGCGTCTCGACCTCACCCGTCCAGTCGAGCGCACGGTGCTGGAAGAGTGTCTTGCCAGTGCCCAACAAGCGCCAGTCGGCTCCGATCTCGAGCGCCGCCACTTTGTGATAGTCACGGACCCCGAGCGGCGGGCCGCGCTTGCCGATATATGGCGGCGCGGGTTTGAGATATACAAGACGTTACCAATAGGTGCCTATCAGCTCTCGTTCCCGGACCCAGCCCGGCAGCGTCGGAAGGACCGGATGTTCGCGTCGGTGGAATACCTCGCCGAACACCTTCAGGAGGTTCCGGTGCACGTGATTCCTTGTCTGAGTCTGAACCTTGAAGGCTTGCCGCGTGCGGCGCAGGGAGCAATGTGGGGTTCCATCGCCCCAGCGACCTGGAGTTTCATGCTGGCCGCGCGGCTGCGAGGGCTGGGCACCTGTTGGACAAACCTTCATCTGTTTTTTGAAGAAGAAGCGGCGAAGCTTCTGGGGATTGAGTATCCGCGGGTGACGCAGGCCGCGTTGATTCCAGTGGCGTATACCAAGGGCACGGATTTTCGGCCTACTCTCCGCGATCCGCTGGAGACCATGGTGCACTGGGAACAGTGGTAAAAGGCGACAGCGAGTAACTACTCAGCCGTAGAGCGGCGAATGAAGGTAGGCTGGCCTTTTAAGGCCGGCGGAGAATTGCGCAGTGACAACATCGAAAGAGCAACCGAAGGAGGCTGTCATGAAAATTGGTATATTCGCTATGCTGTCAGAGTACACGCTTGACCCGGTCTCCGCCGCACGGAGATGTGAAGAGTTGGGGTTCGAGTCGTTCTGGGTGCCAGAGCACGCCATCATTCCGGTGCGGATGAAAGTTCCCTATCCCGCGTTGGATGGCAAAGTGCCCGA
>JBJXFJ010000469.1:0-6253 GCA_046154735.1 Chloroflexota bacterium | reverse complement strand
AAAATCTCGATGTACTCGTTGTTCTTCGAGATCTGCTCATCCGTGCGCTTGGACGGCTTGACCGTCTCCAGTGCCGGCTGGCCGGCCGGTGGGGGAAGCCCTGGAAGGGCCGCGTAGGTCTTCCGCTTTTCCACCACAATTTTCTGACCCTCTTCAGAGAGAAGCCAGGAGATAAAGGCCTTGGCCGCGTCCTGGCCAGGAGCATCTTTGACGATACCGATGGTGCTCTCTTGAATCGAGGTACCGCCGTCGCTCAGATACACCACCTTGACCGGGGCAACCTTCTCCAGGTCAATGAGCTCCGCAGTAATTGAGACGGGATAGAACATTGCGTACTCACCACGTGCAACCTGCGTTGGCGCATTGTCGCGATCGCGAACGAAGGTTGTCTCCTGGGACTTCACTCCAGCAAGCCACGAATCACCGAGCTGTACGTAATTGATGGTGCCTACATCCAGACCGGGACCACCGCCACGCGGGTCTTCAAAAAGTAATTTACCCTTACCTTTCCAGAACGGCTCGAGGAGCTGGAGGCGGCCCGTTGGAATCTTGTCCGCTGGGACCAGGTCCGTATTGACGATGCCGGAGAAGAGACTCACGCTATGGGACCAGCGAGTCTTGCCTTTGGTGAGTCCAGCCGGGGGAATGAGGGGAGCCGTGGGCGGACCTTCCCACTCGGTCATGTCTCCTTGCCCATCAAACGTGGACATGGTGGTTTGGCCATGCGTCACCAAGTTCGCCACGTATTTGCCGCTGGTCTTCTCCGCCGCCAGGCGCTGGAGCATCTCGGGGCCGCGCAGATTGACCTTTTCCATCTGGATATCCGGATACTTCTTGCGGAAATCCACGATCACGTCGTCCCAATCCGCTGCCAGACCACCATAGATCACGAGCCGGGTGTCATTTGCCGCCTTGGCCTTCTGGTAATAGCCAGTGATCACGGCATCGACTTCTGCCTGCGTCGGGCCTCCCCCAGTCTTAGCGGCCGGAGGAATAAACGGGAGCCCTGTCGCCGGTGAAGCGGCCGCGCCCGGCGATGCGGCCGCGCCTGGTGAGGCCGCCGCGGCCGGCGCTGAAGTGGGCTTGGCCGGAGCCGCGGTCGGACTGGCCGGCGCCGGCGAGCTGCAAGCGACCGCAAGCATCGACGCAAGCAGGATGAAGAGTACGCGCATTCCTTACATTACCTCCAACAGTTCCCGGTCAGGTTGCCCCTGCAATCAACCGGTCGACTGCGAATGCCCAATGGTAACCGTTAGGGCTGGGGAGGCAGCAAAGGTTCAACTCATTCGGGTGATGCAGGACGTCGCGGCAGGCCACGGGCCGGTGGGCATTGAGGTCTTCAGCCGTGCTCACCTCCACGGGGTCGGCAATCTCGCCATGCTACACTTTTCGCCTGGCTCAAGTCGGCCCGTAAGACGAGTCAGCCGATTTGATTTGGATCATCGCCCATGCACACGAACCCCACACTTCGTCATCCGGAACCAACCGATTCTCAGCTCCGCGCCGCGATTGCCGACACACTGCTTCTGGCCCACTTCGCGGGCAGGATGGGCTGGGTTCCGGCCACCTCTGGCAATTTTTCGGTGCGCCTTGATGACAACCGCTGCGCCATCACAGCCTCAGGAGGATTCAAGGGCGAGATCACCTCGGAGCAAGTGATGATTGTCGACATTGGCGAACTGGGCGATCCGCATTCCTCGGGCTGTTCAGCCGAAGCAGCCCTGCACCTCCAGCTCTACCGCGATCTGCCGGAGATTGGCGCAGTGGCTCACGTCCACTCGCACACCTCAACCATCATGTCACATTTGTATGAAGGACGCGGGTATCTCGATCTTGAGGGTTGGGAGCTGCTGAAGGCCTTTCGCGGAATCGAAACGCACGAGACGAGGGCCCGAGTACCAGTGTTTGGCAATGACCAGCAGGTCGATCGTCTGGCCAAGCTGGTGCATGAACAGTTCTTAACGTACCCTGGTATTCCAGGCTATCTCATTGCTGGGCATGGGCTGTATGCCTGGGGTGAGGACGCCGCTGAGACTCGCCGCCATCTTGAAGCATTCGATGCGTTACTGCAGCTCCAACTTGAAGAGGGACGCCACCGATGAGCCGACTCACGATCTTTAACGATACCGACCCGAGCACGACGATACTCCAGACACATGACCGGCAGATCATGGGAAATGAGCTGCAGGCACTGGGCATTCGCTTCGAGCAATGGTCAGCCAGCGTCCCGCTCTCCGCGAATGCGGATCAGGAAACGGTGCTAGAGGCGTATCGCGCAGACGTCCAGCGGTTGATGGAAGAAGGCGGCTACCGGTCCGCCGACGTCGTCCGCATGCAACCTGATCACCCAGACCGCGCCGCCATGCGGGAGAAGTTTCTTCAAGAGCATACCCACGCCGATGATGAGGTGCGCTTCTTTGTGGAGGGCTCGGGTGCGTTCTACATTCACAAGAACGACCGCGTGCACCTCATCGTCTGCGAGGCCGGCGACCTACTTTCGGTTCCAGGCGGCACCACCCACTGGTTTGACGCATCCGATGCTCCACTCTTTACCGCCATTCGTATCTTTGTTTCGCCCGAGGGCTGGGTGGCCACCTACACCGGGAGCAACATCACAACCCGCTTCCCCCTGTACCAGCGGGAAGTGAGCAGCGTGAATCACTGACGCGTGGACCGGGCCAACATACGAGCGATCATCATCGATATCGAGGGGACGGTAACACCAGTCTCCTTCGTGACGACCGTACTGTTTCCCTATGCGCGTGAGCACCTCCCCGCGTTTATTGCCGCGAATCAGGATGCTCCCGAGGTAGCCCATGCACTGGCCGAGGCGCGCGCGCTTCTGGGCGAGGGAGATTTTCCGCTGGAATTGCTCAGTGCCAGACTTATCCAGTGGATCGATGAGGATCACAAGGCGACGCCACTGAAGGCATTGCAAGGATTCGTCTGGCGCGAGGCGTACGAAAACGGAGCGTTCGTTGCGCCCATCTTTCCAGACGTCGCCGGATCTCTGCAGGCATGGAATGAGCAAGGCAAGTTGCTCTGTGTCTACTCATCCGGCAGTGTGGACGCCCAGCAGCTACTCTTTCGTCACACTAGCTCCGGTGATCTTCTCCCGCTTTTCCACGACGTATTTGATACGCGAGCGGGAGCAAAAGTGGTCACAGAATCCTACACCGGCATTGCCGTAACTCTTGGTCTTCACCCGTCACGCTGTCTCTTTCTCACGGATAACGCCGCAGAGGTCGCCGCCGCCCAGGGTGCCGGCTGGCAGGTGATCCGGATTGATCGTGAAGTCCCCGCGCTCAGCCATGTGACAATAGAACGCGACGGGCTCGTAGCCACCTCTTTTGAGGATGTCGCCACCTGGCTCAATCGGAATCAATCCCCTTTGTGACAACGGCTCAGCACCAGTCATCTGGGCATCAGGACTCGCCTAACTCATGGCTCGGCTACACTCCAGTGTGTAACTCAGGCAGGTAACACTATCCAGGAAAGTCGGTGATCAACATGGCAACACCCCAGATGCCCGCATGGCATCGCGTAGATCAAATCGGCAGTCTCATCCGCCCGACGGAGCTTGTGGACGCATTCGAGCAGCATGAGCGGGGCGCGTTGAATGACGCCGGTTTACGCGTCCTCCAGGATCGCGCCATCAACGAGGCCTTGGCGCGGCAGCAGAGCATGCAATTCCCCATTGCCGTGGATGGTGAATTTCGTCGACAGGGCTTCCAGGATAGCTTTGGTCAGGCCGTTAGCGGTTTTGAGGCGAAGTCCGCCAATCCCACTCGCTCCGAGGAGGAGCGCGCACGATCAGGCCGCGTGGAAACTGGAATCGATGCACCGGGTCGGCCCATCAGCACCCGCCAACCCGCTGTGGAGCGTTTGCGCCTCACCCACAACGTCCCATTGGATGAGTATCAGTTTGCCAGCCAGGCCACCACGCAGGCGGTCAAGGTCGCCATCATTGGTCCGGACCGTGTGGCCCAGCGGTTCCGCTGGGAGCAATCACTCTCCGTCTATGAGGGGCTGGACGACTTTGTGAACGACGTGGTGTCTATAGAGCGCCAGATGATCCAGGGCCTCGCCGAGGCGGGCTGCCCCTACGTCCAGATCGACGCCCCGGGCTACACCGCCTACGTGGATGCACCATCGATGGAGCGGATGCGTTCCCGCGGCGAAGATCCGGAGCAGAATCTCACGCGGTCCATTGCAGCGGACAATGCCCTGATCGCGGGATTCCCAGATGTAGAGTTCGGCATTCACATCTGCAAGGGCAACTCACGGACCATCGACCCAGCTACCGGGAAAGTGATTGCTCAGTGGCACCGCGAGGGGTATTACGATGCCATTGCGGAGCGCCTCTTCACCGAGCTCAATCACAAGCGGTTTCTATTGGAGTACGACGATGAGCGCTCCGGGAGCTTTGAGCCGCTTCGGTTCATTCCCAAGGATCGCATTGCGGTGCTGGGACTGGTGTCCACCAAGCGAAGTGACGTAGAGACCGTTGACGAGCTGAAACGCCGCATTGAAGAAGCCTCACGATACCTGCCCGTGGAGCAGCTCTCGATCAGCCCCCAGTGCGGCTTCGCCTCGGGAATCGGTGGCATCACGGTGGGTGAGGATGCCCAGTGGCGAAAGCTGGAAGTGCTCCTGGAGACCGCCCGGCAAGTCTGGGGCTGAACTCGATTGATGAGTGATGAGTGGTAGTAACAATCGGAACTCATCACTCATCACTCATAGCTCGGCGTAATGCGGCGCATCTGCATCATCGGAGCCACCGGGTCAGGCAAGTCCACACTTGGCCGGGCGATTGCGGAACGGCTTGGGCTCCGTTACGTTGAGCTTGATGCTCTCCATTGGGACCCAGGTTGGACTGAAGCGCCACCTGAGATCTTTCTCCAGCGCATCGCCCAGGCGGTTCGGGACGATGGCTGGGTGACTGACGGGAACTACAGCCTCGCCCGACCATTGACGCTGGATCGCGCCGACACCATCATCTGGATCGATCTTCCGTTTTGGACCACGCTCGGGCGCCTTGTCATGCGAACAGTGCGGCGATTGCTCACCGGTGAGGAGCTCTGGAACGGGAATCGCGAGCGACTCTGGACACAGCTCTTCTCCCGCGATTCGATCTTCCTCTGGTTGATCAAGACGTATCCGCAACGCCAGGAGGAATACCCCGTGCTGCTGGAGCGTTATGCGAAACGAGGCCACGCGGTATTCCGCTTGCGATCCCAGACCCAGATTGAAGCCTGGCTCGCGGATCTGCCGAACTCCGAAGCTCGCCAGAGCACCGGATAGTGAACAACGACCGTGACACCCATCGGTAGACTCCTCGCGGCCCACAAAGACCTTGCTTTGCTTTCTAGTGTTAGCAGATACTTACGCTTGAGCCGGCAAACCGTCGGCATGGATACTCAGGAGGCTGGGATGAGCTCGATCGATAATCTTCAGCGCGCGCTCGATGGTGCCACCGCCATGATGAAAAACGTCACTCCGGACGATTCCGCCAAGCCCACGCCGTGCACGGAATGGGATGTGAAGGCTTTGGCTAACCACATGACCGGCGTGTGCTTCATGTTTGCCACGGCCGCCGGCGGCGAAGCTATCACGTCGTATGGTGAACCGACTGATCTCGTGGGGAACGACCCGGCAAGCACGTACGCGGGCGCCGCCGCGGCGGCAATTGCAAGTTGGGGGAAAGAGGGAGCGCTCGAGCAGACGGTCACACTCCCCCTCGGTGCACTGCCCGGGAGTGTTGCAATTCAAATCAATTTCATCGATCAGCTCCTGCATACCTTTGATCTGGCAAAGGCCATCGGGCACGCTCACAGCATTGAGGATCATCTAGCCGAGGCTGGTCTCGCCACCTTGAACATGCTCATGTCGCCTGAGCGACGTGGTCCCGGGAAACCGTTCGGTGAAGAGGTTCAGGTCTCCGCTGATGCCTCGATTCAAGACCGAATGCTGGCATTCTCCGGCCGTCAGCCGTAACGGCACCTGCCTCATCCAGGAGGCACACTCCGTCCGGGTGCGGTTCATGCTGAATGGGCCCACCCGGGGATCAGCCATGGCCGCCCCTTGACGGTCCGTCTCGGCAACGCGTCTGGACTCGTGTACACTGGTGCTCTGTCAATCATCGATTGTGGGTTGGATGTACTCGGTGGTGTCGGGCATCTTGCCCGACAGTAAGGTGCATTCCCGCTCGTCGCCGCGCGGTACGTTTTTCACTGTCGGGCAAGATGCCCGA
>JBJXFJ010000464.1:0-5117 GCA_046154735.1 Chloroflexota bacterium | reverse complement strand
TGGCGCTGGAGGGCGGCCAGGCCTCCACCCCGTGGGTCACGGTGGCCGGCGCGCATGCCCCGCTCCACCTGGACTCACTGCTGCGCCCGGCCGTGCTGTCCGAGCGTGTGGCACGGGTCCTGGAGAGCACCGGCGCGCAGGATCCGGTCCCAAACACCGGCACCGCCGCGTCTGCATAGATGGAAGCCACCCGGCGCGGGATGAGTCCCGCGCCGGGCATGCATTGAAGGGAGACTGGTTCATGCACTCATCGACCCCCAACACCGAGAGCACCGCCCGCGACCTGCTGGTGGAGCGCGAGGTCATCGATTTCAATCGCATCAAGACGGCGCTCCAGCGCGACGCCGATGGGACGTATCGCCCCATCCCGCCGGGGACACCCGAGGTCCTCATGGGTGGTATCTACCGCGATCCGGAATTCAGCCAGAGGGTCCGGGTCAACGCGCAACGGATCAAGGAGGATGCCGCTGGCACGCTGGGCGAACGGGTCCTGCTGCACGAGCGGGGCTCCGATCTGGCACGGGCACTGAACCGCTGTCTGACTGAGCTGCAGTCGGAGATCACGCTGCACCGCCAAGCACTGGCGCCCACGACTGACGGCGTGATCACCGATGCGTCCCCGCCGCCCAGTATCCTGGAGGTGATCTGGCGCGGGTGTCGCCGATTCTCCAGTGACCGGCCCGCGGCCGACGACGACTGGGATCCGCTCAAGCCCATGCGGGACGCCTACCAGGCCTACGTGCGCCAGTGCGCGGTGGAGTTGCTGGACGCGGTAGAGAACGTCCGCCTGCACATCAGCGGCGTGGTCGACCAGATGAGTAACGATCGCGATCGCCTGCTGGTGGTGGCACACGACGCCGCCGAGGAGGCCCGCCACCGTGCCCGGCAGCGGCGCGACGACCTGGACGCCGAGCTCAGCGATCTGCCGCCCGGCACCGCGGGACTACTCATCGCCGCGCACGCTGGGATTCGCCCGGGAGCCACCAGCCTGGTGGCCCGCGGCATGGCCAACACCGGCCAGGATGGGGATCTGACCAGCCCTGAGGCGCTCACCGATGCGCTCGAGGTCTTGCTCCGACCCACCGTGACCATCAAGGCCGATGTGCCCCAGCTCATGGAGACCATCCACCGCCACCTTGGTCGCCCGCCGCGGGATGCGTTCCGCCGCGCCGCCGATTACCTGGCCCGGGAAGCGCTGCCACGCGCGCCGCGCCGCGCCACCAATCAGAAGGCCGGCATGGTGGTGTATCAGCTCGTACCCAGCGATGCGCTGGCGGCATTGCGCACCCGCGAGGCTGGTGTGCTCAAGACCGGACGCTTTCAGCCTGGCCTGGGGCACTTTGGCTTCCTGGCCTTCCAGGGTGACCTGGATCCCGCGGAGTTCGAGGGTATGGCCGAGGCCCGCCGCGCCCTGGTCACGGCCGAGCGCACCGGCAATCACCGCCTCTTCGGCCGCCGCCCTGAAGCACCCGAAGCCCAGCCGCCCGGCACGCCATCCGCCTCCGCGACCGAAGCGGAGGCAACGACTGATGAACCCACCGCGTTGAAGTCCGTGGCCTAGCTCCACGGAAGGAGGTGGAGCGAGGGCTGGCGAGTCCGCGGACTCTTGTTGTCCGCGGACTCGCCCCAACAGACAAAACGAGAACCAAAGGAGACGAACGATGCAAGCAGAGATGAATACTCAACTGGCCTGGACCATCGCCGCCATGCAGGATGCTGGGCCATCCCTCCAGGAGGCCGGCGCCACCCTGATCGGTGGATTGTCCTCAGTGTTAGGCGCCGGTGGCCTAGCCCTGGCCGCCGGGTGCGCGCCAGCGATCCCGCTGGCCGCACTAGCGCTGCTGGGCGCGTATGGCGGCCTGGCCGTCCAGCCACCGGTGACGGAGCTGGGCAGTAGTAGCGGGCTGGCTGCCGTGGCCGGCCTAGGGTTGACCTCGCTTCTGGGCGGCAAGGTGGCGGTGCTGGGTGGGCTGCGGCGCGCCCTGGACCTGCCCATTGTGGTGGCATCCGGCGCCATCGTGGCCACGGCCATACCGTCGCCCATGAGCGGGACGCACCCAGCCCTACCGATGACGGTGGGCGCGGTGCTGGCACTCACGGCCTGCCTGGTACGCGCCATCCCGAGTTTGGCCGTCCGGCCATTGCCGGCGCCGGCCCGGCGCGGCCTGGAAGGGTTCTTCGGTGTCGCGGCCGCCCTGGCCGGGCTGGTGCTGACCGCCACGGCACTCATGGCGCCGGCCCTAGTGCCGGTGGTAGTGGCGGTAGGCGCCATCCTGAGCGTGGTGCTCACGCTCCTGATCGCCCGGAAGGCTGGAACGGAGCTGTTCCGCCTGCGTGAGCCGATGATCCAGTCTTTGCTGGCACTCCGCACCAAGCTCCAACCCCAAGCCACGGCCACCGGCTGGGCGCCGAAGCCCGGCCACCCCACGGATTGGCTGACCGGCCCGGTGCCGGCCACGGAGCCCATGGCACCCGCTCGTCCGCCGGTGACGGTACCCACCGTCGTGGCGCCCAGCACGGGCCCGCGCCCCAGTGGCACCGATTGGCTCACCGGCCCGTCCTAATCCGGCTCGCCCCGGTCAGCCCAGCGTGTAGTGCGGGGCTGACCGGGCCCACACCATCATGGAGGAAAGTCTCATGTTTAACGTACGAACTCACCTAGCATTGGCCTTCGTGGCCATCGGACTCGACAGCTCATTGGCACATCCGTTCACAAGCCATGCCTCGGTGGATCCGCCCAGTTGTGCTACTGAGGAGGCCTCGCTGAGCGTCCGCGACCTGGGCGGCTCACTGGAGATTCGCGCCACCATGGACCGCATCGGTTTCTTCAACGCGATTCAGGGTAGTGCTTTGGAAGTACAAGGGATGGTCCGCAAGGCAGTGCCCTTTGGCTTCGATCAGGACTACAACGTACAGACTGCCCAGAATCACGGCTTCGGCATGCATTCCTACGCCACCACGATCAGCAAACGCGATCTGGACCTGCCGGAGCGCGGCGCCACTGAGATCTGGGTCAAGTTCGGCATCACGGCCGGGCCGGATATCCACACCTGCCGCGTCCTCGTCTGGCGCTAGGGGCCCCGATGTCCCACGCCCGGGCCTTGTGCGTCATTGATGGTAGGTGCCCCGGTGCAGTGTCGCGCTGGGGCGAGGGAGGAGTGAGTCCCATGGGCACACCGGAGCGACTGCCCGAGGTAGAGAACCCTGGCCAAGGCTTCTGGCTGAAGCAGCAGGCAGAGCATGAGAGGGAGCTGCTGGCCGTGGCCCGGCCGTTCCGCGCCACCGTGGACGAGAAGCGTAAAGCCGTCACCGATGCCACCATCAAACTGGAGGAGACGAAGGATCCCACGGACGAGATCAAGCCGGTGCGCGACCCGCTCGCCTATCACAAGCGCAGCGTCTACACGACCATCATGGATGGCTACCGCCGGTCTGGCAAGGCTCCACCCATGGTGTCGGGGGACAAACTGGCCGAGGTGCGGGGGATCTCCTTTGAGGACATCGTGGCCCGCGGCCAGCAGCCGGACGCGATCCTACCATCGGCAGACCTCAAGGAGTTTGCGCGGGACAAGGAGCTGCTGCTGGGTATGCTGGAGCTCCTGCCTCAGCGCGACGGCAAGCTCCAGCTCATGCGGTTCATCTGGGAGATGCCGTACGCCGAGATCGCGGCACGGCTTGGGGACACTCAAATCAACGTGCGGAGGCAAACGACACGCTCGCAACATACGCTGAAGCGACTGGTCCACCGGCTGACGCGCGACGAATGTGCGCGGGTCGAGGGCCTGTGCCTGGGCTCCGCGGATGCCCGCAAAGCCGATCCGCTCTGGCATCACGCGACGATGGCCGTGCAGCTCGAAGACACTATCTGGCGGCTCTACCGGTTGATGGAGATGGACGGCCTGTCTATCCAGGAAGGCGCGGCGCGTCTGGAGATGACTCCGCTTCAAGCGCAGGCGCACCATGCCCGTCTCTTGAAACGGCGCGACGGGATCCTGAGCGGGAAGGACAACGGGTCCGCGTAAACCCCATGAATGCTCGACGAGGTGCCCTCACCACGCTACTATCAAGGACACAGACCATGCAATCCTCTGACATACACGATAAGTCGACCGGCAATCCAGGCGCACATTCCGAGGACGCAATGCAGCGCGCCTGGGACGCCTGGTACGCCAGGGTTCTCGAGGCCATCGAGGCGCGCTGCCTGCACGCCACCCTGAAGGGGTGGGAGGGCCACGCGTCCGTTGAGCAGGTTGATCCGGACGCGGACTTCGCGCGAGCCCAGCGGGCCTTCCGGGACGGGCTCACCCAGTTCGATGATCCCTGGATGCGCCAGTTCTACGCCACACTTGCCGACGAACCCGACCTGCAAGACGAGTTCGCTAACTACGCCACAGCGGCCGTGCTGGCTGAGGCCATGCAGCGATCGCCCGAACCCGCGGCGGTGAGCGCATCACCCGATCCCTGGTCCTTGGTACGGGAGTGCGCGGCGCTGGTGGGCCAGAGGGCGCTGGCCCTGGTGGATCGTCTGGCCCGGGACGCGGCGCACGTGCAGCATGCCGTGGCTCCGAAGCAGATGCGCCTGCCACTGCTGCTCCTGGCCCTGACGCCCCGTCGCCCCCTGGCGGTCAGCACCCAACGCGGCGGCCTGAGCACGTCACGGGGACCAGACGATGCAACGGCGGCTCATGAGCAGGTGACGCGAATCTTGACCGGAGCCCCGGCCACCACGGGCGAGCGACTGAGTTTCTGGTCTCTGCCTCAGGGTGACGCGGCTGCGCCACAGGACGTGTACATCACCGCGGAGGGCCGGGAGGATGGCCTGTGGAACATGGAGATCCGCGTTCTCCCACGGCGGCCCAATGGTGCTCCCTCGCACAGCTCGATCTGGCCCGCGGACACCCGCGTGACTGTGGATGACGCCGAGATTCCGGGCGCGGTGATCGCCCAGGGCTCGCAAGCGCACTGGGCGGCGGACCGAGGCCTGAGCACCGAGGAGCTAAAGCGTCTGTTCATCACGCTGCTGCCGAGAGCGGTCGCTGGGGACGCGTGATGCCCATCAGCGATCGAGACCAGCAGGCCTTCTGGGAGTGGATCAGCGCCGCCGGTGTAGGGCCCGA
>JBJXFJ010000461.1:0-4132 GCA_046154735.1 Chloroflexota bacterium | reverse complement strand
TTCACATGGGCAACGTGCGGGGTACGGGGGAATGTCCAATCAATCGACTCAGGCATGGTGCGAAACTGCTCGGCATCCTGCCAGGACTCGCCGCGATCCGTGCTCTTGAAGACGGAGGCGGGCCCAGTCCCCACATAGATCTCACCCGTCACCGGATGTTGAACGATGGACCAGACCTCTTTATAGATGAGTCCGCGATTGATCTCCCGCCAGGATCGGCCAGCATCCTCGCTAACCAGCATGCCATCCTTAGTTGTCCCGGCATACAGTCTACGTGGGTCATCGCGATCAACAACAATGGGGGTGCGCATGACCCCCTGCGTTTCTAGAGGTAGCCTGGTGACTTCGTAAGAATCACCACGTGGCGTCGCTTCAAACAGCCCGCGCTCAGTGCCGATGTACAACAATCGATCCGTGGCAACAACCATGACATCCCCCCGAAATAAATCTCAGTGCGAACGGTCCGAGAGCTCGCACGCTACATCTTAACCGCGGAACCGGGTCGGCCCCGGATTGCCCCATGGTCCATTGAATCCGACCAGCAATCTGGGAAAGCTTCATACTCCGGAAAACCCCCGGAACGGGCGGAACGGCTACTGCTTAGATCCAAAACCCGGGAGCGGCTTCGCATCCGATCTCGGCGAGAGCGGCTCCGATTTTCCGGCGGTAGTTCCGGCGTCCACCGGCAGCACGACTCCAGTGATCCACCGCGAGGCGTCACTCGCCAGGAATGCCGCGGCCAGTGCCACGTCCCAGGCATATCCCTCCGTTCTGAGGAACGAACCTGAACGACGCGCCTGACGCAGATTGTCGGTCATGTTGCGCGACGCCACCATGGGCGTATAGATCATTCCAGGGGCAATAACGTTGACCCGCACCCCGCTGGTCCCGTGATGTGCCGCCATGCTGCGTGTGAGACCGATAACCGCGGTCTTGGACGTGGGATACAGGAGGCTCGGGTGGCCGCCTTCGATTCCCACCATAGATGACAGGTTGATGATAGAACCACCGCCCACCTCAATCATGCGCGGCACCGCGTATTTTGACATCATGACCATGGAGGCCACGTTGACACGCATAGCTTGATCCCAGGCAGCCATATCCACTTCAACGGCTGTGCCAGCCGGGCCGGTGATGCCCACATTATTCACCAGCACGTGCAGGCCGCCAAACGCTTCCACGGTCCGCTCAACCGCGCGTTGGCACGAATCCTCATTGGACACATCAGCATCAATGAGCAGCGATTCGCCGCCCTCGCTCTCAATGATCCGCTGGGTCTCTGCGGCCCACTCCAATTGGCCATCCAGAATCGCCACTCTGGCACCCTCACGGGCGAACAGGATAGCCATTGCCTTGCCATTCCCCAGGATCGGCTGATCCGTGGCCGCCGGTCGAGAGCCGGCCCCCGTGATGATGGCCACCTTGCCCTTTAGCCGCTGCGCCTGGGGCATGCCGGGGTCGCCCATGAATTCCGTGCTCATTGCCAGACCTCACTCAACAGATGGGGAAAGGATAGTGCGCCCAAGTCCGAACGGAAAGCCCAGTCGGAAACTTGTCAAACTGATCGAGCACGATTACCTGGCCGGCAACCAGCCGATACCACCAAATCCGCCCGACGCGATGAGCAGCGGTGAGCGGCCGCCCATAGGGTCCACCAGTGTCAGGCCCAACCCACCATACACGGCCAGCAGGTCACCGTCCGGTGACCAGGCAACCGTTGGCTCATCCTCGCCCAGCTCAGTCAGCCGCTGAAGCTCAGTGCCATCCGGGCGGATTCGCCACACCTCCCAGGGAAATCCATGGCGGCTCGGACTTGCCAGATCGCGACCAAATCTCCCAGAGCCAATCGCCAGAAATGGACGATGGGCGCTCACCTCGCTCACCGCGGAAAACGCAATCCAATCGCCGTTAGGCGCAAACTTTGGTGACGCGATGGCTAGAAAGGACCGCGAGTCCACAATTGCCGTTTCAGCTCCAGTGGCTCGGTCCCGCACAAGCAGCGATTCCACAGCTCCCCAACGCACAAATGCGAGAAGTGATCCGTCTGGTTGCGGAGAGGGGGCACGCGCATTAAGCGCCACCACGCGCCGCGAACCATCCACGAGCGATACTTGTTCCACTCGTGCTTCCGAAGGCGGACGGCTTGCGTCCTGTCGATCGAATAGCACGGTCCGGCTGTCCTGCGATATCGCTGGACTCCCCAGGTAAACACGCTGGCTGTCATGCTCAATCACACGCTCAGTCGGTCCACCCAGTCGAGGGAAAACGTTGATATCGCGGCCCAGCGTGCCATCCTGTCGACGCGCCAACCGACTTAACGCCAGGAGCGAGCCATCGCTTGAGCCTGCAACGTCCCCAATCGCTCCCTCGCCATCGATCGGTATGACATACTCACGCCCTGTGATCATATCGAGGCTCATCAACCGAGCGTCCCTGGGCAGGAAAATCACGCCGGCTAGCTCGGCTGCATCGGCACGGGGCAGAAGGGTGGCGCCGGCCATCAGTGCCAATGTCGGGATGAACAATGACGCGAAGATGGGCCAGATTATTCGACCGGCTAGCGACTGAAGCACTCGATCACACCCCACCATGTAACTGCTCACGGCTCGAGGAATGCTTACCGCAGAGACTCAGAGACCCGGAGAGAACGACGAAGTAACTCTGCGTCTCCAAGTCACCGCTGTGAACATTCGTCCCGTGGAATCTGAACACGTACCGATCAATCGCCAGCATTGACATTGTCTGAGCGTGGCGATATTCTCTTTCAATAATCTCGATGTTTAAGG
Organism: Chloroflexota bacterium; assembly: GCA_046154735.1. Classification (GTDB taxonomy): domain Bacteria; phylum Chloroflexota; class UBA6077; order UBA6077; family JACCZL01; genus CAVXYC01. Next base: position 1,346 of record JBJXFJ010000461.1, on the reverse strand, counting down.
TCGGAAATATCAAGTATTGGCGCCATTGACCGACTTTGAACAGAACGACGGGGATACAATGACACGATACCTAAGTATTGCGATCGCACTCATAGCCACAGTGCTGACCAGCACAATCCCGGCACACTCGCAGGACTACGAGGTCTGGGCAGTTGACCAGGCAAACGTGGAGCTCGGGGGCGATCGGCTCTACATCTGGCAGGCACCCAACTGGACTGAGCCGAAAGACGTTGTGATCCTGAGCGAGAAGGCTGCCGGGATTGGTGATGGGCCCGGCGTCCGGCCGCACTTGCTCATGTTCAACACAGCCGGCTCCCATGCAATTCTGGCAAACGTAGCCAGCGGTCATGTGTACGTCATTCGAGGTTCAGATCGAACGGTCGTAGGCAGCATTGATGTCGGTGAGCAAGCACACGGCGCAATCGCTTCACCTGATGACACGTGGATCCTTGCCGCGAACCAGAATGGTAAGAAACTCGCACGCATCAAGGCTGATTTCGCGGCTGAGACCTTTACCCATGACGCGGCGGCCGATCTGGATCTTAAGGCACTTGAGGATGAAGCGCATCCTGACAACGCGCCGATCTGCCCCGTGATGTACGTTGGCACGAGCAAGGCGTACGTGACACTGAGGGGTGGTGGACTCTACGTGGTGGATACCGCCGCATCCCCCATGCAAGTCATTCGCAGTTACTCGAAGGCGGAGGTCGCCCCAGCCGGATGTGGCGGCATCGTCCAGGGAGATAGAGTCTGGATCAACTCCGGCACCGCTACGAGCAGCGACCTATACCTGTTTGATGCGAAGACGGACGATCTGCTCTGGAGCAAGAGCACCTCGGAGTATGGTACCGATGCGCACGGTATGCTCTTACTCGACGGGCGCTACCTCTGGATGGCAAACCGCGGTGAGAAAGACACGATCATTGTGATCGACACCGAGACTAGAGACATCATCCACACCATCACCGATGCCGGCGTGGCACCGGATCTTATGGATGTCAACCCCGACGGAACCCTCGTCTTCCTGACACTCCGTGGACCAAAACCAAATACCGGCGGCATGCCCGCCACGGGTGTAACACCGGGCGTGGCAGTCATCCAGGTTGAGCAGGGTGGCAGCATGGGCAAAACCCTGTCATTCGTACCGATAGGCCAGCAGAATCCGGACTCACCCGCCGATCCCCACGGGATCGCGGTACGAAAAATCGCACCATAACCAGGGTATTTCACGAGCGCAGAGCAGGAGCCCCCGGACCGAATCGTCCGGGGGCTCCTGAATTTCCGTGCATGCTCCAGTTCTCAACCGAAGGAATCGACATGCCTGGCAAGAAAAATCCGCCCGCTAC
>JBJXFJ010000460.1:0-6339 GCA_046154735.1 Chloroflexota bacterium | reverse complement strand
CGACCAGGGCCAGCGAGATTCCAACCAACACCATGGCAGCAGCACGTGTGCGCTGATCGCTGATGCCATAGTCCTGAACGGATTGATCACGGTTGATCGCCCACTCGCGACTATCTTCGATCGCCGTCGTGAGGATATGTGATAGCTGCCCCGCACCATCGCGCAAGAGACTCGCTAACGCCAGCGCGCGCCTGGCGTCAACGCCAATCTTGATCAGCCGCTCCACGATCTCTTCAGGAGCAGGCTCGAAATAGGATCGTGTGGACTCGAGAAGGTCAAAATGCTCGGGAAATCTGAGCGCCGTTGAGTTTAGCGCCTCCATAGCGCGCCAGAATATCAAGGTGCTCAAGCCCATGCGCAGATGATAACGTCGTACCAGCTCCAGCATCTCTCCAGCATATCGGCCGAGGTGGCGCTCCGCCACGGGTGACGTTTCAATCTGCCGGGAGGCTTGGTACCACCGGCCCAACACCTCGCCCGCTTCCAGGCGAAACGCGCGCTCATCCGATTCAGCGGTCGGCTGCAACTGCATCATATACTGACGGACACCCTCGGCGATGTTCCCTGTTGCGGTCGCCTCGACATGCCGTCGCAGAAACGTCCGCTCGTGCAGCGTCAGCTCCCCAAAGATGCCGAAATCCACAAACACAATCGTGTTATCGTCGCGAATGATCACGTTACCGGGATGCGGATCCCCGTGAAACAATCCCACGTCAAAATGCTGATGCAAGCAGGCCACCGACAGCCGCTCAAGGGCCAGCCGCAAGTTGAGATTGGGCAGGTGAGAACGGACCTCGGCTTCACCTCCAGCATCAAAGAGGCGGCTAATCTCAGCCAAGCTGAGGCCCTCAATGAGCTCCATTGTGAGGACGCGCGGAGTCGTTAGCTCCCAGTAAATCAGCGGGGCATGCTCAAATGGGAGTGTGTTCTCGCGCAATCGGTCCGCCATGGCCCCCTCAAGCTCAAAGTCGAGCTCGGACTCCGTCCAGGTCGCGAACTCATCCACGAGATCCCGCATGGAAAGCGTTCCGTACACGCCCGTCACATCAACAAGCGCAGCCAGCCTGCGAATATTTCGGATATCGGAACGAAAAATTTCTTGAATGTGTGGGCGCTGAACCTTGACCGCAACGCGGTGCCCCTGAGCATTCATCGCCCCATGGACCTGCGCCACCGAGGCAGCGGCGATCGGCTCCCGATCGAATTCGGCGAAGACGTCGCCTAGCGGTCGTCCGAATTCCGCCTCAATGACCGCCCTGACCTCATCAAAGCTCGCGGGCGTGATGCGCTCAAAGAGCTTATGGAGCTCGCGCGAGATGTCGCCAGGGACGATGTCGTGACGCATGGCCAGATACTGACCAACCTTGAGGTAAGTCAGACCCAGCTCCTCAAATGCCCGGCGCATCCGCACGCCGGCAGCACTGCTCCCCTGGGCTACACCGGTGGCAACGTGAAAATGATCACGGATGCGCAGGACCAGACCGAATTTCGCTAGTACCCAGAGCACGATCCACAGGCGTCTGAGATCAAGCAGGGCGGAGCGAATCATAGGACCGTCTGATCCGGGGGGCGCTGAACGATCGTCAGAGCTTGTCTTCCGTCTGCTTCTCGTCCTTTGTTCGATAATTCTCCCTAAAGGCCTCGCTGGCGCGCTCAGGAATCTCAAGCGCTGTTTCAACGGCCTTGAGGTGTGCAGAATACAGATCACTCGGCAACCCCCAGGGCGAATCTTTGTCATCCTGGCGTCGTCGCGAAAATTCGTCCGCAAATGTCCCTAGGGCATCGGCAAAGGTGCGCAGTCCTTCCACCTGGGCCAGTGTGACCGCCCGCACCAGGCGACGGGCCTCGTCGTTGGTCTTGTCCACAAGCTCGCGTGTTGACTCAACCGTGCTGCTTCGCTCCGACCGAGACTCCTTGCTACCGGCCTCGTTACGATCGCGTTGCTGCTCCTGATCCTTGCGTCTCAGCTCAGCCTCGAGCGCGATCACTCGAGCCTCCAGCTCTTCTCGGGACATTCCTGTGCTCGCTTGTGCTTCGTCAGCCATCGGAGTTCTCCTCATTCATCCATCGCGCCAGCAACATCGTCGCTCATCATGCCCATTATCAGCGTGAGGTCGTGCGTTCACCACCTCCATCGCGCTCAAGAATCCGAGCTCCTTCCCCATCCAGATGTGCCACGAACAATGCCATGCAGCCAACCACCCGAATCTCCACCTGGCTGAATTGCTCGGTGAGGGCCTGCTTGAGCGCACCGAGGTCGTCATGTCGATTCCCGAACACGCGGAGCATATTGGATGCTCGGAAGAAACACTCCGCCGGCAGATGCCGATGCACGCCCTTGCCCAGCATGGTGGCGCCGAATAGCACTCCGCCGGGCCGTAATAACGGCCGGAGGTTTCGAAAGGCCGCGGCCTTGGCGGGAAACCTGCCTGGCAGGCAGTGCACGACGTAATTCAAACCAATCGAATCAAATCGCTCGCCCGCCAGATCAATGGGCTCAAGAACACTCGTCGCGTGTAGGCGAGGCTCGTATCGGCTCAGCCGGCGGGCGGCCCATTTGAGCGGGCTCGGGCTCACGTCAAGGAGCGTGAGACTCGGAGAAAGGGTGGGGAATTGGCACTGATCAAGATAGTAACCGGTTCCCACACCCACATCGAGATGATGCGCTGAGACATACGCGTCGTATTGAGCAAGAAGTGTGCGCGTGGGGCAACGCCACATGACATGGTTCATGAACCCGAGCACAAACCAGTCATATACGGCCAGAAATGGTGCCCGGTAAATGTCAGGTTGACCAATGCGAGCCCGCACAGTCATGATCCCTGTTCCGGAGCAGCGACGGGAGTCCGGCTCGTGCTTAACGCCGATACGTAGTGAGCCACGAACACCCTTCGCAGCCACGGCGGGACCTGCTCGATCACCAGGTCAGCCCGCCATCAACCTGAATGATCTGGCCGGTAATGTAACTGGCCTTGTCAGACGCCAGAAAGCACACCACGTTGGCGACTTCGTCGACGGTACCAAGACGACCGACTGGTATGCGGGACTTAAGATAATTCGATCGATCATCGCTCATGCCTGAGATCATGTCGGTGGTAACAAAGCCGGGGGCAACCGCGTTCACCCGCACCCCAAACTCAGCGAGCTCCTTCGAGAGCGCCTTGGTGAAGCCAATGATGCCGGCCTTTGAGGTAGCGTAACTGGCCTGGCCGGAGCTTCCGTAGATTCCCACGATGGACGTCAAGTTGATGATCGCGCCGGCGCGCTGTTTGACCATGCGCAGCACCAGGGGCTGGGTCGCATTGAACATGCCCCCGAGATTGGTGGCCATGACCTCGTCCCATTCTCCACGCTCCATCCGGGCAATCGCGGAATCCCGCGCTATTCCGGCATTGTTGACGAGGACATCAACAGTCCCAAACGCTTGAATGACATCCTGGATTACTTGCCGCATGCCCAGCGTGTCGGTGACATCACACTGAACAGCCAGGCACCTCTGGGTCGGAAATCTGACTTCCATCTGCCGCGACAACGTTTCGGCCGCATCCACGTCGCTACGGTAAACGAACGCCACGTCCGCCCCCTCCTCAAGGGCCCCGCTCACTATTGCCGCGCCGATTCCGCGGGAGCCCCCGGTCACCAGCACTCGCTTCCCACCTAATAATGGCATGCCGGTGCTCCACCTTGACTCGGTTTGGGGACGCAGCTGAACCTAGTTTCAGGCCACATGCCGCCGGACTACCACGCGCATCCGCACCTCGTGCTTTGGTCCATTCCCAACGTTACGTCGCACGTCCCAATCCTCACCCAGCGGCTCGAGATTCCAGTCAGCAACAATGGTAGCCAGCGCAATGCGGACTTTGAGCCCCGCGTTGACCAACGTCACAACATCACCGCAAGGTTGTCGAAACCGAGCAAAAAGGGTCGATGTCGGTACTCTATGTGTTGTTGGAAAATCAGGTTCAGGCTAGGCCCCCTCTGGAGACCATTATTCGCAGACAGAGCTGCCTGCCACCTGTCAGGCATCAGCAGCTCGGCGGCCAATGCTCGAATCTCAAGCCCCACGACGACGCCTCTTGACTTGCACAGGCACGCCGAATTTTGGCCCCGTACCAATGGCATGGCGAACGTCGCAATCGTCCGCTAAGATCTCGAAATCCCAATGAGCAACGATTGTGGCAAGCGAGATGCGTAATTGGTAGTCGGCCAGGATTGCCCCCAGACAGCGCCGGTGACCACCTCCGAAGGGCAGAAACTCGTACGCACTGTAAGAGCGCTCCAGGAATCGCTCGGGGCGAAACTGGTCCGGCTCTGGATAGACCACGGGGTCCTGGTGAATCGCACCGATTCCAACCCCCACCCCCGTTCCGGCCGGTAGCAGATATCCAAACATCTCCATGGGTTTGCGCGCAATTCGGGCAATGTCGGTTAGCACGGTGTGCAGGCGCAGCGTCTCATTGCAGACAGCGGCGAGGAACGGCATCCGGACAAGCTCGGACGGGTCCGGCTCCGCCCCCAGGGACTCCAGCTCGTCACGCAACCGCCTGAGCTCCGCCGGGTGCCGCCAGAGCTCATAGACGGCCCAGGAGAGACCCACGGCCGTCGTCTCATGGCCTGAGACAAGGATCGTGAGTATCTCAGCACTAATCTCGTCATCAGGAATCGGCTGGCCGTCGTCATACCTTGCCGCCATCATCAAGGCAAGCACGTCCGAGCGCTCATCCGAGCGCGCTCGACGGTCCAGCATCATTCCGGCCAAGAACTCGGAAAGCTCTTGCTTGGAGCGGATGACCTTTGACCACGGGGGAAACCAAGAGCGTTGTAACCCTGCGAAATGCGCGACCCACGGGTTGCTGACATGCAAGAGCTCGGTCAAAATCCGGCGCCCGTCATTGAAAGTCCGCCCCTCCTCCAGGCCAAACACTACGTGGAGGATGACATCGCGGGTGATATCCATCATGGCGTCGTACGCTCGCAATGACTGGCCGGGCGCCCAGGAATCGAGATGCGCCAGAGTAAGTCGTTGGATGATCCGTGCATAACCCTGAACGCGCTGAGCGTGGAACCCGGGCGCGAGGACTCGCCGTTCAAGTCGGTGGCGAGCGCCATCGAGCACCCACAGTGAGCCTGCGCCAACGAGACCCGTAAACGCGCCCTTCAAGAAGGCCTCATAGTCATCGGGGTTCGCCGCGAGCACCTGTCGAGCGGTCTCTGGCGTGAGCGCGCACACCAGCTTCGCCTCGGTAGCCTGGACGGTCGCAAATTCCCCAAAATCTCGGCGCATCACTGAGTAGAATTCGCGAGGCCGGGAGAAATACGCCCACGCATACCAGGGGTTTCTGCCTGGTCCAGGGGGGAGGCCGACCGGCACATCGACTACTGAGGGCATATTCGCTGCGCCCCAACGAGCTGAGGCTGCCTCATTCTCCACATCATCCAAACCGGTCGATCTCGAAGGCGCCCGCAAGCTGCCGCTTGTCTGATCTCAGTGTGCACGACGACGCCCAAGGACCCGCGCGCGGACTCCATGCTTCGGTCCCATCCCAATATTGTGCCGAGCATCCTGATCCTCGCCTTCAATCGCCAGGTCCCAGTTGGTTGCGATCATGGCCAGCACAAGTCGCATTTGATAGTCAGACAGCGCCGCGCCCAGACAGCGGCGGTGCCCACCACCAAACGGTAGAAATTCAAACGGGCCGAAGGAGCGTTCCAGGAATCGCTCAGGCCGAAACGTATACGGGGCGGGGTAGAGCTCTGGATCATGGTGGATCGCCCAGATGCCCACGCCCACACCCACCCCCGGCGGAATGGTGTAGCCAAACAGCTCACACGGGACGCGGGCCAGGCGCGCCACCTCGGTCAGAATCGTATGCAAACGCAGCGTCTCATCACAGACCGCGCTCAAGTACGGCTGTTTGGCGATCAAATCCGGGTCCGGCTGGGGCCCAAGCGCATCCAGCTCATGGCGCAGACGCTGGAGCACGTCAGGGTGGCGCCACACTTCGTAGATTGCCCAGGAAAGCGCCACGGCCGTTGTCTCATGACCTGCCAGAAGAACGGTCAGCAGCTCGTCGCGAATCTCATCATCCGTAATCGAGCTGCCATCGTCATAGTGCGCCGACATCATGAGCCCCAGGACGTCTTGCGCGTCACCTCCCTGTGCACCGCGCTCGGCCAAGCGAACCGTGACGAATGTCGAGAACAGGTCATGTGCGCGACGGTACTGCCTCCAGGGAGGAAACCACCAACTCTGGAAGAGCGGTATGAACGAGATGAGCGGCGTGAACCAGCGCAACACCGACTTCATCACGTGCCGACCTTCCTCTGCGGCCACCCCCT
>JBJXFJ010000456.1:0-2733 GCA_046154735.1 Chloroflexota bacterium | reverse complement strand
GTCACCACGGCCACATCCGGGACGTGAGCGTTGCCACCGAAGTAGGGGTGATTCATGACGAACGTATCGCCGGGATGCATGCTGCTGAGGGAGTGGCGATCCAGCAGACCACGGATGATGGCGGGGTAGGCGCCCATATGCGTGGGCACCTGCGCCACCTGGCCCACCAGGCGGCCGTCATTGGTGAGTATGCCGCAGCTTGCATCTTGAGACTCGCGGATGGCCGTGGAGTAGCCGGTGCGATAGAGCGAATTCTGCATCTCACGGACGATCCCGTTGATGCAGCTCTCAATGACCGCGAGGTCAATGGGGTTTACCAGGCTGGTCTGAATCTCCGATGTCTGGGTCACGATACCGTCACCTCGGTCTGGGTTTGAATGGACGCGTTGGGCTTGCCGTGTACCCAGATCAGCATATTGTCATAGGCATCCACCTCGAGCTCCTGGCCGGGATGCACCACGGTCGTTGAATCGACTTGCTCCACAATGGCCGGTCCACTGAGGCGCGCGCCTGGCTGGAGGCGCTCGCGCTCGTACAGCGGACATTCCACCCAGCCGAGGTCGCGAAACCAGGCGCGGCGTGTCCCTTTCCGGGCGATGGCTGCATCAGTACCGCTCCTGGCGCGCGGCTCAAGGGAGACGGTGGGCACCCGGGCGAGGCCGATGGTCCAGTAGGTGACCACCTCCACGGGGGCACCTTCCGCCCGGTGACCGTGGAGCCGCTCATGCAGGTCGTCAAACGCGCCCCTTACGACGTTCAACGTCGCCGGTGTGATTGGCCCGGGCGGCACGTCCACGCGCAGTTCATAACCCTGGCCGGCGTAGCGAACATCAAGCTGATGGGTGAGCTGCACGTCGCCAGCCGTGAAACCCTCGGCCTGCAGCTCAGCCATGGCCTGGGCATCGAGCTCGTCAAAGACACGTTCAGCGGCGCCCGGATCCACCTGATCCAGTGGCTCCAGGCGGGAGCGAGCGTAGTCATGCTTGACGTCGCACATGAGCAGGCCCAATGCCGAGGTGAGTCCAGGATAGCGTGGCACGATCACGCACGGCAGGCCCAGCTCCACAGCGAGCTCGCCGGCGTGCAATGGCCCGGCGCCACCGAATGCAACCAGCGCAAAATCGCGCAGATCGTAGCCGCGCTCCGAAGAAACGGTGCGCACACCCTGGGCCATTTCCACATTGATGAGGCGGATGACGCCCGCGGCGGCCTCGTCCACGGAGAGTCCTAGCGGCTCGGCCACCTTCTGGCGCATGGCCTCATGGGCACGGGCCGGATCCAGCGCTACCCGACCGCCCAGGAAGTAGCTGGGGGAGAGATATCCCAGCAGTAGGTTGGCATCGGTCGTCGTCGCATCGGTTCCGCCCTTGCCATAACACGCGGGGCCGGGGTCTGCCCCGGCACTCCTGGGGCCACAGTGGAGCGAGCCCACCTCATCCACCCAGGCCACAGTGCCGCCACCGGCGCTGATGGTATTGATGTCCAGCACGGGCACGGCCACATCGTATCCTGACACGCGGCCGCTGGTGGTCTCAATGGGGATTCCGCCGTCCACAAGAGCGATATCCGTGCTGGTTCCACCAATATCAAAGGTGATGACATTGCGAAAGCTGGAAACCTCGGCCAGCCGTGCTCCGGCAATGACTCCGGCGGCGGGACCCGAGAGCACCGTGGTCACCGCCCGATCCGCGGCACTGCCAAATGACGTTACGCCGCCGTTGGACTGCATGACGTAGCGTTGCCGCGTGACGATGCCGCCATCATCCAGCCGCTGCTCCATCTGGCGCAGATAGCGATGCAGGCGCGGCGCCACATAGGCATTCACCTGCGTCGTGGAGAGTCGGAACCACTCGCGGATCATTGGCAGCACCTCGCTGGAAAGCGAGACGCGCGCCTCCGGCTGGAGCTCCAGAATGATGTCCCGCACCGCCTGCTCATGCGTTGGGTTCATGAATGCGAAGATGAGGCACACGGCGAATGATTCCACACCCGCATTGAGCAAACGCTGCACTTCGAGGCGGGTCGTCTGGCGATCGATGGGCGTCACCACCTCACCGTGGAAATCCACCCGCTCCGTCACCTCGGCCGTGCGCTCCTGGGGCACGAGCATTGGTGGCCGCTCAAAGAAGAAGTCGTAAATGGACGGCCCGGAGCCGCGCGTCTGATCCTGCACTTCCTGCACGGCGCGGAACCCGCGTGTGATCAGCAGGCCTGTGACCGCGCCTTTGCCTTCGAGTAGCGCATTGGTGGCAATGGTGGTTCCGTGGGAGAAGAACTGCACCGAACCGCGCGGAAGTCCGGCCTCGCTGAGCCGGTGCAAGCCGTCATGGATCGCCTCTGAAGGGTCGGCGGGTGTGGACGGAACCTTGAGCACGTCCAGCCGCCCGGAGCTCTCGTCCAGAATGACGAAATCCGAGAACGTTCCGCCAATATCAACGCCGATCCGAAAGGGCCCGCGCCCGAGACTCATGGCTGCTCCCTTAGCACCGCCGGCCGCTTTCCGCGCTACGCAGCGTGAAGTGATTGTAGGCAGGCGAAGACGACGGGGCAACAGAATCCTGTCTCTGGACACACGCACGCCGTCCATCATTTGCAGGCGTCAGTCTCGGCCTCTCCCTCTGGGCGCGCACGATTTAGTGCGCGCTAGCGCTGTGGAGCGCGGCGTGCGGGAGCGCCGCTTTCCTTATCCCCCGAAATCCCCCGAACTGGACTGGGGGAACATCCAAAGCGGCG
>JBJXFJ010000453.1:0-8357 GCA_046154735.1 Chloroflexota bacterium | reverse complement strand
GCACGGTGGATAGCGGGGTGGTGTCGGGCATCTTGCCCGATAGTATTCGGTTCGATTGGGTCGGACTATCGGGCAAGATGCCCGACACCACCCAAGAACTCTCGAGCCACATCCGCCAAGTTGTATTAGGTCCATCTAGACCGAGTCCATAACTCCACGAGGCTCGCGTGTTACCGCGGTTGGGCAAGCTCCGCGGCCGCCAGGCCCAGAGCGGCAACCACACCCAGCACCGGTGTTTCGCCATTGCGTGCTGCCGTGAAGAGTTCAGCCATCGAGAGCAAGCCAATCACCATCTCCTCCAGATCGCCGGAGGCGGGCTCAGAGACTTCTCGAGCTCCTTGCGCAAGATAGATGAATGCCCGCCCACAGCCGCGATTCCCGTCCTCCGCAAAGGCGCCCAGAAAGGTCCAGACGTCTGCCACGTACCCTGTTTCTTCGAGCAGCTCACGCTTGGCGGCGTTGAGCGGGTCCTCACCCGGCTCCAGATAGCCGGCGGGGAGATTCAAGCACACCTGGCGAGGCCCGTGCTTGTAGTTGCGCTCCACAACCACCTGTCCATCCGGGGTGACAGCCACGATGATGGCGTGATCTGGCATGTCCAGAGAGAAATACTCAGCCACCACGCGTCCATCCGGAAGCTCCACCTCGTCGGCATAGAGCCGCAGCCATGGACTGGCATCATAGACCTCGCGGCGCGAGCGAGTGCGCCAGGGTTCAGGCAACGAATCCAGCATGGAGCTCCTCATACGAGGAAAGCGCCTCCGGAGTACTGTGGGCGCTCACCGGAATACTCAGGGGTTGATCCCTTGAAGCTCGCCGTATTGAGAGTCAAGCGAGCAGAGCCAGCGCGGCGGAGTGAAGGTGGGCATTCCTGGAATAGACGGCGTTCCCAAACACGGGATGAGCTTGACCATCAGTGCCGCTGAATACTCCACCAGCTTCTTCAACAATCAGCGAGGGCGCCGCGAAATCCCAGACCTTCCCAGCGAGCTGCACAACGATGTCAAGCTCGCCGGACGCCAGCAGCAATGAGGCCGGGACGTCCCATTTCGTCAGCCGTGCTTGAGCGACCAGATTGTCCACCACGGCCCGATACGTTGGTGAAAGCGAGTCGTAATCCGGGACGATGCCGAGCTGGCTTGCCTCCACTGAGGTCGGCGCGGCTCCCACCTGGTGGCGCCGCGGATGCACCAGGTCCTGACCCTGGATCGTGCCAACATGGGTGCCGCCACCGCGTTCTGCCCACCAGATCTTACCGTGGGCCGGCACGGAGGCAATGGCCACCGTAATCAGCCCGTCCTCTTCAAGGGCAATGAGCGTCTGCCTGCTCGGCTGTGCCTGCACGAAGACGGCCGTGCCATCGATCCCGTCCAGAATCCAGCGCCGACGGCCGGTCCCCTGCTGGCCGGTTTCCTCACCCAGGCAGGCATCGTCAGGCCGCTCGGCCAGGAGTACCGAACGCACGAGCTGCTCCACGCGCAGGTCCGCCTCGGTCACAATGCTGCCATCGGCTTTGAGGTCGATTGGCAATTCCTTGACACGCCGGAAGTAGTCCATTCCCAGGACCGCCCCGGCCAGCGCCGCGCGCTGGGCGAGGTGAAGATCCGATAATCGTTGCATGGTCACTTGAGGAGTCTACGGCACTGGCTCCCTGAGATGACGCGTGCTGAGAGACCAGATGGTTAAGAAAGCAAACGGTGAAACGGACGCTAGCGCTCTACTGAAGTAAGCGGGACGGTCACAATGACGGTGGTACCGCGTCCGACGTCGCTGGTGATGTCAATGGTGCCGCCATGTTGAAGGATGATCTGGCGTACGCCAGCCAGGCCCAGGCCTGTACCCTTGATGCCGCCCACATTGCCGCCGCGGCTATAGCGATCAAATATGCGCGGTAGATCCTCGGCCGGTATACCCACACCGTGATCGATGACCTCGAACACACCCCAGGGGCTTCCGGACTGTTCAACGCGGCGGATTCGCACGAGAATCTCACCACCATCAGGGCTGTACTTGAGGGCATTGCTGAGCAGATTCTCAAGCACCCGCTGCAAGCGCGGGCCGTCCACGGTTCCAACCAGGTCTCCGTCGGTCTCCAGGCGAACCGTGTGCGATTCACTCCGCTCCTGATAATCGGCCACGGTATCGCGGGCCAACACGGCCAGGTCGGTGGGTTGCAACTGCATGGCCAGATCCCGATTGATGGCGAGGTAGGCCAGGTCCACCAAGTCATCAAGAATCTGGACCATATGCCGCGTGGCGCCCTCAATGCGGTTGAGTCCGTCCATGAGGCGCGGCGACTGAGGTATATCCATCCGGTGTGCCAGTCGCTGGAGCATCTGGGCATGCCCACGGATCGCGGTAATTGGCGAGCGAAGATCGTGCGAGACTGTGGCCACGAATTCGTCTCGTTGCTGCTCAACGTGAGTGATCTCCGAGATGTCCTGGAAAATGGCGACCGCGCCGCTGATGGATCCATCCGCGGTCTGCAAAGGCGCACTGCTGATCAAAATGGGCACGTCCTGCTCCGTCTTCGGATTTCGAATCAGAATGCGCTCCCCGCGTACGGTCTCACCATTCAGGAGCGAGCGTGCCAGCGGAACGTCGCTCACGGCAATGGGCGTGCCTTCCATCCCACGCGGGTTAAACGCTCCGATGCGTGGCCCCAGCGGGTCTTCATTGGTCACGTCGTGGCCCAGAATCTCTGTCCCGGCGGCATTGCACAGTGAAAGCCGATGATCATCGCCGGCAATGACGATGCCTTCCGGGATGACATCCAAGATCTGCTGAAGCCGGATGCGCTCGCTCTGCAGATACTGCTCACCGAGCTGCCAGGCGTGCTCCCGTGCCGCTCGCTCCGCCCGTTCCTGACGGAGTATGAGCTCGGTGATGGCACCCGCGGTCAGGTCCGTAAGGATGTCACCATCTCGATCGGTCCAGGCTCGTGGGACTTGATCGAATATGCAGAGTGACCCAATGACCTCACCCGCGGTGAGCCGGAGTGGAGCTCCGAGACAGGCAATCAAGCCCCGCTCCGCGTCCATCGCGCTCACCGGTGAATCGATAAGGGCATCGTGAAGGACGATTGTCCCGCCGTGTGCCACGACCTGCCGACAAAAGTCCTGGACCCGTTCCATATCGCGCTCGGCGAGCCCCACTGGAGCAAACTCTGGCGCGCTGGTCCTGAAGACATTCAGTTGGTCACCGAGATGAAGCACTGCCAGGGGCACATTGAGGACACGCGCCGCGAGTTGGATGATACGATCGAGCGCCGCGTCAGGTGACGAATCGATGAGACAAAGCCGACGTCCTGCAGATTGCCGATCGCCGTCTTCATGTGCCTGCACCTGGGAAACGACCATCGTGTCACGCTTTCTGCTGGTTGGTTTGTTTGACTCACTCATTGTGAAGTTATCCGGAAGGCGCAAGAAGTGTGCCCGTGGGCTGTTTTCCGTTGAGACGTCGGCCACGTTGACACTACCGAGATCAGCGCCGTACGCTGACTTCACAATCCACAGGGGGCAGAGCATGTTAACCAAGGAAGCGAACGAGCGCCTTACCCGTATTGGCCCCGGCACACCCATGGGCAACGTGATGCGTCGCTACTGGCATCCCATCGCGACCTCTGGCGAGCTCGCTGAAGAGCCGGTGCTCGCGGTGAAGCTACTGGGCGAAAACCTGGTGCTGTATCGCTCGCCAAATGGTGATCTGGGAATGGTCGCGGAGCGCTGCCCACATCGTGGCGCCAGTATGGCCTATGGCATTCCCGAGGACGGCGGGCTGCGCTGCCCCTATCACGGCTGGAAATTCTCCAGTGAAGGCGCGTGTCTGGAACAGCCCGCTGAGCCGCAAGATAGCACCTTCAAGCATCGCGTCCGGATCCCCGCTTACCCGGTGCAGGAGCTGGCCGGCATGATCTGGGCCTATCTGGGACCGGAGCCGGTGCCGCTCCTGCCGCGCTGGGACATCCTGGTGCGTCCAGACCTTCATCGTGAGATCGGCATCACTCGGCTGCCCGTCAACTGGCTTCAAGCGGCCGAGAACTCCATGGATCCCGTGCACCTCGAGTATCTCCACGGGATGTATATGAACTATGTGCTCAAGCGGCAGGGCAAGGAGCCGATTGCCTCCGTGAAACATCACGAGAAGATCGGTTTCGAGGTCTTTGAGTTCGGCATCTACAAGCGCCGCCTGCTCACCGGTCAGAGTGAAGATGCGGAGGATTGGCGCGTGGGCCACCCGCAGCTCTTCCCGGCCACGCTCTCACTGGGCACACCCGATCGGCCGCGTCTCGAGTTTCGAATTCCGCAGGATGATGAGCACACCATGATTTACTCGCTCTTCACCCGCCAGGCCGCGCCCGGTGAAGTGGTGCCTGCAGAGGTCCCCATCTATGACGTGCCCTACAAGCATGAGGATGGGCGATTGGTGGTGGACACCATTCTGGGTCAGGATCAGATGACCTGGGTCACCCAGGGCACCATCTCAGACCGCACCACGGAGCGGCTTGGCTCGTCGGATAAGGGGATCATCCTGTATCGCAGCGTCATGATGGAGCAGATTGAGCGCGTGGAGCGCGGCGAAGACCCCCTGGGCGTCATCCGCGATCCGGCACAGAACGAGAACCTCTCGGTAGGCCGTGAAGCCGGCGCACACTATCAAACCGGCAGCTTCATGCCCGCTACGGATTATGAGGACGCGCTGGAGGTGGTACGAGGGAAGCGGTACCAGCACTGATGCTGGCGGATGATGTTGACCCTGGCAGATGATTAGCACCGGTGGCGGCGGGTCTCCGTACCCGCCAGTGCTCCGAAACGCTGAAGTTCGCACGTATCGCAGGCAGTTACCCCACGGGCGGGTGGATGGCGCGGTCTATTTTGTCACCTGGCGTCTGCGTCGAGATCAGCCGGCGCTCCTGGAATCCGAACGGACACCCGTCGTCGCGGCATTGAAGTTCTTCGATCAACAGCGGTACTCACTCTATGCGTATGTGGTCATGGATGACCACGTGCACCTCGTGGTCCAACCGTTTGAAGGGTTTGCTCTTGAGCAGATCATCAAAAGCTGGAAGGGCTATACGGCTACCGTGCTGAGAAAGGCCTCCCGTCGACCTGCCTCGCTCTGGCAGACCGAGTATTACGACCGCGTCATTCGCGACCAGCGAGAGCTCAAGGAAAAAGTCCAGTACCTGCTCGACAATCCATTTCGGCGCTGGGATACCATCACTGCTTACGAGTGGGCAGGTCTGGGGGACGGGCTTTCATAGCGCACTGGCGGGTACGGAGACCCGCCGCCACCGAATCCATGGTTAGCCAGGTCTCACGCCGCGATATCGTCAAATATCTGGTCGCAGTGCCAGCTCACTGAATTGACTCACGACTCAATCGCCAACCCGCGATATCCCAGAAGCTGTTGATAATACTTCCACACCGGCTCTGGGCGGCGGGGGCCGGAACCGGTGGCAGCGCGGGCCCGGCCCAGGAGATGTTCCTTGTCTTCATCGCTGATCTCGCGCAGGGGTGCGCGCGCCGAGACGTCCCAGGAGATCTCAGCCAGGGCTTCCATCTTGATCGCCCGCACGGTGGCCGCACCGATGCTGGAACCCACGGCGGTGATGCCGTGGCCGTACATCAGACACACTTCTTTCTCGCCCATGATGGCCATCATGTCCTGTGCCAGAGCCGGGCGGGTCACCGTGATGGATCTGGGGTAGACCGGAATACCGGCGGCGGCGATCTGCGCCGCGGACGGATCGAAGGCGCCAAAGATCGGCTTCAACTCAACCCCGGCAATCCCGCAGCGTAGTATGGCGGGCGGATGGGCGTGAACGACACACATCACCTCCGGCCGGGCCTTAAAGATCTCACCGTGAATCGGGAACTCCTGAGGGAGGCTCACGCCTTCTCGTGTTTCCGTGGTGTGACCATCAAAATCGGCGCGGATCACATCCTCAGGGCGGGTGAAGAGAAGTCCAGTTTCATCGAATCCGCGGGCGCGGATCACCAGTTCATTGGTCCCGGGAATGCGTGCGCTCACGTGGCCCGTGGCTTCCTTTACGAGACCCATCATGGCCAGTACGCGGCAAGCCTGAGCCACTTCCAGGCGAAGCTCATCAACAGCATCCATTGTTGGCATCCTCCACTGGGCGGAAGTGTACCGGGAATACGGACACCGCATGACGCTCCCCGCGCTTGCCCGGGGAGGCAATATCACAACTGTTCACGTCCCGTGGAATCTGAACACGTGCGCAATATCACTAAAAGTTGACGATTACACTTGTCATTGTCAACAATTACACCTCCGAGACCTGGCGGAACAGGGATGACACTGAGGATAACCATGAGTTTGTTTCTTGCCGAATATGCTGTTGACCCGCAAGACCGTGCTGTCATTGAGGCGCTTGGGAACGATGTTGCGGCTCGAGCAAAGCAGGTCGGCGGTGAGTTGATTGAGGTTCAGGTGGGAACCGAGACTAAGCGCGCTTACATCGTGCTTGAGCATGCCAGCCAGGACGTGATTGCGTCCGCCCTAACGGACTCGGCGAAACCGGAGGCAGAGCTTGCAGAGGTACGCCTGGTGGGTGCCGATCTCGCTAACGTAAAGGCAGCGCGCGCCGGTGCGAATTTCCTGGTGGAATGGGATCTCCCGTCCGGCCTGGCGATGGACGCCTATCTTGCGCGGAAGAAAGCCAATTCCCCGAAGTACGCCGAGGTCCCACAGGTGAAATTTCTGCGTACATATGTGCGTGAAGATATGATGAAATGCCTCTGCTTTTATGATGCCCCAGCGGAAGAGGATGTTCGCGCGGCGCGGCAGGCGGTGGGCGCACCGATTGACCGGCTCACGCACGTCAGCGGGGCGGCGGATGGCTCAGCCTAGTCTGCTTCTCAGCGGACACGAGCGAGAGCAGGTCGAATCGTTCTTCGAGCCGCGCGCCGCCCGTGTGGACGACGGTACGGCGACCGTGCGCGAGAGCCTGGAATTTCTCAACACGCGCGTGCTACCAGCCGCGAAGACAGAGCACGGCCCGAATGGCGACCTGTTGCACGTAATGCGTACCACGGCAACAGTGGCGCGCTCCGATATGAGCTCCGCGTTTTCGCTGTGGTGCCAGCGGATGGTGATGGAGTACCTGTGGTACGGAAGTCAGAGCGCGCCACGGCACAACGCCACTCTGGATCGCGTGGAACGAGTTGAGATCCTGGGCTCCACTGGGCTGGCGGCGGCCATGGCGCACTGTGTGACGGGAGCGCCCCTGCCGGTGGTCTGGCGAGCGGATGGTGATGACATTGTCTTGAACGGGCGCATTAGCTGGGCGTCCAATCTCTTCCCCCCTCATCTCGTGCTGGTGACTGCTGCCGCGCACGTGGATGACGGCCGTGAAATCATCGTGGCCATTCCCGGAGCTACCAAGGGATTCAACATTGATCCGTATCCCGATCTCCTTGCGCTGCAAGCCACAGGGAGCTCCTCAATCATGCTTGAACAGCTCTGCTTGCCGAGGTCGGCCATTGTCACGGACGATTTCTGGGGATTCACCGCACATGTGCGTCCGCGATTTCTGCTGATCCAGAGCAGCTTTGCCTGGGGTCTTGCAAGCCGATCTCTCGATGAAGCGCGCGCGGCCATCCGCGGGGTGAATGACGTGCTCCAACCGGATCTCGACACCCTCTCTGAACGCGAGGCCCAGAGTCAGCGAATCCTTCTGGAATATGGCGACGCAGTGCGATCCGGCACGGTGCTCGTGCGGGACGCGGTGGCTGTACGTCTGGAGTGCGCTCATCTGGCTACTGAGAGCGTGGCATTGGAATCTAAGGTGGTGGGTGGGCGCGGTTATACGCGCCAGAGCTCCACGGCTCGTCGATACCGGGAGGCAGCGTTTCTCCCGGTGCAGGCGCCAACGGAAGGGCAGCTTCGGTGGGAGCTCCAGCACTCCGCATAACCGGGGCTGCCAAGCGCTACCATCGCCACGGGCACGATGAGCTCATCTTTGAGGCGATCGACCTGGAGTCAGAAGAGGCGCGGGTGCTGGCCCTCCTTGGCCCCAGCGGATGTGGCAAATCCACGCTGCTGCGTGCCATTGCCGGCCTGGAGACACTCTCGGCCGGAACCATTGAAGTCCAGAATAGCGGCGAGGGCGATCCCACGGTGGGGATCGCGTTTCAGGACGCGCTCCTCTTACCCTGGCTGAACGTGGCTGAAAACGTGGGGTTAGGGCTCACGTTTCACGCCAATAAGCACGCGCGCACCGTGGAATCGGTCGAGCAGATTCTCAGTGATTTCGGACTGGCACCAATTGCCGGTTCATATCCCTCCGAGCTGTCCGGAGGCCAAGCCCAGCGGGCGAGCCTGGCGCGCAC
>JBJXFJ010000429.1:0-2608 GCA_046154735.1 Chloroflexota bacterium | reverse complement strand
ATAATCGCTGCACTCCAGAGCCCAGGTGGGTTTACAGACGCCCGAGGGATCGGCCGCCTTTGCGGCCGAACACGACGTGGGCGGCAACGGCAACAATGACCGCCCCAACAAATGCGGGAATAACGTGATACCCGAAAAGGTGTGGGCCGAAATTTCCGAGAATGAGTTTTCCCAGGAATCCGCCGATGATGCCAGTGAGCACGGCCCCGAGCCAGCCGCCGGGTAAATCTCCCGGCGCCACGAGATCGGCGGCCCAGCCAATCAAGCCCGCCATGAAGAGGGTGAGCGCCAGATTCCACACCCCGGCGGTAACGACCATCGCTATCCCAAGTAGGAATACGATGACCACGCCAGCCACGATCAGGTTCAGGCTGCTACTGAGTTTCATAACGTTTCCTCAAAACCGTGCTACTTTAGACGTCTTCCGCGCGCGATGAGAGAGCGTCTCTATTGATGAGACGTCTAGCATTCGGTGGAAGTTCCCATTAGACAGAAGAATAAGGGCCCCCGCCGATCTGCTATATTTACAGCTTGTATGCACATAGCTGAACACGCAACGCTCCTCTCCCCCACGTCGTCTCAGATTCTACGTCCTGATCTCCGCAATCTTGCCATCATAGCTCACGTTGATCATGGCAAGACCACCCTGGTTGATCATCTGCTCAGGCAAGCGAACGTTTTTCGCGCCCATCAGCAGCTCACCGATCTGGTAATGGACAGCAATCAGTTAGAACGCGAACGAGGAATCACCATCCTCGCCAAGCAGACCGGGGTCGTCTGGAATGACGTCCGGATCAACATTGTCGATACTCCCGGGCACGCCGATTTCTCCGGTGAAGTGGAGCGCGTGCTGCACATGGCAGACGGCTGCCTCTTGCTCGTGGACGCCGCGGAGGGGCCCATGCCCCAGACGCGCTATGTCCTGCGCAAGGCGCTGAGCCTTGGCCTCAAAGCGATTGTTGTGATCAATAAGTGTGATCGCAAGGATGCGCGCGCAGAAGAAGTGGTGCACGAGACTCAGGATCTTTTCCTCGAGCTGGCCACGGATGCCGAGCAGCTCGATTTTCCGGTGATTTACGCAGTTGGCCGCGAGGGCCGCGCCGGATTCACCGCTGAGACCATTGGCCCAGATTTAGAGCCGCTGTTCCAGGAAATTCTGCGTACTGTTCCAGCGCCATTGGTTCCGGCCGAAGGATCGTTGCAGATGTTGGTGTCGAATCTGGACTATGACACGCATCTGGGCACCATCGTTAGCGCCCGAATCTCGCGCGGCACGATTCGAAATGGCATGAATGTGGGCGTTCCGCAGCCGGATGGCAGCGTGGCGCAGCATCGCATCACAGCGCTCTTCAAGTTCGACGGTCTGCGACGCGAGCCGATCGATGAAGCATCAGCCGGGGACATCGTTGCCGTTGCTGGAGTCAGTGGAGTCAGTATCGGCCAGACAGTTGCCGATGCCGGCGCACCTGAAGCGCTCCCACCCATTGAGATCGAGGATCCCACCGTGCGTATGACGTTTGGTGTGAACACCGGGCCCTTCGCGGGGCGAGAGGGGAAGTATGTCACCTCTCGTGAGATCCGATCGCGGCTGTGGCGCGAGCTTGAGACAAATGTTGCCATGCGGGTTGATGAGACGGATTCTCCCGATGTTTTTCTCGTCTCAGGCCGAGGTGAGCTGCATCTCTCGATTCTCATCGAGACACTACGTCGGGAGGGCTATGAGTTTCAGGTCTCGCGTCCTGAGGCCATCCTCCATCGTGAAGACGGTGTCCTCATGGAGCCCGTTGAGTGGCTGACGCTCTCCACATCTGATGAGTATGTTGGCACGGTCACGGAGCTGGTTGGGCGCCGACTGGCCATCATGCAGAACGTGGTCAATGATGGTCGAGGCAGCGTCCGACAGGAGTACTTGATTCCTACACGAGGCATCATTGGTCTGCGCAATCGGCTCCTCACGGCAACGCGCGGAAATGTCATGGTCTCCAGCGTGCTGGATGGGTTCCGTCCCTATTCCGGCGAAATCGCCAGTCTGCGCAGTGGCGCGCTTGTAGCCGCACAGGGCGGCGTTTCAACGACGTTTGGACTCAACAATGCCCAGCAGCGGGGCGTTACGTTCATAGAGCCGGGCACGGAGATTTATGAGGGCATGATCGTTGGTCAGCAGCCACGAGAGGATGATCTGCCAATCAACGTTGCTAAAGAGAAGAAGCAGTCGAACGTTCGTCAATCAACCGCCGATATCTCTGTTCGGCTCTCGCCACCGGTTCGGCAGAGTCTTGAGGATGCGCTTGACTTCCTGGCGGATGATGAGCTGCTGGAGGTGACTCCAAAGTCACTGCGGCTGCGGAAGCGAATTCTGAATGCGGATCAGCGGCGATCGGCCAGAAATAAGGGCCGCTAGGGCTCAGTCAATTATGGATTGTTGCGTGGAGGCAGTGGGTGGTGTCGGGCATCTTACCCGACAGTATGGTGCGTTCCCGCTCGTCGCCACGCGGTAGGTGTTTCACTGTCGGGCAAGTTGCCCGACACCTCCGGTGGTGGGAGAACCCCTCAGTCCAAGTTGGACGGAGCGCTAGAAGCCCGACTCCACCGACATATCCCCCGCGGC
>JBJXFJ010000615.1:0-3078 GCA_046154735.1 Chloroflexota bacterium | reverse complement strand
GCGCGGTGCGCATCGCCGGGCTCGCCGTTGCAAACGGTGGGAGCTGCGAGAATATCCGCCCAAAACGACCAGGCGGTGGGACATCGGCCTCATGGTCACGTTCGCGCTCGTCTGCGCGGGCAGTATCCGGTTTCGGCACGACTTGCACGGCCGCCACGGCGGCACTGGCCCCAGCCACCCGTAAAAATCCCCGCCTGTTTACGCGCTGGAGCTTGGATCGATCATCACTTGGCAACGACATGGAGTCTCCAAACGTTGAGCGTACCCGGTGTCTCCGTCTCTTGCGGAGAAGCGTTGGCATGCTACTTGCTAGTGTCCAAAAAGTTCAAGATCCCAGGGAGGCTTAGGGGAGACACGACCTAACCGGATTCAACCTCGCCGCTTGGAATACGGGGTGGGAGATTGACGCCTTGCTTATCCTCTGGACTGAGAAGATGGCACACGCGTTTGGGTCACACTCGTTGCCAGGCATGCACTGACACACTGCGGACGTCCTACCACGACGCTGAGACACTCGGCCATGAGACCACACCGTGGAGCAGAGTCCATCACCCGCGGATTTCACCGGCGCGTCCCGATTGATCCATGGAGCACCCCGTGTAGTCGAGGTGTCTCGCTCTTCGCCAATCAGTCGCTATTCAAAGCGACGCGCGATGACACGGGGTGCGGACTCCCTGGTGGACTTCACCCTTGTCCCGGCGCCGGCAACGGCGCCGCAGACACACGGCGAGGATGAAGCGTTTTCCGATCTTGACGGCCGGGCCACATTTCTTATGGCCGATCGTTCGATATCAGCCGCGGCCGGATACTTCCTGCTGGTACCGGGTGGAACTCTGCATCAGATTCGCAATAAGGAATCAGCCCCGCTAGAAGTGCTGGCCATCGTCAGCCCGGGTGGCATCGAGGCGTACTTCCGAGATCTGGCAGATGCGATCGCCAGCGCGGGGACGACCGACCGGAACGCGCTGGGCGGGATTATGCGAAGGGTTGAAAAGCGGCACGACGTGTTCGTGCCGCTCCCGCCCAACGCCTCACCTGGCGAGGGGCCACGCAGTTGGAGGCAAACCGGTGACCGCCTGAGCGCTGTGAACAGGAGGGCAGCATGAGCCGCGATCCCCACGACTCATAGGCGTGGTTCCACTCACAGGAATGTCAGCGAACGGGGCAACTGACCAGCCTCCACCACTCAGAATAAGGAGACATAACCCTGGTTTGACCGTATAATTAGAACGCAAGTTCTAATGAAAGGTCGTATGGAGACCCGCGGCGCCACGCGTCAAATCTTTGAAATCGCCTCGCTGCTTGAGAACCAAGGGGGGCAATCCCTATCGCGTTCGCGCCTACCGGCGTGCCGCGCTTGGACTTCTCTATCTACCGAATCGGGCTGATCAGTACACCACTGAAAATGGTGAGCTCTATCTCCCCTGGCTTGGTCCGCGCCTGCGGCGCAAGCTCGGTGAGCTCGTCACTCACGGGCATTTGCCGTTTCACGATGACCTTGTGGCACAGTTTCCAAAACCGTTCCGTGAGCTCCTGACCATTCCGGGCGTCGGTCCCAAAACGGCCACCCGGCAGATCAAGGACCTGGGCATCCGAAGCATCGCCGGCGTAGCCAAATCGGCCCGCGCCCGAAAGCTCCGCCTGGTCTACTGGATTGGCCCGGAGCGTGAGCAGCGTCTTGGCCAGGCAGCCGAGGCGCTGCTCCAACAGCAAGCCGCTTGACCGCGAACTGAATTCCTGATTGTCGGAAGGACTTTGTGGAGCTGGTGCGCGATCTAGAATGCGTCCGCTTTCAACTTCTTCGGGGCGCGTGGTCGCCGAGGAGGTGTTGGCGCGCTCAGATACAATTCATGCTCGCGAATGTACGATTCCACACCTGGCGGCACCAGGTAACGAATGGGCAGGTGACGAATCACTCGTCCACGGAGCTCCGTGGATGAAATATCCACTCCGGGTGTGCGCAGAATGATCACCCGATCGCGCGCGCCAGGCACTGCTTGCTCCAGCTCGTCAAGATTCACGGGCTGGTAATTGGGTCGGCTGAAAGCGACCAGCCGACACTGCTTCAAGATCGCTTCAGGCTCACGCCAGCTTGCCAGATCTCGGAGTGAATCCATCCCTATCAGGAATACAATCTCCACACCCGCGCCGATCTCTTGGAGGAGCCGCGGGATGAGCTGCACGGTATACGACGGCCCACGCTGGTCCAGATCAGCCCGTGAGAGTCGGAACGAGGAGTTCTCCCCAATGGCCAGCTCAGTCATCCGTACCCGATGCTCCACAGAGCTCACCGGCTCGCCTAGCTTGTGCGGAGGCTGGCCGGTTGGCACAAAGAGCACGTGATCCAGCCCCAGGAGTGCGCAAGCCTCTTGCGCGCCCACGAGATGCCCATAATGCGGGGGATCGAAGGTCCCACCCATGGCACCCACGATCCTCGGCTTCACGTCCACTCCATCTCCTGTTTGCCTATGCGCACCGTATCACCGGCCCCAACACCGGCGCGCTCCAGAGCCTCCAGGATGCCTAGTCGGGTGAGCTGGCGCTCCAGGTGCTCAACTGCCTCTGGATTCTCCATATCGGTCATGGCCGCCAATCGCTCGATCCTCTTGCCGGTAATGCGCGCTCCATCCGCTTCTTTCACCACCGTCCAACGCTCCTCCTCCGGGGCAAATCGATAGACCTTCACCGTGTCCGCCGCCATCGGCAGCTCCCTCGGCACAGCCTCAACCATTGTTGACAGAGCTGCGATCATCGCATCCATTCCAGCATGACTCACTGCTGAAACGCTCACGACGTTGAGTCCGCGCCGCTCAAACTCAACCCGCGTCTCGTCCCACGCCTCCGCGGCCTCGGGTAAATCGATCTTGTTCACCGCCACGAGCACTGGCTTTTCCAGTAGCGACACCTTATACAAGCCCATCTCCGCACGCACTCGGTCAAAACTACCGATCGGATCATCCGCGCCGTCCACCACATGCAGGAGCACGTGCGCGCGCTCCACGTGGCGCAGAAACACCAGGCCCAACCCGGCGCCCTCATGGGCACCCTCGATCAGCCCGGGGATATCGGCCAACACGA
>JBJXFJ010000414.1:0-16242 GCA_046154735.1 Chloroflexota bacterium | reverse complement strand
CCGCTTTCGATTCCGCGGCCGCGTTCGGTTCCGATCACGGAATCGAAAGCGGTGTCACGGCCACACGCAGTCCAGAGTGGAGCCTGGCGAGAAGCCGGGCTCCACGGGCAACTGCCGAATCTCATTCGCCGATCTGTCCTAGCCAGCGTCCGCTCTGGAGGATTCCGACATCCGTAGGGGCGACTGGCCGGTCGCCCGTTTCGATATCCCGGACGGCGACCACCGAACCGGATGAAGTCGCGCCCGGTTCCGTCGTTCTGGGTGGGGGCGCGGGCGACCGGCCGGTCGCCCCTACGTCATCCCCACCAGGCACGCCATCTGCGTCGGGGTATCCGGCCCTCGTCCGCTCTGGAGGACTCCGACATCCGTAGGGGCGACTGGCAGTCGCCCGCACAGGGTCACGGCGACGATTCAATGCCCCTGGAATCACCGGCCTCTCCCCAGCGCCACATCCGCCCTCCCGTACTGGGATGTCCCAGACAGACCAAGTGGGGCACGTGTGTCCGAGTGCTCCGGCTGATGAAGAGGCCGAACCGAGGTACCTCCTAAAGGCGCTCACAGACGGTGCAACCGCGGTTGTCCCTGTGGGCCGTTTCCTGTCCAGACTGACAAACCTCCAGGAGGACGATCCGTCCGGCCTCGTTGGCACCGGTACCGCGACCAGTCTTGCTGGCCGGAGCTGCCGGGGGCCGACAGGCGCGGCGGCCTTTGGCCATGTCCAGGGCTGTGCAGAGTGGTCCGCTGACGTATCGGCTGGGTGCGCGCTCGGGCGAATGTACGGTGTAGGTACGTTACTTCGGAGGTGCCCACATGCGTTCAATGTCCCTCTTCGCGCCGCCTGGACGACCGGCAAGATGGTTGCTTGGCGCGCTGGCCATGGTGCTGCTTGGCGCCTCGGCCTGCGCCTATCAGACACCCTCCGGCGCGACTCCAGCGACACCCGCCGTGGCCGGCACTGCAGTCACGCCCGCCGCCGTTGCGACCGTGATCGCGCCCCCGGTCGCGGGCCGCGAGGCCGTTCCGGTGACGTTCACTCGCGCCGCGACACTTCATTCCGCCCCGTCTGGCGATGCGCGGATTGGCGAGCGCGAGCGCGGCTACGCGCGGGCCTCGGCCGTTCGCTGCGCTGAGCTGCGTGTCTTGATCATTGACCCGACGCCGGACAAGCCGGCGTGGGTGGATCGGGAGGCGTTGACCGTGCCGGCGGGCTTCTGCGGGGACCCGGCCTCCGGGGCGGTCTCGCTGAAGACAGTGACCGCGTGCGTGGGTGACGACGTGAGCTACCGCCACGCCCAACAGGCGCGGACCGCGCTTGCGCGGCTCGTCCGCCTGTCGCTCGGTCCGGAAGACGTCTTCGTGCCGCTCCGTATGGATGGGACCGATCTCGCCCCACCATTGAGGCTGCCAAAGCTGGTGGAGCCACCGCAATCGAACGGCATTCCCGCGGGCCTCGCCCCCAGCCCTACACCGGCGGGGTTGAATAACATCTTTCGCCCCACGCCAACCGCCGCTGCGAAGTCGCCCACCGTAGTGCCAGTTCCGCCAATCGAGACGCAATTGGCGGAGATGCAGCGCCTCAAGGACCACGCCGCGACCCACCTCGCGACGTTGGCACTGGGCAGCCCGGCCCGCGGGAGTGTGGAGCACTGCTTTCAGCGGGTGGAAACAGCCATCACCAGTGGTCAGGGCTCTCGGTTTGTGATTCTCGCCGCGCGCGTCTCGCCCGCGGAGGTCCAGCGTCTCCGGACGTTCGCGCTGGAAGGCAGCATCCTGCTTCTCTTTGGCCTGGAATGCGAGGCCAGTAGTTGCGCGCTGGTCCGTTCCCCGTTGGACCAGTGGGCCCAGCAACGCCATGTGGAAGTGCGGCCGGTGGATGCCAGCGCTGACCTCGCGTCGTTAGTGCGTTGAGCGCGGGAGGAGTGAGATGAGAGTCAGATCTGTTCGTCGAGCTTCCGGGAGGGGCCGGACAGCGCGCGCTCCGCGCGTGGCCCGGCTCCTCGCCTCGCTCCTCGCGGGCTTCTTTCTGTGCCTGCAGTCGCTCGTGGCGGTGGCCGCCTCGATCTGCGGCCCGATGGACACCGCGCTGGTCCTCGACACGACGAGCTCCATGCACAACTCGATCGAGAATGCCAAAGCGGAGCTTCAGCGGGTGGTGGACGCGGTGGAGCGAGCGAGCGGCGGCGACTATCGCCTGGCGTTGGTGACGTTTACGGACGAGGTGGTAGTTCAGGTGCCGCTGGCCGAACGTAACGCGGACGCTATTCGCACGCGCCTGCGGACCATCACCGCGCAAGGGGGCGGCGCCTCCACCAGCCCGGATACTGGCGAGCCAGAAGCGTCGGATGAGGCGTTGCGCACCGTCATTCACGCGCTGGCCGAACGGCCCGGTCAGCGTGGCTCGTTCGCTGATGCGTTCCGCCCAGATGTGAACAAAGTGGCCATTCTGGTCACGGACAGTCGCCCTGGCGGATTCGACGACCGCTTCACGGCGGGCGTGGACGATGTGAGCGCGCGCCAGGTTGCGGTTGACGCCCGCGACCGGGGCATCAAGATCGCCAGCCTGTTTATGGCCCGCGGCAGCAATTCGCCCGTGGAGCGCGCCGCGCGCAGTGCGGCATTGACGTATGCACAGACGACTGGCGCTGCGTTCGCGGAAACTCATCCCAATGGTCGCGGAACAGCCGACGCGCTCCGCGAAGTCATCGACGCCTGCGGGGCCGACCGCGGCGCCGGTTCAACCTTCGGCAAGGAGGAGCTCATGAGTCTGTTGGATCGTATTCTCAGGCGCTTCGAGCGTGTCATCGAGGACACGTTTGATCTCGCGGAGCCAATGCTCCCGTTCATGCTCATTTCGCTGCTCACGTTCGCCATCTGGCGGCGCAATGAGCTGGTCATGGCTATCCGGGCCGCGTTCCGTCTGCTGGCACTCCCAGCCGTCATACCGGCGCGCGGCCTGGTCCAGGTACTCCCAACACTCGAGCGGTGGAAGCAGGAAGCGTTAGATGGCCTTGTGTATCGCGCCGCGCACAATGGTCACGCTATCAGTCAGTGGACGGCCTGGCTATTCATCAACCCGGTGATCTCTGCACTCCTTCTAGCGGTGATGCTGACGGCGGAGCTGGCACTCACTACCATGCGGCTCGCCGCGCTCTACGGGATCGATCTCGGCCCCCGGGCTGTTCAGATGCTGGGCAGCCTCCCCGTTGATATCGAGGTACTGTCTGGGCTTCAGCTCGCGGTGATCGGGCTCATCTTCGGCGCGGTCATCGTGGACATTCTGCGCGGCACGCCGTTCGGATCGCCCTGGGGCAACTTCAGCGACAAGGTGCAGCGAATGCTCCTGATTGGCGCCGTCGTGGGACTGGCGCTCACCGCGGTTGATCTCCTGGTGCTGTACTTCTGGAGCCAGATGAAGATCCCGGGCGTCTGGGTTGGTGCACGGCTGGTGTCTATGCTGCCGCACCTCTTTGTGATCTTGCTGGCCGTCCTTTTTACCGCCGCCACTTTCTATGCCGGCTGGGCCGTATACATTAGCTCCGGCGCGTTCTGGGGACTGGGCCTCATCGGGTTCCACGCGGGCGCCTGGCTTGCGCGGCTGATCGCGCGCGGTCTGGCCGCGTTCATTGAGGTCGCCCGCCGGCTCGTGACATGGATTATCGATCTCATGGCCTGGCTGCCACACGCGATCTGGAACTATTACCTCCACAAAGCAATGCGCGCTGACAAGGTTGTCAAATGGGAACCAAAGGCCGTGGACTTCGATGTCAACGATCCGCTGTTTCCCGAGGCCGTGATCAAGCGCGAGCCGCCCGATGATGGTGAGGTGGAGGCTGAGGTGGCTGCGACAACACCGTCCACCCCGGAGACACCCAGCACGCCAGCCCTGGAGAGTCCCGCAACGCCAGCCCCGGTAAAGACGGCTGGGGCCGCTGAGAGTGGAAGCTCCGAGAACGTCAGGAAACGGCCGGCAACCCGAGTGCGCGTTCCCGCGGACATCTCCTCGCCGGAGGATCTCACGCACCGGAAGGAGGATGTAAACGGAAGTAAGACCCCGGTAACAACGCCGAAGTAGCGCGGAGGCAATCGCAAGGCTTGAAGGCGGAGCTGAGCTCCGCCTTCTTGTTTGCATGTCTTGCGGGCCCAGTCCCGCCCGCTCGTGCGCCCGAGAGCGGGCCTGATCGGAGGGGTGAGAGTCCCCTTCAGGCATGCGCTCTCCGGACTGTAACCGAGTGTCACTGCGTCGCCGTGAGGCGGGGTGGGGAGCAACAGGCGGTGAACAACCGGTCCGTAGGATGACGAACGTGATTCGGCCGTGTGTAGGAGCGAGCCTGCGAGCGAAGGGCGAAGCTCGGACTGAACTGACGGCGTGGAGGCTGCGGGCATGAGGCCTGATCGGCCGCTGATGGCAACTAGGCGGTACAGGCGGTGGCAGACGAGACGACGAGAGGCAGGGATCCACGATGCTGAGGGGGAGCGTGTACAAGCGGTCGTGGGGTGCATGAGGTAGTGGGCGACGGAACGGTTGGAAGGTCGGGTCCATGAATCGGGGAGACCTCAGGGCGAGGTGACGCAGCGAGGAGTCAGAGCCTTCATAGGAGCGATGAAGCGGGGGAATGCCCGTGGAGCAAAGGGAGGCAGGAAGGTGGAGGTCGAGCGCGGCACTCCCAGGAACACACCTCGATCCGATTGCCCCATGGGGATGGGAGGGTCGAACAGCGACGCGAGGCGTCGTCACCCTGGGAGTGGAATACAGAACCTGGTGGCCGTCTGGATGAATTCGGATGCCGCGAGGAAGTGGGGTCGGTCGTCGACGTGATCCGATCACCGCGCGGATGGGACAGGGAAGATGTCACCATTGATCGAACCTGAACCATGCGCCACTCCCGATGTGGTGAACCACTGACCGGCGAGCCGTGTGCGGGAGACCCGCACGAACGGTTCGGAGGGAGAGGTCCTGGCGGGCTCCCTCCCCCTATCAAATGCTCGGGGCTGCGAATGACCGCGCTTGGCTGGTGAGCTTCACGCGCGCTCTGCGAGCGCTCGGACGATCCATTTGCGCCCCGCGTAGACAATGGCGAGGTTGAAGACCACCAGCGCCACCATCATGGCCGAGGCCTGCGGGAAGCGACCGCCGGTGAAAGCGCCGTAGATGACGTTGCCCACCAGCGCGGAGGTGGCCGTGGCCAGGAGCAGCCCAACGGAGAAGTCCTTGGCCGCATGGACCAGCACCCAGAGCCAACCATTCAGGAATGGCGCGATGAGCAGGCGCAGATTGATGAGCAGGAAGGTGGTCCAGGCGCTCACACCGCTGACCACGGCGGCCTCCTCCAGCTCGCGATGAATCTGGAGCTGCGCGGAGTGCATGAGACGCGTGCCAAAGGCCAGAAAGCGCGCCGTGAAAGCCAGCGTCATCAGCAGGATCGAGCCGCTGATGGGTGTGCCAATGAATAGGAGGAAGAAGGCCATGGTGGAGATGAGCCCGGGGATGCCCAGCGGCATGAAGGCCAGACCGTTGAGCAGCCGCGTGAGTGGGGAGGGCCAGCGTACTACCATCCAGGAGATGGCGCTCACCAGCACCATGGTGAGTGTGGCGGCCGCCACGGCCACGACGATGCTATTCACGAAGTAGCGACCGAAGAAGCGGTAGTCAAAGAGCTGCTCGTAATGCGCCAGTGTCCAGCGCAGGTTGTCCATCGTCTTGGGCACGGGCGGTTGATAGAACTGGAGCAGGCTGGCGTAGACCAGCACGGCGAATGGCAGGATGACCTTAATGAGCAGGTAGAGGCCCACCAGGCTCAGGGCCAGATACTTCCAGCTACCCAGCCGCAGCAGTCGCGGTCGATACGCTTTGCCCGCTACCACGGCGTAGCTGGAGGCGCGCCGCACCAGGTAGAGATAGAGCGAGATACTCACGGCGCCCAGCAGCAGCGCCACCAGGCCGAACGAAGCGGGAATGCCGTAGTCGGCGCCCTTATCGCCGCTGGGCAGTAGCGTGAAGAAGATGCGTGTGCTGAGCAGCTCCACGCCGGCCGTGGGTCCCAGCGCCAGGGGGAGCTCAAGCGTCTCAATGCCCACCATCAGGAAGTACACCACTACCGCGGCGATGCCCGGACGCATGAGCGGAAAGGTCACCCGCGTCCAGGTGGTCCACTTGCTGGCGCCGGTGGCATACGCGGCCTCCTCTAGAGCCGGGTCCATGTTACGCAATACGCCAATAAGAAAGAGCCACATGGAGGGCACCAGGCCAAGCACGTAGACGAAGATTAACCCGCCCATGCTGAAGATATTGATGGGGCCATCCGTGGCTTCACTCCCGGTAAGCAGACGAATCCACTGGTTTAGCGTGCCGGCCCGCGGACCCAGCAGGAGTACCCAGCCGAGGGCCGTGGCGAAGACCGGGATGCTCATGGGAATAAACATCAGCCCGTATAGCGCGTGCCGCATTGGCATATCAGTCCGCTCGGTGAGCACGGCCAGGCCCAGCGCCAGCGGAAGGGCAAAGAGTACGCCCAGGATGGCGTAGACCAGGGTGTTGCCGAGCACGGTGAGAATTTCCGGCCCGCCGAAGACCCGCGCGAAGTTCTGAAACGTGATCTCACCGGGGTCCAGCGGGAGCACGCCGGCAGGGCGCAGACTGGCCACGGCCATCACTCCAATGGGCGCCACCACCAGCAGCCCGAGGGCGGCCATGGCGGCGAGGATTGCCAGCGTGCGCGGCTGGACCCTCGGACGCATGGTCGGACGGACCTTCGGCAGGCTTGCCGGTGCAGACTTCGGTGAGAGCACGGCCATACGGTATACCTCGCTTATCTTCGGCGGGAAGAATCCCGCACTACAGACGAGCCCCTGGCGATCCTGACACAAATCCGATCAATGTCTCGAGTAGCCTGGCAGCGGTGATCTTGCTGCCGGCGCGAATGCCGGCGTTCATACCGTCGATGGCGATCTGGCGATACTTGACGGTGGCATCTTCCTCGGCCTCGGACCGAGGGTAGACCATCCCGTCGGCGGTCACGCCGCCGTCGCGCGCGCGGGCCGCCAGGGGCAGCTTGTCCACCTCCTCGGGAGTGAATCGCAGCGCGCCGCCGCCGGTGAGCTGTGCCTCCAGGTAAATCCCCTCAAAGTTATTCCAGGCCCAGAAGAGCGCCGCCATGCTGGGGTCGTTCACCCCCGGATTGGTCAGGCAGGTCACGCGGAACTGCATCGGCAGAAATTCCGGGAAGGCCATGTTCACTGGCGCGCCGCTCTTGATGGACTGCAGCACGTTGGTGGCAGACACCAGCCCAATGTCACCCTCACCCTGAACAATGGACTGCATCACGCCGGCGCTGCCGCCAGAGATCAGCTTGGCGCCGTTGGCGCCCAGGTTGTGGGCGTAGATCCGCAGCCGATCCTCGCTCCAGCCCTTGGCCAGTGGAAAGACGTACAGGCCCAGCGCCTGCGAGTCCAGCGCCAGGCGGCCCTTCCACCGATCCGCGGCCAGGTCCTCCCACTTGATGCCCTTCACGTCGTCGGCCTTCACGTTGGTGGTGTTGTAGGTGGCAACCCAGGAGGCGAACCCCTCGTGCATGCACACATCGGAGAGCATCGCGCCGTTGCCATTGGGCCCAATCTGGGGGACATCCTGACGCAGCTTGGCGATAAGCGGCCATTGCTGGGTCAGGGCGTCCCACGGCGGAGTGGCGAACTGCCCCTTGCGGAAGGTGCCGATGTAAGTATTGATGCCGCCAACGGCCAGGTCTACTGTGCCCTGCCCGGAGGCAGCCGCCTTATCAATCTTCACCGGTATGTCGCGGCTGGTGTTGCCCGGCTCGTTTTCGAGCGTCAGTGAGAAGCCAAACTGTTTCTCGAAGGCCTCTTCCTTCGCCTTGATAATGAACGGCTCGGTGCCCTCTAGCCCCATTCGAATCACGTGGTTGGATTGGCGCGCTTTCTCAACTAGGGCGCTAAAGGCCGGTTTGTCGGCCGAAGCGCTCACTCCGGCAGCGGGTTTCGATGGCGCGGCAGTAGGCTGGCTTCCGCACGCGGCGAGCACAAGGCTCAGCACGGCGATTCCGATGACTGCCGGCTGAGCGGACGAACGAATGACGGGCATGGCTCCTCCCGATGGCTCAGTCCCCCGGTTTGTCGTGCGCCATGTATCCGCATAACAAACCGGTGAGGCTCTCTGCGTTACTCCAATTACATTCCGTACAACGTGCGTGGATTCACCTTGAGAATCTTGTCCACCATCTCCGGACTCAGGTCCTCGCGGCCGCGCAGCTCGCCCACCACGGCGAGGTCGGCCGAGGGATCGCCGCCGCGAAGGCGGTTGGTGAACGAGTTTGCTTCCAGCGTGGGAAGCTGGCCGGCGTGGTGCCCGTAATCTGAGCCACTGATGAGGTTGTCCTCGCCAATGAGCTGAGCGAGGTACGGGATGTCCTCATCTGATTCACAGGCCACGTAGATGCGGTAGTCCTTGAATAGCTGGGGGCCCAGGTGTCGCTCCTGGAGCTGACCCTTGCGGCGCCAGTCTCGCTCCACAAAATGCAGGAGATAGGGCACCCACGACGCGCCGGTTTCAATGAAGCCAATGCGCAAGTCGGGAAACTTCTCCGGGATGCGCATGGAAACCAGGTTCTGGAAGGCCACCAGCGGCAGCATCCGCACGCCGGCGAACGGGCCATTGATGCGGTTATCCAGAATCTCCAGATACGCCGGACAGCCCGGGCCGGTGTGGATGGTCAGGGGCATATCCAGGCGGCTGGCTTCAGCATAGATCGGGAAGAAGTACTCCTCCGCCAGCGAGCGCTCGCCCTCGATCCCGCGGGCATTGAACCCCACCGCGCCGTGCTCGCGCGCCCAATTCATCTCCTCAAGGGAGGCCTTGATATCGTGAAACGGGAGCACCGCGACCCAGCGGATGCGCCCCTTGCCCTGGGCCCAGACATCGGCTTGAAAGCGGTTGTAGGCCCGAGCGAGTGCCACGTCCAATTCGGCATCAAAGGTGATGTGGGCAATGAACAGCGTAGGATAGACCACCTGTGTCTCCACGCCCATGGCGTCTGCATCGGCCAGCCGTCCGGGTACATCCAGGAGCGCTTTGGTCCGCCAGGAGCGACCGGCGGCCTCGTCCGGATCCACGGGTGGCGTGGCAAGCTGCTGGCCGCCCTTCCCGTCAGGCTTGGGAACAAGCACGCCATCAATCAGCCAGCGGTTGCGTGGTTTGCCGGTGGTGAGATCGTCGCACTTCACCAGCACCGGGCGGCGCTGCGCGACATCCGAATCAAAATGCGTCCAGATGGCTTCTGATTCGATGACGTGCGTATCGGCGTCGATGATGCCGTCCATGTCGGGCCTCCATACATAGTGTCGCGCCTGATTATTGAGCGGTTGAAGTATTCTGTCCAGTCCCGGGGGCGCATGGGGTGCGACCGAATCGTGCGCCTGCCCGGCATTTGGAGTGCGGCGTGCGGGAGCGCCGCTTTGGATATTCCCCCAACCCAGTCTCGGAGAAAAGGAAAGCGGCGCTCCCGCACGCCGCACTCCAAAATGTCGAAGGCGCACATCGTGCCATATTCCGGGCACACCCCTGGGCAGCCCGGATCAGCAGGAGTTGACCGGCAGCGACTCGCTTGGCGACAATGCGCCAGCGGGTCAGTCTGGAGAACGTACGCGCGAGAAACCAGTGCGTCGGGGCAGCGTATGCCGCATTGGAATCGCAGGTCTGGTGACGGCGGCGCTCCTGGCTCTCATCGCTCCAAGTGAGGTGCCGGCGCGGGCTCAATCCAGAATGCCCGAGGTGACTTCGGCAGCGCGGGCGGATTCCTCACTGCCGCTGTCATCGTATTCGGCCGTTGCCTCGTCCGGGCCATGCGCAAATGTGCCACGGCTGGCGTTTCGTGAATGTTCTACAGCCCGCTGCCTCTACATTCGGCACCTTACCAGAACGCTTGCCGGATGACGCTGAAACCAAGGGCTGCCAGCACGAGCCAGGTACTAACAACCAGAATCGCCCCATACCGGCTGATCGGCTGGTCACTGGATAGGGCTGCTTCCGCGCGAGTCCTGGCACTGGTAATCACCTCAGGTGGTAGGAGACGCAGGAGTAGCGCTAAGCCAAGCGGAATCAGAACGAGATCGTCCAGGTAGCCGAGCACCGGAATGAAGTCCGGGATGAGGTCAATGGGACTCAGCGCGTACGCCAGGATGAATGCAACCAACAGGCGAGCGTACCATGGAGTCCGTGGGTCGCGTGCGGCCAGGTAGACCGCATAAGTATCGCGCTTGAGCGCTCGAGCCCGGCGGCGCCAGGGCTCGAGCGAGATTAATTTGCGGATTTCTTGATGAATCGGCCGCGGGCGTCGCGCTGGCCATCCTCGGCCTGAACGATATCGTCCACGCGTTCCCCATCTGCCCAGGCGGCTCCGGTGCTGGCGGGCAGCGAGGCCTCAAACTCCGCTTTCGCCTCGGCGTAGAGGTCACTCCAGGAGCGCGTGACGCCGAGAAGAAGTGCTTGGCCGGTGTCCTTGAGATTGAGATTCCGGGCCTGACCGGCGATGTGTCCGGCCGCGGCAACGCCTCCGCCGGCCATGGCAGCCATGGGCGCCAATTTGCCCAACCCGCCACGCGCGCGCTCAGCACCCGCGGCACCCAACGACTCAAATCGCGCCCGGCCGGCACGCGCGCGCTCGGCGCCCGCGGCACTCAATGACTCAAACCGCGCCTTACCCGCACCCGCGCTCGAGGCAACCAGAGGTATGAGCCGCTCACGGCGAGAAACCAGGGCTCCCACGCCAAGGCCAAGGACGAGTCCCCAGGGCCCCAGCGCGCTTTCCACAATATCGTCGATTCCAAATGCCATAACGTAATCCCCCGAGAAGCTGCCCATATCAGAACGAGCAGACTGGCCCAACATTTTACCATTCGGTTGCGACAATACAAAATTGATGTGGTGTTAATGTAACGTTAATGTTGGAGGCCCAGTCACTCAGCGGGCGATTTGGAGTGCTATCAGCCGACGAGCGCTCCTGAGGCGACCTGGAGGCTGGGAACTGCGTCAAGCTGCTCCCAGGGAAGCTCCATGTCCGTACGACCCACTTGGCCGCCCACGGCCAGCTCGCGGTAGAAGCGTCCGGCGTGCTCCCGTGGGAGTGACCAGAGGCGGAATCGCCGAGCAATGGCGCCGGGCCGGAAGTCAAAGACCTCGCGGATAATCTCAGAGAGTCGTTCGTTGGACAGATCGCCGCGACCAAAGGTGCGTGCCCAGACAGTGGTTGGCTGTACTTCGCCCACCGCGTAAGAGAGCATCAGCTCGCACTCCGTGGCCAGACCGGCGGCCACAATGTTGGTGGCCGCGTGGCGCGCGGCATAGGCCGCGGCGCGATCCAGGCGCATCGGATCCTTGCCGCTCATAGCGCCATCACCGTGCCGCGCCGCGCCGCCATACGTGTCTGAGGCCTGTTTTCTGCCCGTGTGGCCGGCGTTCCGCGCCGGTCCGCCAATGAGCAAGGGCCCCTCCGGATTGATCATGAGGCGGGTGTCATTGTCTACGGCAATGGAGAATGCCTGCAGCGCCGGGCCGGAGAGTATCTGTTTCACGGCTTCCTGGAGGTCGGCTGCCTTGCCGTCAAACTGCGCTTCAAGCACCACCGTGTCCACGCGGATTGGTCGATCTCTGTCATATTCCACGGTGATCTGAATGCTGCCGTCCGGTCCGAGCCCCGGTAATTTCTGGGTAAGGGACAGCCGATCCAGAGCCCCGGCGGTGAGGTGGGCCAGGCGTATGGCTAGCGGCATGCGCTCGGGGGTCTCACTGCAGGCATAGCCAAAGACCGTGGTCTGCTCCTGAGCGGGAAGATCGTCGGGATTGACGTCACTGTCCGGTCGGACGGCCCAGGGAGGGGTCATGACACTGGACTGCGCCAGGATGGCGCAGTGTTCCGGGTCCAGGTCCACTTTGCGATAGCGCGTTTCGGCCAATGTCGCGCGC
Organism: Chloroflexota bacterium; assembly: GCA_046154735.1. Taxonomy (GTDB): domain Bacteria; phylum Chloroflexota; class UBA6077; order UBA6077; family JACCZL01; genus CAVXYC01. The sequence goes on along the minus strand of JBJXFJ010000414.1, from coordinate 4,271 downwards.
ACGATTCCGGTGATATCTACCTCTCCGTGAACTCGCGCATCCGTGACCACAAAGACGAATTGGCCCGCGGCGGCGGCCTCAGCGCGGATTCGCGCATCCTGATCCGTCATAAGATGCGCATCCACCAGGGCGTCCGAGATGCGATCGCAGAGTTTATCAGGATGCCCGCGCATGACTGACGACGACGTAAAGCGCCGACGTTCGCTCATTTATCTTCCTTTTCAGTTGTTTGACGCCCGCTCGTTAACTGGTAGCGGGTGCGACGTTCGGTTTCAATCGCGGCGATGGGGAGGAAGGCGCCCAGTGCGCACACGCCCAGATCAAAGAGCGCCAGTGGGGCGCTCCCCAGAGCGAATCGTAGCGGGGGGAAGAAGAGCGCCAGGCCCTGCAGAGCGGCAGAGATGCCCACCCCTATCCAGAGCATATTGTTCTTCGGGCGCCCGCCCAAGGTTGCAGGACCATCGCCGGCTCGGGAAAGTGGCACGTGCAGAAGCTGCGCGCCCACCAGGCTGGCAAAGGCCATGGTTTGGGCCACGGGTCCAATGCCGTAACGCGCCACGCCGATTCCGTAGGTTGTGAGGGCGCCAGCGGCAATGGCGCCAGACTCCAGGAGCATCCGCTTCATAAGCGGGACCGGGATGATTGGCTCTTTAGGATCCCGCGGTGGCTGCTGCATGACGTTCGGCTCCCGCGGCTCCACGGCCAGGCCCAGGCCCGGCGCCAGGTCCGTGACCACGTTGAGCCAGAGAAGCTGCAGGGGGGTGAGCGGTGATGGGAAGCCAAAGGCCACCGCCCCGGCCACCACCCAGATCTCGCTGGCGTTTGTGGAGAGCATGTAGTGCAGGACCCGGCGCACGTTAGCGCGCACCAGTCGACCTTCCTCCACGGCATCTACCATCTGGGTGAAGTCATCGGTGGAGAGCACCACATCCGCCAGCTCGCGGGCCAGCTCCGTGCCACGCTCGCCCATGGCCACGCCCACGTCCGCGGCACGCAGGGCTGGGCCGTCGTTCACGCCATCGCCGGTCATGGCCACCACTTCGCCGTTATCCTGCAATGCGCGAACCACCTGCAGCTTCATCTCCGGAGGAACGCGAGCGAAGATGCCCACATCTCGCACGAGTCCGCGCAGCGACTCCGGGTTCATGGAGCTCAAATCGCCGGCTTCCAGTACGCGGAGCGAGCCGCGGCGTGAGAGGCCCAGCTCGCGAGCCACGGCCGTTGCCGTGAGTGCCTGATCCCCGGTGATCATGACCGTCCGGATGCCGGCCGTGTGGAGCGCGCGAATTGCTGCCGGAACCGCCGGGCGCACCGGATCAACGAGGCCAATGAGCCCGAGGAATCGGTAGCCGCGGCCCAGCTCATCTGGATCGTAGTTCTCGGGCAGCTCACGCTCCGCCATGCCCAGCACGCGCATGGCGCGTCCGGACATGTCGGCGTTGCGTTGACCGATCTCGGCCTGGAGCGATTCATCCAGTGGTCGCTCACCGTCTGGATACAGCGCAGTATCAGAAAGCGCCAGCACTTCCTCGGGCGAGCCCTTCATGAGCGCCATCAAGCGGTCGCCAACCCGATGCACCGTGACCATGTGGCGGCGCCCGTCGGATCGGTCACGGAGATCCAGCCTGGGATGCCGATCACGGAGCGAAGTGGTGTCAACACCGGCTTTGATCGCGGCTATTTGAATGGCGCCCTCCGTGGCTGAGCCATCAATAACCAGGTCACCTTGTCCATCGCGCTGAATGTCCGCGTCTGAGCACAGCGTGCCAACGATCAAGCTGCTCTCAAGAGCGCGATCCTTGAGTGGGCTGATCGTCTCACCGTCAATTTCAAATCTGGCCACGGGAGAGTAGGCCGCGCCGGTGAGTCGAATCACCCGACCACCCACATACATCTCAGTGGCCGCCATGCGGTTTTCGGTGAGCGTTCCCGTCTTGTCGGCGCAGACCACGGTCACGGAGCCAAGTGCCTCAGCCGCGCCCAGGGTGCGGATCAGCGTGCCCTTCTTGCGCATTCGCCCCGAGGCCAGAGCGAGGACACTGGTAGCGAGCGCCGTGAGGCCCTCAGGAATGGCCGCGACACCGAGGGACACGGCCACCTCAGCCGAATGCAGGAAGGGCACGCCCCGTAGCAGGCCGAGGCCGAACACAACCCCGCAGATGGCCGCGGCGCCACCGGCCAGCCAGCGGCCCATGCGATCAAGGTCGCGCTCCATGGGCGTGGGCGGTGATTCAGATTCGGACGCGAGCAGTTGGAGTTGACCGATGGCCGTCCGAGGTCCGGTAGCGACAACCAGACCCAGGCCGCGTCCGCCGACCACGGTGGTGCCCCGGTGCACCATGGAGTTGCGATCCGCGAGAGGCATCGAGGCGGATACGGCCGCAACCGTTTTCTCAATCGGTCGTGATTCACCGGTCAGGGCGGATTCCTCCACCATGAATCGGCTGACATCAATGATCCGGGCATCGGCCGGAACGGGATCTCCCGGGAGAAGCTGGATCACATCGCCGGGTACAAGGTCGTCAGAATCGGCAAACTGGTCGGCCCCGTCTCGACGAACGCGCACGCGAATGGGTGTGGAGGCTTGAAGCGCCGCGATGGCCCGGTGCCCCGTGCGCTCCGTGGCCGCTCCCACGGCGCCATTGATCACGATCACCGCCCCAATCAGCACTGCCTCGATAAGACCGCCAGTTGCCAGCGAGATCCCGGCGCCGGCAATGAGTAGCACGGTTGGCGCGTTGGCAACTTGTTCCCAGAGCAGAGCGGCAAGTGATGGCTCAGCTCCCTCGGGCATCGTATTGGATCCGTGGAGTGAGCGCCGGGCAAGGATCTCAGCGGCGGTCAGACCACGATTTGGGTCCACCTCTAGCCGCCGTGCAATGAGCGGCGCCTCCATGGCGTGCCAGGTTTCCTGTGGCTCCTCAGTGGCAGGAGCCTCGGGCGCCGCTCGGTCCAACCAGTGCCGACGTTGAGCTTCAACGTGTCCGAGCGTCTGGCTGGCGGCGACAATGTCGTCAACGCTGCACCGGGATGGATCAAAGGAGACCAGGACATTCCCGGTCCAGGCACTGGCCCGGGCGCTCTGCACGCCATCGATGGACCGGAAATGCGCTTCAACAGCCCGCTCCCGCTCCGGCGATCGCCGGAGGCCCGGCACGGTGAGGCGGGCCCGACCGGGCCTCGGCACGCTCCGAATGGGGCCGGGGGTTGGTGGTCCGTTGCCGCCAGATGCACGCTTGGCCGCTGCTGATGGTGGACGCACGCCCAAGACTTTGCTCGCGTGTTGGAGGACTTGATCCACATCCCAGTGCCGCGGATCAAACGTAACCAGCACCGTGCCAGTGAGCGCATTGGCCGTGGCCTCACGTACGTGCGTTAGCTCCTGGAGCTTCTCTGCCACGTATGACGCTGTGTGCTGGCATCCGCGGAGGCCGTCCAGCTCCAGGCGGATGCGCCCCGGTCCAGAACGGCTTTTCAGTCGCACGGCGGCGATCGTTCGCCGTGGAGCCTCGGTCAGTATGGTCATCGTGTGGGCCTCGGGCTCATTGATTCAGGTCGCCTGGCTTTCAGATTTATGGTTAGCGGATGAAGAATCGAGCCACGTCGATTCCGAGGTTCGCAACGTCGAAGACTCGGCCCATGATGGCCATCGTGTGCTGATTCTGAACACGTCGTGCGAGCCATTGTATTGATTCGGGCTCATCAGCATCAGGCTGATACAGGTCCACGCGCTCAATGATAATGTGCGGATAGCGCGTTGGATACTTGCGTGTCTCCACCCGGGCTCCATCCGCCAGCGTGTCCTGTGCCACGGGTCCGCCAACGGAACGTTCGGAGAGGAAGACTAGGGCATCGGTGGCCAGACGTTCCATAATGTCGATGCGTAAGGCATCTCGATCGATTTCGGCCGGGGTAGACATGATACCAATGCGATCGTCTGCCCCAGGGTACTTGCGCAGGAGCAGCAGGTCGTTCCGCTCGCCCTTGAGAAGCTGCTCTATGCGCCGATAGAGCAGCGCACTGTAGCGCTGTTCATGGCTGTTGTAGTCGGCAACATGGCGGATGCCCAGTAAGCCTTCATCCTCATAGTGCATCTCGGGAACATGCGCGTGGACGCGTGGTAGGGTCATGACCATTCGTAATGTCCTCCTCCGAGAGGCGTTGACCGAACGCTTACGGCCTTCCGTCTCGAACTTCACATACTCTCAGCGTACTCTTAATTCGCATGGGCTAGCGGGCTACCCGGTTTTGAGGATCGCGGCGGAACGCAC
>JBJXFJ010000413.1:0-2897 GCA_046154735.1 Chloroflexota bacterium | reverse complement strand
GAGCATGCCGGAAACCTCCTACAATCGGCTGCCGAATGAGGCGGGGTGACGCCTTCCAAGCTTCAGGCTTTGTCGGCGCCGTGTCAAGCCAGCGCCGGGCCGGCGTGCAGATCCGACGACGCGAATGCTCACCGCGGGGAGGAGTCTTCGTTCTCTCTGTGCCTCTGCAACTCCGCGCTGAACGAGCCTTGAGACGTGAACAGACGCCGCGCAGCCCCTTTTCCACGCTGCCCTTGACCCTGACGTTACGTCACCCTTTATCGTGTTGTGAAGAAGGGAGGATGCTCTGGATCACACCTATTGGCAAACCGGCACCTTCGCGCAACTCACCGCTGTTTCGGTTCGCACACTGCGCTTTTACGATCGGGTTGGTTTACTCAGACCTTCATTGAGGACCGAGGCGGGGTATCGTCTCTACCAGGAGACGGACCTGACCAGACTTCAGCACATCCTTGCGCTGAAATTCCTCGGTTTCAGCCTGGTGGAGATCCATGCCTTTCTGGCCGCAACTCCGATGGAGCTCCAGGACGCGTTGAGGCAGCAGCACGCTATGCTCGAGGAGCGGCGTCGTCAGCTCGACGCCGTGCTGGAGGCCATAAGTCAAGCCAGAGGCGCTCTCCAAGCTGATGGAGAGCGCTGGGATTCCATGGTGAGCGTGATCCGAGCAATTCAAATGAGTCAGAAGAACGATTGGCAATCAACATTCTTTACCGCTGAGCAGCGCCGGGTCATGGAGCAGCTCAGCAAAGACGCCTATGCGCCCGAGGCGAAAGACGCCCTGGGTGCGCGCCCGGCCTGGACAGAGGAAGACCAGAAGCGTGTGGACGCGCAATACGCCGCCCTCTATGACGGTGTGAAGCAAGCCTACGCCGCGGGCGAAGCCCCAGACGGAGCGCGCTCCCAGGAGCTCGCCGGCCAGGCCATTGCCTTGATTGAGGCGTTCACCCAGGGAAACCCGGCTGTTGCGGCCGGACTCCAGAAATTCTGGGAAGCGCATCAGCAGTTACCGCGTGAGCAGCGCCCCGTTCAGTCGCCGCTCACAGAAGTCGAGTCGGCGCACCTTGAGCGAGCAAAACAAGTCTACCTGGAACGCCGAGGTAATTCAGCGAACGCCTAATGTGAATTGGAGCGCGGGGCTACCCGCGCTCCGTATTCGACTAATCGGCCAGCGGGATGGTCGCCACCACGCATGGCTCATTTCCATACGTGGATGTGGTGTGGCCCTTGCCGGTGGTATCTTCCACCAGGCGTGCATCGCCAGGACCAAAGACGCGCTTGGAGCCGTCCTCGAAGCCGATCTCGAGCTGTCCCGAGACGATGATGACGAACTGCCGCCGCGGCGCGGGATGCCAATCCAAAAACGTGCCCACGGGATGGGACTTGAAATCAATGCTCTTCGCAGCCCGCGGCTTGTTGAACTCCGGAATATTCACGACATCGAGATCTTCGAGTCGACACACATCCTTGTCATCGGCGTACATGCGGTAACTAGCCATTAGTAATTCCTCTTCCCCGCGCCGCATTCCGACATGCTACGCGCCTGCCAATCCTGTTTTCAGTCTATCCAGCGCTTCCGACCAGAACGCTTTCATGCGCGCGGTCGTCTCAGCATCAGGCAGCTTGTCATGTTGAAGGGTGATCTGCGCCCGGCCCTCACCCTTGGCGTAGAACATTACGTCCAGATTCGTTCCGTCGGCAACTGTGAGGCGTACGCTGCGACTGGGTGTGGCCTTCCGTATAGTGAGCTCAAGCTCACCCAACCAGGCAGTGCGCTGCTCGCCATTTGCCACGGCCTCGTACAGGACGTCAACGGGCACGCCAATGGTGCGTGAGCCGCTCGCGCTGTAGCCATCCGTCTTCTGATATTTGTCACGGAGTCCACGCTCCCGTTCGTACTCCACCGTGACCGTCTGGGACCACCATCCGGACGCATCGTAATGCTCAAGGAGGTGCGAGGCGATTCGTTTGTGCTCCCACTGGTTGGCGCCATCCGCGTCGAGCAGAGCAAACCACTCCGCCCAGGTTCTGCCTGTCTTGGCTTTCACGGTATCATCACTGACGCGGCTCTGCTCTCGGGGCATTCTAGAATCCGCCATGGTGCTTAGCCCCCAGACCCCGTTGATCGCCGCTCGGCGCCCACCGTGTCCATAAGCCGCTCAAACATCTCATACGGCTGTGCTCCCACCACCGCGTAACCTCCCGCGACAAACGTGGGCACGCCGGTGACACCAACCTGGCGCGCTTCCTCAAACTGAGCTGCCACCGTCGCACGGTATCGGCCGTCCGTCAGAGCCTGCTTCAGGTCGTCACCATTCAGCCCTACGCCATGGGCGAGCTCCGCCAGCACGTCGGCCGAGCCGATGTTGATGTTCTGGACAAAATAAGCCTCGTAGATCGCCCGGCGAAACTGCTCGCCGCCGTCCTGTTCCCGCGCCCACTCGCTGGCCTCATGGGCCGGTTCAGAATCAAACCAGTGGGATCGTTCTCCGTAGGGCAAACCCGCTTGATCAGCCATACGCTTGAAATTCTGGCCGCGCTGGGCGCGCACCTCGGGCGGCCAGGGAATTTCTTGCCCCTCGGGCGGAATTCCTGGGTGGAGCTCAAATGCACGCCATTCGATATCCACGTCCCATTCCTGACGCAGCTTGTCGACCCGAGCCTGGCCGACGTAACAGTACGGTCAAATGAAATCGCTGTAGATGGTGAGCGTCGTAGTCACGGCCAACCTCCGGGGAGTGAGTGCAAAAGGCAAAGTGCAAGGTGCAAAAGGCCTGGTCAGAAGAATACCGCACTTCGCACTTCGCACTTTGCCTTTTGCCGTTTGCACTTTGCCGTTTGCACTTTGCACTTTGCACTTTGCACTTTGCACTTTGCACTTTGCACTTTGCACTTTGCAC
>JBJXFJ010000389.1:0-2740 GCA_046154735.1 Chloroflexota bacterium | reverse complement strand
AAGAAGATCCTCTCCCAGATCTTGGTGAGCTCCGCGGCTCGGTCGGGGTCGGACTCTTGATCGTCGCGTGGAAGGATCTTCACGCCGTCAATGCCATATTCAGGTGCTTTGGCACGGATTCCGGTGCGCACGGGGGTGCTGCCTGACGAGGCCACCGCGGTCTGACCCTCTTCCGAGAGGATCCAGTTGGCAAAGAGCTTGGCCGCGTTGGGATGTGGCGCGTTCTTTACAACCGTTACGCTGATCGGTGTGACCGCGACGCCCTCTTCGGGACGGATGAACTTGATGGGCGCGCCCGACTCCACGCTGCGCGACACATTTTCCGCGGTGTCAGTAAGCAGAATCGCGTATTCCCCACGGATGAGCGCGTTGCGGAGATCCGCCGTTTGCGCACCCATAAAGATCTGCTGCTCACTGAGCTTCTGCAGATAGGGTTCGCCGTGCACTTTCAGCAGGGCAGTGAAGATGGTCATGCCACCGCCACTTCCGCGCGGATCTTGCATGGCAATCTTGCCCTTGTACCGGGGATCCACAAGGTCCGACCAGCGTTTGGGCTCCTGACCGTCTGGCAGTAAGCGGGTGTTTACGGTGAGTCCATAGAGATTGAGGTTGCGCGGAATGAGTATGCCGCGGGGATCGCGGAAGTCCGCTTGCACTCCCTGGAGCTCGGGCGGCTGGAAAGCATCCAGGAAGCCCAGTTTATCGAGCTCTGTGGTGGAATCCGGACCAGCCGAAACAATATCCGCCAGCACACGCCGGGCGGCTTGTTCAGCAATGACCTTTTCTCGGCTCTCGCGCCCGCGCTGGGCCACAACCTGCAGATCAATGCCCGGAAAGCGCTTGTTCCACGCTTCCTTGAGCGGGTCCCATTGGGCTGCCTCACCGGAGGCATAGATGACAACCGTGCCCTCGCGTCGCGCGGCTTCTACTTCAGCGTCAGAGACGGCTGCGGCGGCGGGCTTTGGCGCAGCGGCGGGTGATGCGGCCGCCCCAGCACCGCTTACCGGAGATGCAGCCGGGCCCGCGCTGCCACCTGGAGACGCCGCCGCGGCCGGTTTCGGCAGGGTGGTTGGTGCCGCAGTGGGTGTACTTGCGAGTGGCGGTGAGCAGGCGGCCAGGATGATGCTGATTAGCAGCATCGCCCCAGGCATCGCCGTGGAAAGGCGATTGGGCATGGGAGAACCTCCGATCCATTATGTGATTGAGCGGCTTGGCCCCAGCATCCGCTGCGCATAACCTAGCGCGATTTTGGATGATTGGCAACTCCGAATGCTTCAAGCGGTGGAGCCGTGCGTAGCTGAAACTCGCGAGTCACCTGTGGCTACCCGCGGCAATTGTTCTGAGAATGTTCCGGTGCGCCTCTGAAACGATTCGAGGTCGCGTCCAGAGTCATTGGGGCGTCGCCCTGACAGGATGTCGCAATCCTTCAGAGCGGATGCGGAACGGGTTCACCCCGATGCCGATGGCCGTGATCGTGCGGATGCCGTAGGGGCGACTGGCCGGTCGCCCGCGCCCCCACCCAGAACGGGGGAACCGGGCGCGACATCAACCGGTTCATTCATCGCCAGCCGGGATATCGCGAGGGGCGACCGGCCAGTCGCCCCTACGGATGTCCGGATCTCCAAGAGCGGACGCTGACCAGAAGCACTGGCGCTGACGGCGTGAATGCTGCAAATGCCGTAGGGGCGACGGGGGCATCACATGCGCGTGTGTGACTTGGAAATGACCCTGGCTCTCGCTGTTTCTTGACCTGACTGCGGCGGCTGGCGGTATACTAGGGAAGAGTTCCTTACTAACCTGGTCAACATTGTCAAGAATGTAGCCGCGATGGCCGTGTTGACGCAGGTAGTGAGCTAACACGAGGAGTCAGTGTGCGGGGTGCACTTCGCGAGACGTCATGGTCAACTCGCTCACGCGAGAGTGATGAGCTGGAGGATCGGGTGGCCTACTGGCTTGCCAAGCAAGAGTCGTCGCCCTCGATTGGGTCGGCGCTCTTGATCGGCGGCACCTTTCTGGCTATGATCGTCTTTGCCATCAGCCACTAGCTGCAGCCGCGATCAGCGCTCAGGCTGGGGCTCATTTCAGCGTGTTTACGCTGGTGTGCTCTTCAGGCCTAGGCTCTCCAGGCCGGCGAGACAACACTGCTCATCATCGGCGGCCTGTGCGCCCGTGGCGCCAACGGCGCCGATGAACTCTCCGTTTCGATAAATCGGCAGCGCGCCCGCAACAGGCACGATTTTGCCACTGGGCATATCCGCAAGTGAACCGAAGAACCAGGGGCGTGCCTGAGCGCGCTTTTCCAGCTCACCGGTGCTCAGTCTGAACGCCGCGGCAGTCCAGGCTTTGGCAATGGCCAGGTCGGCGCGGATCAGCGCCGAGTTGTCTTCGCGCTTGAGCGCGATGAGCTGGCCGCCCACGTCGACCACGGCTATGGTCAGGGGGACAAGATTGAGCTCACGGGCCTTAGAGAGGCTGCCGTCGATGATTGCTACCGCGTCATTGAGTGAAAGTGCGTCTGCCATCGGTCCGTCCTTTGATGCCCAGACGGGTGCCCCCGCCAGTTTGGCCAACGGCGCCATTCAAGCAGGTTCGATTCCGCTTCGTCAAGCTCTCGCCGGAACGGTGAGTGTTCAGATTCGACGGGACGGATAGTCACCGCGGAGACTCGGAGACGCAGAAAGAACGACGACGTAACTCTGCGTCTTCGAGCCTCTGCGGTGAACATCCCTCGAGACGTGAG
>JBJXFJ010000371.1:0-4401 GCA_046154735.1 Chloroflexota bacterium | reverse complement strand
AGCGCATCCGCTAGCCCACGAGTGAGGGTAAGTAACTGGGGCCGGCGCCAGGATCGAATCTCGGATTGCAGCCACTCCACCGTTTCCAGGCCCAGCTCGTGCTCCAGAATTGCTGTTGCCCGAAAGCCCGCCAAGAGGAGCCCGCGGGCGTGCTCGAGGAGCTCCTCGATAAGCAGCCGCATATCTACACCCAGGGCAACGGACTCATCCAACAGGTCCAGAGCCCGAGCCAGATCGCCGCGCGCAAGCGACCCAAGGAGATCGCGAGCCGTGCCTGCCGGAGGAAGACCGAGCACCGCGCGCGCATCAGACTCCTGAATGATGGTGCCGCAATACGCACGAAGCTGATCAAGCAAACTTATCGCGTCGCGCAGGCCGCCATTGGCCAGTCGGCCCAGCGCCTCGAGTACCCCATACTCAACCTGTAACGATTCACTCTCAGCAATCGCGCGGAGTCTGGTTGTCACCGATTCTAGCGGCAATCGCCGAAAATCAAACCGCTGGCACCGTGATGCAATGGTGGGAGGAACGCGATGTGCCTCAGTCGTGGCCAGCACGAAGATCACGTGCGGAGGCGGCTCCTCCAGCGTCTTGAGAAACGCGTCCCAGGCGTCACGCGTGAGCTCATGTGCCTCGTCCACAATGTACACGCGGTACCGCCCCTCAACGGGCGAGAAATGGACACGATCGCGCAGATCGCGAATGTCATCAATCCCTCGATTGGAAGCTGCATCCATCTCCACCAGGTCAAGCGATCGACCCTCATTCGCGGCCGTACACAGACCACAGCGGTCGCACGGCTCACCGTCAACAGCGTTTGGGCAATTGGCGGCCTTATAGAGGATCCGCGCAATGCTCGTCTTGCCCGTCCCTCGGGGCCCGGAGAAGAGATACGCATGGGCAAGTCGTCCGGTAGCGGCCGCGTTGCGTAACGTGCGCACCGCGTGCTCCTGTCCAACGACGTTGGCAAATGTGGACGGGCGCCAGCGCAGGTAGAGTACGCGACGATCAGGCACGGGGGTGACAACGGGATCCGGAATCTCAGGCACGCCCCATTATACGGACAGCGACGATCGTAGAAGGTCAGAGCCAGTCCGATCCGGGAGTGGCCGCTTCAGAATCGCGGCTGAATTATCAACAGAGTACCCCGACCAACGGCCGCGGTCTGCCCGCCTGAGGGCGCACCCCAAGTTGAGCGGAGTCACGCTGTATAGGGGGGTGTCGAAAGCTCTCGCACTCGAACGACAAACGGCGGGGTGCGAAACGTTCGCTCGAGGGCGCGTTCCGAGAGCGCCCGCATTTCAACCGAGGCTCGCTGGACCAGACCTGGTGCCACGTTGAGCGAGGCACTACCCGGAGCGCCGGAACGCTGAAGAATTCGAAGTAGCTTGAGCGTGTCCACGTGAATTACATGCCCACCGGGCTCTGTTGCGGCACAAGTGGGACACATGGCGCCACCGCGTTCCGGGTGCATCACGTTCTCCACTGGCTGAAGCTCCGTGCGGCAGTGAACACAGCGCTGCAGCTCCGGCTTGAATCCGAATCGACTTAGAAGATGGATTTGAGCGTGGAGGGCCGCCAGATCCGGACGCGCGTGTTTCTCGATGGCTCCCAGGCTATCTAGGAGGGTGACATAGAGGTCAGGCTGCGTCTGAGCGTCTGGCGTACCCGCGTCAATGAGCTCGGCGATCACGAACGCCTGAGCCGTGCGATCGAGATCTGTCCGAAGCCCAGCGTGGGGGTCGAGAATCTGAACTTGCGACACAATGTCTAGCTCGCGCCCCTGCGCTAAGAGGACCTCACCCCGGCTGAATAGCTCAAGATGACCTGCCAGACGGCTTGTGGGTTTCCGCACGCCCTTGGCAATCACACGAATCTTGCCACGCTCCCGTGTGAAGAGCACGAGAATCCGGTCGGCTTCTGAAAAATTGAATCGACGGAGCACCACGCCATCCACACGCTGGAGGCGAGTCCGAGGCATGATCTACACGGCATCCAGACCTGGGAGCAAATGAACGGTCATCATTCCTCCAGGCAAATCGATCTCGAGAATGACATCAGGAATCGCCGGCAATAATAGTTCACGGTCAGCTCGCTTGATGACGTAGACATTGTTACTCCCGGTCTCGAGGACGTCTACAAGCTCACCGAGAGCCTCGCCTGCATCCGTCTGAACCTGCAGCCCGATGAGCTGATACCAGTAGTATTGACCATCGGGTAGTGGGTGAGCATCAGACTCCTGGACGAGAATCCAGGAGCCGCGGAGGGGATCAACCTCATCGCGTGAACATACGGCCGCCAGATTGAGCGTGACCGTACGTGCGTCACAGCGAGCAGCCTGAATTTCAGTGGCGCATGGCGGCGAGCCAATATACACGCGCACTCCAGGTGCAAATCGCTCCGGAAAGTCCGTGATGATCTCACACACCATTCCCCCGCGCACACCGTGCGCCCGGAGGACCCGGGCGATAGCGAGGTAGCCTTGCGGCGGCTCGTTGGATCTAGATGACGTCGATGTCGACTCGGGTACCCTGGCGCGTTGCCGCGGCCTTCACGACAGTACGGAGAGCTCGAATGACTTTGCCTTGTCGGCCGATGACCTTACCCACATCGGATTCAGCCACTGCCAATTCTAGAACAAGCGTGCGGCCGGACTGCACCGCTTCAACTTGAACCTCGTCCGGATGTGCCACAATCCCGCGTGCGAGAAAATCAGTGAGTCGCCGCAGCAGTTCATTCTCTGCAGACTCGCTCCGTGGCTCACTTGATTCGTTACTCAACGGGCGCTCGATTCAGGAGTTTGGCTACACGGTCGCTGGGCTGGGCCCCCTTGCGAATCCATTCGCGCGCCTTCTCTGCGTCAATCTGGACCGTTGCCGGATCCGTCAAGGGATCATAAAAGCCGAGCTGGTCCACATACCGACCATCTCGCGGTGCGGTTGCTTCGGCCACTACAACTCGATAGCTTGGCCGCTTGCGGGCACCGATTCGTCGTAATCGAATTCGTAACACTCGTTAACCTTCTAACTCTGCTCTAAAGCTATACATTGTCCGAGAAACCTTACCGTGCGTCACACGCGCTGGTCAAGCAGCGTTTATCTCTGGGAAAACGATTTCCCCGCAAGAAACACGGTCACGAGGCCTGCGCACGAGGGGAACTCTCGTCATTGTAACCGCCCAAACCCACAATTGAGTATTCGCAGACGGTTTAAGGAGGAAACTCTCCATTTCAGCAGTCTCGGCTCGCTCAAATATTCGGCGCGATTCAGACCCCAGGGGCCAGCGAAACCGGAGTCTGGCATATGATGACACTGTGCCAAGTGCACCTTCGCACATCGAGAAATGAGGTCATGATGCGGCTAGCATCATCCAATTCAAATCCAGCCATTGCTCAGGTTCCGCTCCTGGCGGCGCTCCGACCGAAACAGTGGACCAAGAACCTTCTAATCTTTGCTGCGCTCCTCTTCTCTATTCGCTTTACTCAGCTCGCAACGTGGCAGGCAGCGATCATCGCGTTTGCCGCGTTCTGCCTTTTTTCCAGCGCCGGCTACCTCGTGAACGATCTCCTGGATGTTGAGGCGGACCGTCAACATCCAACGAAACGCCTCCGCCCGATTGCCTCAGGCAGCGTGTCACGAATGACAGCACTGCTGACCATTGTCGTGCTTGTCGTGAGTGGTGTGGCCCTGGCACTCTCACTTGGCCCTCTATTCACCGCGGTAGCGATCGGCTATCTCGTGGTCAGCGTGAGCTACTCGGTATGGCTCAAGCACTATGTGCTGCTGGATCTCTTTGGGATTGCCGCTGGGTTCGTGCTTCGGGCCGCGGCCGGCGCCGTGGCCATCACGGTGCCCATCTCTCCCTGGCTCTATGTTTGTACCGGGCTTGTGGCCCTGTTCCTGGCACTCGGAAAGCGCCGGAATGAGCTGATTCTGCTCGAGTCATCCGCCGGCCAGCATCGTCGCAATCTGGATGACTACACGGTGGAGCTGGTGGATCAGCTCACGCTCATCGTCACCGCCGCCGCCGTCATCGCCTACAGCCTCTATACCATTTCGGGCGACGGTCGCTCGACAAATCCGGCAATGATGCTCACGATCCCTTTTGTCATGTACGGTCTCTTTCGGTATCTCTACTTGGTCCATATCCGAAAGCTAGGAGGGAACCCCGAAGACTTACTACTCCAGGACCGCCCTCTGAGTATCTCCGTCATTGCTTGGATTCTGACCTGTGGTGCAATTCTGATTCTGACATCACGCGCAGCCCCCGTCACTTAGTGCCGCACGATTCGAGTGCACCGTCCAAATTGGTTTGTGGGGTTCCCCTGCCACCGGTGGTATCGGGCATCTTGCCCGACAGTGAAAAACGTACCGCGCGGCGACGAGCAGGAACGCCCCATAC
>JBJXFJ010000363.1:0-8411 GCA_046154735.1 Chloroflexota bacterium | reverse complement strand
AGGCGCGCAGATAGCCAACCGGCGTAGAGCACGGCGTTGGTCATGGTGGGAGCGGCGTATTCGATTTGCAGCATGGTCAGTTGATCAAGGTAGCGACGCGAGGCCTCCGGATCAAAGAACTGAGCGGTCAGTTCGCACCAGGGAAGGAGCCGTAGCCAGGCGACATCGGTAAGCTGCCGACCAAACGGAGCCAGCGTCCTCAAGATGTCGCCCGTATTGCGCGATGCAGATGAATCCACCACGACATGATCCGCCAGCTCAGCCAGGGCCGCCAGCACGCTGCCGCTATCGCTGGTAAGCACCGGGCACCAGGCAAAGGTAGGGAGGTCGGCAATGAGCAGCGGTGAGAGCAGCTCCGGGAGATTTCCGGAGCGGAAGGCTCCAGTGCGTAGTCGGATCTCCTCCACGCAGATCTGGGGAACACTCTCGGTTCCGGCCAGGCAGTGGGCGCGCAGCTCCGCCTCCACCTCGCCGGACACCGACGCGCCGGGGATCACATAGATGGTGCGTGAGGGATGCCTGCCACCCAGATGCATGACCGCGTCACACGCCTGCTGCAGCTCCGCTTCATCTTTCACGTACACCACCAGATTGAGCACATTGGTGCGCGCGGGAAGATTCGTCTCGCCCTCAGCCTGAGCGAGTGCGAGCGCATGCTCAAGCTTGACAAGCTCGGACTCAATCTTGCTCATGCCGCGTGAGTCAGATCGCCAGGTTTCGCGTGGCGTGAATGAGCTGGTCATTGCACACCGCCCTGGCCGGGGGGGCGCTGCCCAGGAGCCTCTGGGTGGCTATTGCAGCCGTGGCAGGTGGAGAACGCAGGTATCACGGCTGGCGCCAGGTCAAACCATCGCGCTGAATCATCACCATGGTAGCCTCCGGTCCCCAACTGCCAGCCGCGTACGGCAGCGTGCCCTCAGGATGCTCCGCCCAGCGCTCCACAATGGGGTCGGTCCACTCCCAGGCTTGCTCCACCTCGTCAGCCCGGATGAACAGGGTGGTGTCACCCAGCATGGCGTCCAGCAAGAGGCGTTCGTACGCATCCGGAGATTCGCGCAAAAATGAGCTTCCGTACAGAAAATCCATGTTCACATCGCGCAAGCGCATGGTGGGCCCGGGGATCTTGGCCGCAAAGCGCAGAGTAATGCCCTCATTGGGCTGAATGCGTAGCACGAGGACGTTGGGATCCATGCGCTCATCGCCTTGAAAGAACATGCGTGGCGGCCGCTTGAAGTGAATGGCAATCTCGGACACGCGCTTGGGCATCCGTTTCCCATGCCGAAGGTATATTGGCGTGTCCGCCCAGCGCCAGTTGTCCAGGTGCAGCTCCAGAGCGGCAAACGTCTCAGTTGAGGAATCTGGTCGCACGCCGGGTTCTTCGCGGTAACCCGGCACCTCGCGCCCGCTCACGTAACCGGTAGTGTATTGGCCACGCACGGTGTGGCGGTCCACCTCAATGCCGCGCAGAATGCGCATTGATTTAAGAACCTTGACCTTCTCGTCGCGGATAGACTCGGCGTCGGCGACCACGGGTGGCTCCATAGCCATCACTGCCAGCACCTGGAGCATATGGTTGGCCATGACATCGCGGAAGGCGCCGGCGTCATCGTAGTAGCCGCCGCGCTCCTCCACGCCCACACTTTCGGCCACGGTGATCTGGACGTGGTCCACGTACTGGCGGTTCCAGAGTGGCTCAAAAATGCCATTGGCAAAGCGCAGAGCTAGGAGATTCTGGACCGTTTCTTTCCCGAGGTAGTGGTCGATCCGGTAAATCGAGCGCTCATTGAAGACTCCATGCACCGTGCGGTTGAGCGTCCTGGCGCTCGCCAGGTTGTATCCAAACGGCTTCTCAATGATGAGCCGGGAGAATGACCCGCGCACGCCGCCACGGTTCAAGCCGGCCTCGCCGAGCCGCTTGGTGATGACCGGGAACAGGCTGGGTGGCGTGGCCAGGTAGAACATGCGATTTCCGCTGGTACCCCGATGCTGATCGAGATCCACCAGAATCTTGGCCAGATTCTGATACGAGGCCGGATCGTCAAAGCCGCCCGCGTTGTAAACGATCCCCTCGGAGAAGCTCTTCCAGATCTCGGGGTCAATCGGTTGACTACGAGAGTACTGCTGCAGTGCCTCCAGCAAACTGGTTCGGAACTCTTCATTGCTCATCTTGGTGCGCGAGAAGCCCACTACCGCGAATTCCGCCGGCAGAAGTCGGCCGATGGCCAGGTTGTAGAGTGCCGGGACGAGCTTGCGGTGCGTGAGATCGCCCGAGGCGCCAAAGATGACGATGGCGCCAGGCGGCGCCGAGCGCAAGTTCGGGAGCCCCTCGCGTAAGGGGTTAGACACGGAGGAAGGCGCAATCATCGTCATGACTCGGAGCTCGCTTCATTATCGCTGGTCGCGTTTCGACCCATTGTGCCTCCCCTGCGTAACACCCGCGGCATGCCGAGACGAACGATGAGCTTATACGAGCCACGTCGATAGCGGTTCTCGTCCGTGAGCTGGGGTCCATCTGGCATCACTCTAACGCAATCATCGGCGGAAATGGTGAAAAGTATTTCTTGAATGACTGTTGGCGGTGTCGAGACTCGCTGCAGGGGTGCTTCAAGCTGGCCATTCGCGAAGGGCCGAGAGAGATTCAGGCATAATTTGACAACGATGGAGGTTGAGTCACTCATGACAGTTATCCACGGGGTAGTTCGCGGTGGCGTCGTACTCCTACCCGATTCCGCTCAGCTTCCGGATGGCGTGGAAGTGGAGATTCGCCCCATTGACGGATCTCACAACGAGAACGAATTCTACCGACGCCTACTTGAAGCTGGTCTAATATCGGAGCTGCCGACGAAGCGAGAAAGCATCGTTGTTCAGAACTTCGTACCGATCCAAGTTTCCGGCCTGCCGCTCTCCGAGCAAATTATTGAGGATCGTCGCTGAGTGGCTCTCTTCTATCTCGACACAAGCGCTCTAGTAAAACGGTACTCGGTCGAGTCTGGGTCACCGTGGATCATCGAGTTGATGAGTGACCACGCGAATCGATTTGCGCTGACCCGAGCTGCTGGACCGGAGCTCATTGCAGCTCTTGCCCGAAAGACACGCACAGGCGAGCTTTCAACGGAAGATTGCCTGCGAGCCTCATTCGTCTTCAGATCGGATTGGGAAAGCGTTTTTGTCATCATCGAATTGACGACGGCGGTCGCTGGGCGGGCAATGGATCTCGCGCTGTCACATGGGCTACGGGGATACGATTCGATCCATCTAGCCTCCGCGCAAGAGCTCAATGAAATTCGGCAACAGGCATCCCTCGCTCCGCTCACCTTCATATCGGCAGATTCTGCCCTGTGTTCGGCTGCGGGTGCCCAGGGACTTGGAATTGAGAATCCGAATCACCACTCGTAGTGCGTGAGCTGCGATTCACATTCTCACGCCACGAACCCCAGACGATCGAAGCTGCCGCCCAGCACCGAGTGGGCCGAGGCGCCGAGCCAGTCTTCGATGACGGTGGCGTAGACCTGGCGGAAGTCGGTGCTGTGCTTGAGGTCGCCTTCGTCCAGGTTGGTGAGATCGGGGTACTCGCCGTAGAGTCCGCCGCGGGCGCGGTTGCCGATGATGAACATGGGTCCGGCAGCGCCGTGGTCGGTGCCGCCGCTGCCGTTCTCTCGCACGCGGCGGCCGAACTCGGAGAACGCGAGGATAAGTGTTCGGTCAGCCTGGCCACTGTGCTCTAGGTCCTTCTGGAGCGCGGCTAGGCCGTCGCTGAGCTGCGTCAGTAAGCCGGCGTGCGTGTTGCGCTGATTGGCGTGGGTATCGAACCCGCCAATACTGACATAAAGGACGCGGGTGCCAAGCTCGGCGGCTGCCAGGACGGCAGTTTGCTGGAGCGCGCGGCCGAATGGCGAGTTGCCATACTGACCGAAGGGCCGATAGCTCTCACCTACGGCGCGGAGCTGATCCACACCCTGGGCAGTGGCCAGCCAGTTGTTCGCCACAAGCTGAGCGGTGGGAAATGCGCGGTTCGCGCTGGCTTGCAGGTCGCTGAATGCCTGAATCAAGCTGTCTCGCATACCGGGGAGCCGACGATCGGTTTGAAAGGTGAACGTGGCCGTGTCTTGCAGGGCCGCGGGACTGATGTGCTCGTGCTGCAGCGCGCGTGGCACGCTGTTCCCCAGGGCCACGCACTGGAAGGGTCCTTGGTCAGCCCGCTGAGCCTGGGCCATAAAGTTGCCCAGCCAGCCGTTGTCCACGTTGTTCTCCAGCCGACCGGTGTGCCAGATATCCATCGAGCGAAAGTGGCTCCGGCTGGGATCCGGGTAGCCCACTCCCTGGATGACCGCCAGTTTGTCCTGATCCCAGAGGGCTTTGAAGCTCTTGAGACTGGGGTGAAGCCCCACGCGATCATTGAGCGGGAGCACCTGGTCTCCTTGAATGGCAAGCTGCGGGCGCAACTGGTAGTAGAGCCCATCGCCATAGGGAACCACGGCGTTCAAGCCGTCATCGCCGCCGCTGAGCTGGACCACGATGAGGAGCCGCGGCCCGTTGGAGGACGGCGCCGGAGCGGATGGCGCGGACGGAGCCGCGATCGTGGACGCGCGGGGCGGCTCGACAACGGGTTCGCCGCCCATGGCCATCCCCATCATCGGCTCAGCATCAGGGGGCGTCGCCATGGGAGCGGAGCAGGCGAGGAGGCCGATGCCCAGCGCGCCGGAGCTGGTGAGCTTGAGGAAGTTGCGCCGAGATTGCTTAGCCACACGAGCTCCGAGAATGCAAAGTGTAAAAGGCAAAGTGCAAAAACGTCATAAGACTTCTGCCGCGATACCGTCGATCATGTTCTTTGCACTTTGCACTTTGCACTTTGCACTTTGCACTTTGCACTTTGCACTTTGCACTTTGCACTTTGCACTTTGCACTTTGCACTTTGCACTTCACGCCACCTGGTAGTCCGCGCTGGTGAGCGCCAGATGCAGCGCGCCGCGCAGGCGTGTTTCCATTGCAAATCGCGTCTGGTCTTCTGTGGGCGTGCCGGTCACATAGGCTGGGTAGATGAGCGGCGCCTGAAGGTAGCTGAGGAGTGAGGCGCGCGTCTCCGGGGTCAACTCAATGTCGTCCAGCAAATCGGCAATGCGGCTCACCAGCGCGTCCGGCGAGGTGGGTCGTTTGGGTTCGATGGGTTCAAAGAGCTCAATGACTCGGAGGTTGGCCGTGTCATTGGGCTGACCTCGGGCAGATGTGAGTCGGTTAGCAAAATTGAACCGCGCCAGTAGTGTGGACGGATTCACCCAGCCGCGCCCGCCGGCCCAGCCGGCAACGTTGGGAGGATTCAGCAAATCCTGCCCCATCTCTCTCAATGATCCCACCAGATTGCGATCGCGCGCCTGAGCGCCCATTGAGCGAATGGAGCCTACCACGTATTCCACGGGCGATTTGATGTGGCCAAAGCGCGACTGCTCAGAATAGAACGCTTCCGAGCCCAAAATAGCGCCCACGGTTGCTCGGAGGTCATACCCCGAGGAGATGTAAGTGCCGACAATCGGCGCGAGCACCTCGGCCGATGGGTTGGGATACGCAAAGAAGCTGAACAGTCGCCGACTCAGGCGCTCCGCGGTGGCTTGATGACCGACCACGGCGTCAATGATGTCCCCGCCGTCCAGCGCACCGGTGCGGCCCATGAAGGTGATGGGCCCGGGATCATGCTGATTCTTATTAAAGAAGAACTCAGTCTCGCGCAGGTTCCAGCCGGTGAAGGCGCGTGCCGCTCCCAGAACGTCGGCTTCCGTATAGTGGCCGATGCCCAGCGTAAACAGCTCCAGCAGCTCGCGGCCGTAATTCTCGTTGGGCGCGCCCTTGCGGTTGGTGCCGTTGTCCAGCCACACCAGCATGGCTGGGTCCATGGACACGTCCATGAGCAGCGCGCGGAAATTGCCCAGAGCGTTGGCGCGCAGCATGTCCAGGTGCCGATGCATGAACATCGGGTTGGCCACCTTGGCATTACTCACTGCAAAGTGGCCATGCCAGAAGAGGGTCAGCTTCTCCTCGAGCGGTCGCCGCGTGCGGCCCATGCGGAAGAGCCACCAGGTTTGGACGTCCTCGATATTCTGGAGGTCCAGGAGGCGCCCCTCCATGGATTCCAGAATCTGATCCAGGTTGTCCGTCACCCGCTCCGGATGCAGCAGCTCGTCCAGCGTGCCCGCCAGTCCCATGCGCCCGTAATGCTCACGCTCGGCTGGGCTTGCCCCAAAACCGGCGCGGCGTATGAGCAGACTGATGCGGCGGCGTTCTTCCTGACCGGCCATAGTGCTCCCGCGAGATGAGCATTGCGTGTGAGTCTTCGCATTGTACCATCGAACGGATCCTAAGAAGGTGCCGCCGGGCAAGAGCGTCGGGCTCGTTTCAAAGTCGAATTGACGGCTGGACGGTGGAGCACTGCGCCCTGTGTCTGGAGACCGCGGACCGACGATCGCGATCCGCGGTTTCAGGGTTCAAGGCAAAGGGAACCTGCCCTATTGCTACGACGGTGACTGATCCGACAAGGACCATGAAGTGACCCTGGACATCAGCCCACGGTGGTCCGTACTTGTGGGCTGATGCGCTAAGCTCCCTTGCAAGATAGACGAGCGGTGGGAGGAGTTCGGCATGGCCGAGATCCTGGGTATTGGAATGACGCATTTTCCATTGATGCTGTACCAGGGCGACCTCGCATTCATCCTCAAGAACACGCTCAAGCAGGAGGCTGTACCCGCGGAATGGAAGTCTCCGGCCCGCTGGCCAGAGCCCATGCAACAGGAGTGGGCCGACCTCGCTCATGCAGCCGAGCGGCATCGCGCTCGCCACATTGAAGGGTTTCGAAAGGTGCGTGCCGCGCTTGACGAGTTCAAGCCTGACGTGGTGCTCATCTGGGGTGACGATCAATACGAGAATTTCCGGGAGACAGTGGTTCCCGCGTTCTGCGTTCACGCGTTTGATGAGCAGCCCTCGGTCCCATTTCACGGTGGCTGGGATGAGGTGCCGAACGTCTGGCAAGAATCACCAGACTTCAGCATTCCCGTGCAAGGGCATCGGGATGCTGCCATGTACCTCATCCGAGAGCTTCTGGCCGCCGATTTCGATGTGGCCTACTCATACAAGGCAGCCTACAAGCACGGGCTCAGTCATGCGCATATCAACACCTTGGTGTACTTGGATTACGATCGACGCGGATTCAACTATCCGGTGATTCCGTTCTCGGTGAACTGCTACGGCCGCGGGGTGATCCGCCATCACGGCTACGCGAAGTACGCCATCTTCAATGATGCCGTTGATCCGCCGTCGCCGAGCCCTCGCCGCTGTTTCGATATCGGTGGGCAGACCGCCCGAATCATGCGAGAGAGCCCCTATCGGGTGGCGCTGATCGCGTCATCGAGCTGGTCCCACGCGTTCCTGGTGGACAAGCATCACTGGATCTATCCGGATATGGATGCCGACCGAGCCCGGATGGCTGAGCTGCGCTCAGGACACTTCGATCGTTGGCGCGACTTGACCGTGGCTCAGATCGAGGAATCCGGCCAGCAGGAGTTTCTGAACTGGGTCTGTCTGGCTGGCGCGATGACTGAGCTGGGCTACAAGGGCGATGTGCTGGACTGGGTGGAGACCCACGTGTTCAACTCAAACAAGGCGTTTGCGCTGTTTCGAGGTGACGGCTCATAGCGCCCCGGTCTGCCCTCACCCCAGCCCTCTCCCAGGGGGAGAGGGAGCCAGTCTGGACGAATCTGGCACCTGATACATCTGCCGAAGCTCCCTCTCCCCCTGGGAGAGGGCTGGGGTGAGGGCAGACCCGGGCGCTATGAACCGAGGGCGCTAGACCCCGGGAAGCGTCACTCCGCGCGCCGTGAGCCAGGTGAGAAATGATTCGGGAACCGGCATCACGGAGAGGCGTGAGATGCGCACGAGGGCCCAGTCATTGAATTCACCGGCTGCTTTGACATCAGCCAGAGAGGCGATGGGCCGCGGGTACTTTTCCATGAAGCGAAAGCTGCAAAGCCAGCTCTTGGGCAAGTCAGGGTCCGCACGCCCGTCGCCCATAACCTGGGCTAGACCGACGATGGCGCGCTCCCGCGAGTGGTAGATGAAGACATAATCGCCATCTTTCATGGCCTTCAGATTGATGACCGCGGTGGGATTGGCTACGCCATCCCATTCATCCGTGCCGGCCGCCTGGAGATCGTCAATTGAATACTCAGTCGGCTCAGTCTTGGCCAGAAAGTACGCCATTACTAGCAGCTCCAACAGTTGTATGCGGCTGAGGATAGGGTTCTTCAGTGCAAAGTGCAAAGTGCAAAGTGCAAAGTGCAAAGTGCAAAGTGCAAAGTGCAAAGTGCAAAGTGCAAAGTGCAAAGTGCAAAGTGCAAAGTGCAAAGTGCAAAGTGCAAAGTGCAAAGTGC
>JBJXFJ010000360.1:0-6150 GCA_046154735.1 Chloroflexota bacterium | reverse complement strand
GAACCGGTGATCACCGGTTAAGAGGCCTTCTTTGTGCTTTGAATGATGCCCGAGTACGGGTCTGGCTTCAGGCGGTTTCTGGTCTCAATGTGACCCGTCGCCACAGTCGACCCAATTCTCCATTTTCCCAGGACACCAGCAGCAAACTGGCATTGAAGATCGAAGAATAGGTTCCTGACGTAATGCCAATGATCAGTGCCAGGATAAAGCTTTGAATTGTCACGCCACCAAAAAGCCGCAAGGTGACCAGCGTGAGCAAAACCGTGACTGATGTATTGATCGAGCGTGCCATCGTCTGAGTCAGACTATGGTTGACGACGCTTTCGAAGGATTCACCCTGGTGCCGAATGATATTTTCTCGGACACGGTCAAAGACCACAATTGTGTCATGCACCGAGAAGCCAATGACCGTGAGCACCGCGGTGATGAACAGGGCATCCAGTTCTATGTTGAAGAGTCGTCCTAAAATGGAGAACGCACCTAACACCAGCAGGGCGTCATGGACGAGCGCGAATACTGCACAGGCGCCGTAGCGCCAGGATTGGGGAACCTTGCGAAATGCCCACCAGAGGTAGAGCAGGATCCCCAGACAGGCGGCTGCAACGGCCAGAATTGAATGGCGCACAATCTCCTGGGCTATCAGCGGTGAGACGAAGTCGAATCCGCGAACTTCAACGGATCCGAATTTTTGGGTGAGCGCTTGCACCACGATTTCTCGTTCGGTGAGACGCTCGCGATCGTCCGCGCTCTCGGTTGTCACGTTCTCAAAAGGCCGAGCGCGGACCAGGAACTCGCCCTCACTGGTGCGCTGAACGATCACTTCTGGGTGCCCAACCTCCGCAAATGCCTGGCGTACCGCGGTTTGATCGACCTCCGGAGGAAACCGCAATGTCATGATGGTTCCGCTCGTGAAGTCGATCCCCGGGTGCAGTCCTCCCGGAAGGATGAGCGAGATTGTGCCCGGCAGAATCAGGAGCAACGAGATGAGATAGAAGGCTTTTCGGCGACTGACGAAATCAAAGCTCATGCTCGGCCTCCAGCGACGCTGGGAACCGTGGACTGGCGCTCAGCTTGGTGATCGTGAAACTCAATGCCGAAGAGCGTCGGGTTTTCAGTCCATGACTGGCCGATGGCTGTGCGCAGCAGACTCTTGGTGACAACGATTGCCGAAAACATACTAACCAGTACACCGATGGCCAGGGTGAAGGCGAACCCCATTACCAGGCTCGCGCCAAAATTTGATCCGAACCAGTAGAGCAGACCGCAGGTGATCAGTGTTGACACATTCGAATCGCGGATGGATGACCACGCGCGATCGAACCCCGCATCGATGGCGCCGCCGAGCGAGCGACCCCAGCGAATCTCCTCACGCATGCGCTCAAAGATCAAGATGTTCGCATCCACGGCCATACCAATTGAAAGAATGAATCCGGCGATGCCAGCGAGCGTTAACGTGACGGGAATGAGCTTAAAGATGGCCAGGGTTATGAGCGTATAGACCAGCAACGCCCCCGTGGCTAACAGGCCCGGCAGCCGGTAGTACATCACCATATACAGAGCAACCACGGCAAGCGCAATTTCGCCGGCGATAATAGACCGCCTGACTGAATCGGAACCCAGGGTGGCGTCAACGCTGCGCTCCTGTTCAATGCTGATGGGTACAGGTAGGGCACCCGCATTCATCTGAATTGCGAGGGTCTTAGCTTCGCTCAGATCCACCCCGGTGATCACGCCATTACGGCTGATCACCGATTGGACCGTGGGTGCCGAGACG
Source organism: Chloroflexota bacterium (assembly GCA_046154735.1). Classification (GTDB taxonomy): domain Bacteria; phylum Chloroflexota; class UBA6077; order UBA6077; family JACCZL01; genus CAVXYC01. Next base: position 4,376 of record JBJXFJ010000360.1, on the reverse strand, counting down.
AGCTGTCCATCCAGGAAAATCCCCAGCGGTCGGCCAATGAGACGTGTGGTGAGCTGCTCAAAAAGTCGCGAGCCCTCATCGTCAAACTCGAAGGAAACCTGTGGCCGATTGGTGCGCTGGTCGAATACGACCTGGGCATTTGGCCTGAAGTATTTGCCGGTAAGCTGCTTCTCCTGCCCGTCAAACCCGATACCCGTGGCAATTTTCCAGTTGTTCGTTCCGGGCGGGTCCAGTTCGCGGAAGTCGAGCTGCGCGGTCTGGCCGATCAGTCGCTTTGCCTCCTCAATATCACGGACACCGGGCAGCTCCACGATCACGCGGTCATTGCCCTGGATTTGAATGAGGGGTTCCGCAACCCCATAGGCGTTGACACGGCGCTCAATCACCTGAACTACACCGCGGAGGGCACTCTCGCGTTCAGCTTCCTCAATCCTTGAAAGGTCCGCGAGGAGCACGAGCTGCGTGCCGCCCTGCAGGTCAAGACCGAGCCTGGCGCCCTGGCGATCAAATGATTGCTGGCCGAAACGCAAATGGATGCCCGGATTCCCGGGAAGAGCGTCTCCACCCGGAATGTAGTTGCCGGGCTGTTGAGGCCAGCTTATCCAGCCGGCGAAGATTGTAATAAGAGCTATGAATAGGAGCGTCCAACGGTGGCGATTCAAACAGCCATCTCCGAATCTAGACTAACCAGTGAAGTGTATACCGTACGCCTGTCCTGTCGTCGACTTCACATAATATTGATCACGGCGAGACTTTTGGAGAGATGTCCGTTCATTAGCGCTCACGTCCGTCCGCCGCCCAGGGGTCGAGCGCGTCACGCAGGCAGTCCCCCAAAAAGTTGTACGCCAACACGGTGGCTGAGAGGGCCAGAGCGGGGAAGATGATCAAGTGAGGCGCGGCACGGAGCGCCTTGTAGCCTTCCAGCAGCATCACTCCCCAGCTTGCCATCGGTGCTTGCACACCTAGTCCGATAAATGAGAGCGCGGCTTCGACGATGATGGCTCTAGGAATGCCGAAGGTGGCCGCCACCACGATGACGCCCATCGTGTTCGGTACCAGATGTCGCGTCATGATCTCGAGATGACTCGCGCCACTCGCACGGGCGGATTGAATGAAATCACGTTCTCGCAATGTCAGAATCTGGCCGCGCACCAACCGCGCAACGGTCAGCCAGGAGACCAGCGCCAGGGCGATGAACACTCCCAGCAATCCACCGAACGCGCCGTCCACTCCTGCCAGTAAGCCTAGCAACCCGCCAGCTCGAGGATCTCGGAAGGCCGACCGTAACGAGGCCATGACGATGATAATGATGAGTAGGTCCGGAAAGCTGTACATCACGTCAACAAAGCGCATGAGTAGGTGGTCCACTCGGCCGCCGAAGTACCCAGCAATCGCGCCAATGGGCACGCCAATAGTTAGAATAATGATCTGTGTCACCACGCCAACGCCCAGTGAGATGCGCGCACCGTGCAGTAGGCGACTGAGGACATCGCGCCCTAGCTGGTCTGTTCCAAACCAGTGTTCCGCGCTCGGAATCTCGTACGCTCGGTTTGGGTTTTGAAGGGTGAATGAGGTGGGGGCAATCTGGTCGGCGAACAGTGCCGAGCATGCAATGAGCGCGATGACAAGGAGCGCCAGCCGCGCCGTTCCTCGCCGGGTCAGCCGATGCCACGTATCTATCCACTGTGAGCGCGCTTGAGGCTCGTGCGCCCACGTTTCCCGGGCGGTCACTCGTGAGTTAGCTGCCCCACTAGGTATAGCGGATGCGCGGGTCAAGCGCGGCATACAACACATCCACAAGCAGGTTGGCACACGCAACAATCCCCGCAAGGAGCAGCGTCACGCCCATCAGCACCGGGTAGTCACGATCGGTCACACTGGTCACAAAGTATCGTCCTAGCCCGGGGATTGCAAACACCGTCTCGACATAAAAAGAGCCCACAATAATCTCCGCGGTGATCACTCCGCCCACGGTGGTCACGGGAATGAGCGCGTTACGCAGCGTGTGGCGGCCCACAACGATCAGTTCTCCCAGGCCTTTGGCGCGCGCAGTTCGAATGTAGTCCGCCCGGGTTACATCCAGCATCGCTGACCGCGTATAGCGCGCAATGAGCGCGAGCGGCGCGAGGCTCAGCGTGATGGATGGAAGGATGAAGTGGCGCCAGCTATCGGCACCGCTGGTGGGGAGCCAACCGAGCCACAGTGCGCAGATCCACACCAGGATCGGTCCGACGATAAAGGACGGAATGGACATTCCGAAAACCGCCAGGAAGGTTGCCAGGTGGTCGATTGGAGAATTTGGGCGAAGTGCCGAGACGACCCCCAGGGGAATCCCAGTGAGCACGGCCAGGGCCATGGCCACAATGCCGAGGGTCGCCGAAGTTGGGAAGAAATCGCCAATGATGTCGGTGACCGTCCGGGAGACGCGCTTGTACGATGGACCAAAATCGAATCTGGTGACCACGCCAACCAGATAGTCCACGTATTGCTGCCAGACAGGCTTATCTAATCCATACTTCCGATTGAGATGCTCGACCACCTCACGGGGAGCTGGACGCTCGCGGTCCCAGGGGCCGCCTGGAGTGACTTGAAAGAGAATGAAAGTCAGGGTGTAAACCGTCAGGAGCACCGGGAGAACAGCCAGCACGCGTTGAAGTAGATATCGAGTCACGATGGCCGTCTGGCTGAATCCAGGTCAAACGCGAACTTGGGTTGCGTGCCACGCTTATCGAATGGCAATGGATCTCAGCGGCACAATGCCGATGACTCGGCTCGGCTCGAATCCCGTGACATAGGGTTTAACAAGTGTACGGCCGGCGTAGTGAAAGACCGGTATTGATGGAGAATCGCGCGCGAGAATTGTTTCTACCTGGGTGTATAGCTGTTCACGTTTTGCACGGTCTAGCTCGCTGCGCGCTTGCTGAACCAGTTGGTCATATTCTGGATCTGCCCAGCCGGTATTGAACATGCCGGGATCTTCCCGACTGTCCCAGAGCACGTTGTACCAGTTGTTGGGATCCTCGTAGTCAGAGAACCAACCTCCGCGAAAGATGTGTCCCGAGGACTTCCATTCATCGCCGCGGCGCCACTTCAAAAACGTTGCGAACTCCATATTGTCGAGCTTAACGGTAATCCCCAACGTGTCTTTCCAACGCTGCTGAAGATGTTCGCCCATCAGCCGCCACTGATCGCTGGTATTGAACGTAAACACCAGATCAGGAAAGCCGCGCCCCTCAGGATAGCCCGCATCGGCCAGGAGCTGCCGGGCGCGATTGACATCTTCTTTCTGCCAGAGGTCCGGTTTGCGACCCACGATGCCCTCCGGCTGGAGGGAGTAGGCCGGCGTGCCCGCCCGGCGCAGCACCTGGTTGAGGAGCTGTGTCCGGTCCAACGACGCGCCCAGCGCCATTCGCACCCGTGGATCACGGAGATGTGGCGCCCGCGTGTTCACGGTGATGAACATCGTGCCTGATTCCGTAAACTCTTTCATCTCCGCGCTAAGCTTTGGATCACCCTGAATGCGGCTGACCTGAGCAGGTGGTATCTGGAACGAGTGAGCGCCGAGTGAATCAATCTCACCAGCCTCATACGCCGCCAGGGCCTGGTCTGATCCGCCCTCGGGGAAGATGCGATAAATCGCTTGGGCAAGCTTTGGTTTTGGACCCCAATACAGTTCGTTGCGTTCGAGAGTAAGCTGCGCGTCTTGTTTCCATTCCTTCAGTAGAAATGGCCCATTCGTAACGATCTTGTCCACATCGATCCACTTATCGCCGTGCCTGGTAATCACGTCCTGGCGAAGCGGGAATAGCGTCCAGGTGCTGGCCAATCGGAGGAAGAACGCCGCGGGCTCCTCGAGTGTGACGACGAGTGTTCGGTCGTCCTGGGCATGGACGCCGAGCAAGGATGGGTCAAGGCCTTCGGTGGCGATCTTTACCGCGTTCTTGATGGGGTAAAGCGTGGTGGCGTAGTCTGATGCGGTCTTTGGGTCAATATTTCGCTTCCAGGCGAACTCGTAATCGCCGGCCGTCACTGCCTGTCCATCGGACCATGCGGGGCCTTGGCGTAGGGTGAACGTGTAAGTGAGTTGATCCGCGGAAATGTCCCAGCGCTCCGCGTGGACGCCTGAGATCGTTCCCCGATCGTCGAATGCGACCAGTCCCTCGAAAATGTGCGACACAACATCGATTGAGATGGCGTCGGTGATCAGACCGGGATCGAGCGCAGGAGGATTTGTCGATGCCACACGGAAGACCTGCGCACGTGGCTGCGCGGTAGGCGGCACTTGATTGGGCACCGCGGGTTTGGCCGGCTCGGTTGGAATGGCCGCCGGCTGGGCGGGCGCACATGCCAGTAGGCTCAGCGCCCCAAAGACGGCG
>JBJXFJ010000358.1:0-9907 GCA_046154735.1 Chloroflexota bacterium | reverse complement strand
TCAACTCATCCTGGACGAGGGCCGCGCTGAAGGCGAAGCGCGAGGCGAAGCGCGAGGTCGGGCCAGCGAGGCCCGCGAGTTCCTGCTCCTCTTCGCCACCGACAAGCTCGGCCCGCCGGATCCCGCTACTCGAGCCGCGCTGGAGCGCATTGTCGACGTGGAGGAGCTGGAGCGGCTGGGCCGGCGCCTACTGCAGGTGGGAAGCTGGCAGGAGCTCCTGCCATTTCCGTCAGAAGGCTGAGGCGTGCGCCTGGGCCCTGCCAAGGCCGATGTCGAGTGAGATCACTCCGGCGTTCACCACCGAGTCAGCAATGGCGCGAGTGCGTCCATTGACATGAACTGGCTCTTGGGGAAGCGGCGTCCGGAGCGTGAACGTCCGCCCTAAGCACTGAGGCAGAAAGAGTTCGCAAGCAGAGGGTCGAGTTTGTGTTGCATCTGCACTCCAAAGCGCGAGCGCGCTCATTGTGGGATTCCTTCCCAAGTCTGAACACACGCGTTTAGCAAAGGTCTCGCCAGGTTCCAGATTGCCGGATCAATCTCAGATTACGCCGAGTCTTGAGACGCGGCTTCGCTAGTACATTCTGACGGATGATGGCCGGGAGTCACACCGTCTACTGTCCCTCGCGCCACATCGGCCCAAGGGTACTAGCGCGGCTGGTGATCCGTAGCGCAACTCGGGCACAGGCCGTAAAAATCGAGTCGGTAGGCGGTTACGCGGTAAGCGGTTTGTGCGGCGGCTTCATCCATCGCGGCATCGAGTCTGTCCATCGCGACATCATCGATGCGACCGCACGCGGTGCACACGGCATGCGGGTGTGGAGTGGGCATGGTGGCGTCATACCGATTGGGCCCCTCGCGGAACTCGATCTCCAGCACTTCACCCGCGGCCTTGAGTGTGTCGAGCGTCTTATAGACCGTAGCCGGGCTCATCATAGGATAGGCATCCGTCACCCGCTGGAAGAGCTGCTCCGCGCTGGGATGCTCACCCCCCTCCACCAGAGCGCGCACCACGGCGTACCGTTGTGGGGTCAATCGATGACCGCGCGCCCGCAGCCGCGCAACGATGTCACTGACCCGCCGTGCTAAATCCACTGATTGCGGAGAATGAGTCGCCACAAGTATTGACTTTCTTGAACACCCCGGCTATGCTAACAACTGCAGCGTGCTTACGGAGAATTGATCTCCAGTATAACACGCGGCGCGGTGCTGCATGGAAGCTCAGTCCTGCCCGTCAGATTCAACATCGTGGTGGGAACGCTGATTTCTGGCGGTGCTATACTGGGCGACTCTAGGCCCGCTGCGAGGCTTAGAAATGTCAACGAATCGTGGAGGAGTGTTACATGCCAGCGCTTAATGGAACGAAGACGCACGAGAACCTGAAAGAGGCGTTTGCCGGCGAGAGCCAGGCGAATCGACGCTACAACTACTTCGCCCGCGCGGCGGATGTGGAGGGCTACCCGGAGGTGGCCGCCCTGTTCCGCTCTGTGGCGGAAGGCGAGACGGGCCATGCGTTTGGTCACTTTGATTTCCTCAAAGAAGTCGGCGACCCGGCCACGGGCGAGCCGGTAGGCGAGACATCGGACAACCTGAAGTCGGCCGTGGCTGGAGAGACCTACGAGTACACTGAGATGTACCCCGGGTTTGCCCGCACCGCTCGAGATGAAGGCTTCTCACAGGTCGCCGAGTGGCTCGAGACGCTGGCGCGCGCCGAGCGCAGCCACGCCGGCCGCTTCACCGAAGCCCTCAGCAACATCCAGTAGCATCTGCACGTCGCCGCCCCGCGGCATCCGCCTCGTCGAGGTCGACGTGTGCCAGGTCATGAGTGATGGGGGATGAGTGATGAGTGGGCTCGATCTACTCATCACTCATCACCCATCACGTATTTCTCGCTAGTTCCGGCCGCGCATGAGGAGCCTATGACCACCACCTACGATCCCCATCACCCCAAGTACTACGATGAGACGGACATGCGTGAGGAGCTCACGCGCGTCTATGAGCTGTGCCAGGGCTGCCGGATGTGCGTGAACTACTGCCCCTCGTTTCCCACGCTCTTTGACGCGGTGGATCGGCATGATCTCAAAACCGAAGATCTGACGATTGCGGAGCAGGATCAGGTGGTGGATGAATGCTTCCAGTGCAAGATCTGCTATGTGAAGTGTCCGTATGTGCCACCACATGAATGGGAGCTGGACTTTCCGCGCCTGATGTTGCGCGCCACGGCCACCCGCAAGAAGGACCAGGGTGTCACGCTCACGGATCGTGCGTTGGCGCAGACGGACCTCATTGGGAAGATCTCAACCGCGCTGGCGCCGCTGGCCAATGCCTCCCTGGGCACACCCGGCTCGTTCCCGCGAAAGATCATGGAAAAGGTGGTGGGCGTTGCCGCGCAGCGCATCCTTCCGCTTTACACGGGCGAGCGCTTCAGCGCCTGGTTCAAAAAACGCGGCTCCAAACCGACCGAGACGGAGCGCACGGTAGCGCTATTCCCCACCTGCCTTATGGAGTATCAGGACCCCAGCGTGGGGCACGATGCCGTAAAAGTGTACGAGCGCAACAAGATTGCGTGCACTCTGCCCGAGGGTCAGCAGTGCTGTGGAATCCCCTGGTTGGACCAGGGAAATGTGGCGAATTTCCAGAAGCTTGCGCGCGAGAATATCGCGGTGCTGGCTGACTCAGTTCGCGCTGGGCAGGACATTGTGGTCCTCCAGCCCACTTGCGGTTACGTGCTCAAGAAGGAGTACCCGGCGCATGTGCCCACGGAGGATTCACGCCTGGTGGCGGAGCATACGTACGATGTATCCGAGTATCTGATGAAGGTGCACAGAGAGCGCGAGGGCGGGCTCGACAAGGGATTCACTGGCACCGTCCCAGAGACGGTCACCTGGCACGCGCCTTGCCACCTCCGTGCTCAGGAAATCGGCTTTAAGAGCCGGGATCTGATTCGACTTACAGGAGCGCAGGTGAAAATAGTGGACAAATGCTCCGGTATTGATGGCACCTGGGGATTGCGTGCCGAGAATTACCTTCTGGCTAAAAAGGTGGCGCAGCCACTCAAGGAAGCCATTGAGAGCCAGAATAGCCAGGCCGTGGCCGGTGACTGCCGCCTGGCCAACAATGTCATCTTCGAGGAAACAGGTCGGACGGCCAAGCACCCGGTCCAGCTCGTGGCGCGTGCTTACGGCATCCCTGAGGAGCCGGGCTCATGACGCGGATGCTGACGCTGGACGACATTCTTGATCTGCGTGCGTATGAACGCCAGCGTGACGACCTCTTGGCGCGCGTGATCGAGATCAAGCAGCGCCGCCGGGTGGCAGTGGGCCCCATTGTGACGTTGCTCTTTGAGAATCGCGAGACCGTTCGATCCCAGATTCAAGAAATGGCCCGGGCGGAGCGCCTAGCCACGGACGCGCAAATTGAAAGCGAGCTGCGCGCGTACAATCCGCTCATCCCGGAGCCCGGGCAGCTTTCAGCCACGCTGTTCATTGAGCTGACCAGTTCTTCTGCGCTCCGCGAGTGGCTGCCCAAGCTCGTGGGCATTGAAAGCGCGCCTGAGCTACGCCTGGGCAGTGGCGAGCACGCGGCAGTGGTGCGAGCGTCCGTTGACGAAGCCCATGCCGCGCAGCTCACCCGTGAAACGGTGACCGCGGCGGTGCACTACGTGCACTTTGATCTTACGCCAGCGCACGTTGAGCTCTTTGCCGCCGGGCCGGTGGCCGTGGCCATCAATCACCCCGCTTATCAGGAGTCCACAACCCTTACAAGCGCCACGCACCAGGAGCTACTGACCGACCTGCGGCCCTGAGTCTCCTCGGGACAGGATGAACCGCGGCGACGCGGAGTGAGAGAGCGATTCACTTGCTGGGGCATTGCGGTCGATTCCGACCGCGGTGCTCCGAAACAGATTGCAGCACCATAAAGCGCTTGATTCCGACCTGGCGAATGATCAGCCGCATGATGATGGGCCACTGTGGGAGAGCCTCAAGGTCGTCGATGATCACGGGGCTTGCCAGCCCGTAGCGCTGTCCACAATGGCGAAGGCGGGCTGCACCGGACGCCAGGACATTTTTGACCCACTCCGCGCGCGTGCCGTACGTCAATGGGATGATCCAGGCTGACGAGGTGCGCCAGGCAACAAGCGGGACGGCATAGATGCGTCCGCTCTTTCTACCCCGATGCCAGAGCAGTACGAGCGGCCCGGGCGCACGTCCGGCAAATCGGCGTACAACGGGATTCAGGATAGCTCGATTGAACCGGCGTACGCGATCAAGCAACGCGACCGGGGCAATGCCGTCCCAGGGCGGCAGGGGCGGCGACTCCAGCGGAGTAGCGCCACCCGGTCCCGCCTCCACGCACTTTCCAGCGCCCGTGCTAATGCCACGCTCCAAGAATTGTCCCCATGAGGGTAAATGTCACCACATGATAGCTTGCGTCAATCGCCAGGAGTCTTAGCGGCCGTCGCTCAAAGAGAAAGGTGGTGCCCAGGGAGGTTGCGACCCAGAGGGTGCCCGCCAGGAAGCCCGCCGCGGCGCCAAACTCCAGCGTTGCTGTTGATCCGAGAAAGAGTGCCAAACCAAGCGCGGCACATAACGCCAGAATAAAGGAGCCGCCAAAGATGAACGCGGCATTTCCTGACTGGAGCTCCTGCTCGGACGTACCGTTAAGCGCCATCCACGGCTTGGCAAATAAGAGTGGCGAGTACCATAGCCCACCGATGAGAAATGTGGATACGGCGGCGGTCACCACAGCCGGCCAGTGAACTGAGCTCAGTGCGTGTGCAAGTTCCATCCTGTCACTCCAGTATGTTGAGGTCGCTTGGCCAAGGGTATGGAGTGTCTTCACATGTGTCTTGAACAAAATTTCCGGGGCTGATCATCGTGAGTCAGAGCGACACAGACGCGTGGGGCATCGCTCGTGAAACGCACCCTGCGTATGCTGACCTCACGGAGGGAGCAGCTCGGTGGCAACTCCCAGGCCTTACAACGAATTTACCTGGCTCTGGCTCATCTTGAGTCCGCCCCAAGATTTCGCCGACGAGGCGCGGGTGATGGTGGAGCAGCTTCATGCTGGCGGAATGCCGGACGGAGGCTCAATCCCGCATCTGGGCCTTGGGGCTGGCATTTTTGCTCACGGTATCAGGTGACCGGAATTGACATATGCCCGCACATGCTCGCGCAGGCGAGGCGGATCAATCATCAGGCGCACTATCTGGTTGGTTACCTTCGATCAACGCGGCTTGGCCGGACGTTTGACGCCGTGCTCATTCAGGACGCGATCGCCTACATCCGAACCATGCGCGGCTTATCAGACTGCGGCGGCGCACCTCCGCCCAGGCGGAGTGCTCATTACCACGCTCGTTGAAGTCGGGGAGCGGTTCACTCAACACCGTACCGAAATCGTACGACGCATCTCGGAGAATCTGGCGCTGACCGCGCTGGAGACCAACTTCGCCCCGGATGAGACAGATCAGAGGTCTGAGAAAACCTACGTCTCTGCTGTGCGTCTAGGCAACGGTCTGGAGGTGGTTGAAGATACTTACACCATGGGACGCACCCCGCGGCCGCGTTTCAGGCGTCCATCCGATCCGCGGGCTTCAGCATTGAGGCCTTATGCCACGATCCTGGATCCGGCTATCCAATCATTGTCGGCACCGCCGGCATTGGTAGGCCACGCCCGGCTGTTAACGCCCGTGAAAGCTTGGCGGTCGTTTCTCGAGGAATGCCTGCCGCCCCTCCTCCAGATCCGCACTGGATTGCGCCTGTGTCATAAGGCGTTCAATCGCCGCGCGCACACGTGCCCCCGGCAGGGGCTGCATGAGACGCAGCACCTGTTTGGTTCCCTGAACTGAGAGTGGCGCATTGCGAGCGAGCTCAGCCACCAGTCCTGCCGTGGCCTCATCAAGCTCTGAGTCTGGCACCAGCTCATGGACTAGACCTATCCGCAAGGCGGTCGTCGCGTCGATCACACGTCCACTCATGAACAGATAGCGGGTCCAGGCTGGACCAATGACGTCCAGAAATGGGGCAAAGTCACGATAGCCATATAGGACACCGAGCTTGGCCGTGGGCATTCCAAATCGCGCGCTATCGGCGGCAATGCGAATATCACAGCCAACCGCCAGTGCGCAGCCGCCACCCATGACCCAGCCTTGAAGCCGAGCGACGGTGGGCAGCGGATGACTCAGGAGCGCTTGATTGGCTTGCTCATAGGGATCGGCATCATCAAGCGGGCGGGTGCCCAGCGCGGCGAGCTCGGAGAGGGCGCCAATATCGTAACCGGCGGAGAACGCCTCAGCTCCCGCGCCGCGGAGCAGGACCACACGGAGTGCGGGGTCTCGGGCTGATTCGAGCAGCACATCTCGCAGGAGCGCGGTAATCTTCGGGGTAAAGGAATTACGCAGGGCCGGACGATCAAATGCGATTGTCAGGACCGCGCCATCACGGTCGATCCGGAGGCCCGGAGCGTCCGTATCCGCCATGCGCTAGCCCGCGGTTTCGGCTGGTTCTGGCTGATCGGCGCCGACGATCCGAAGGGCCTGCGCCAACTCGTCTTTGTAGCGCTGCTGTCCGACAAAGAAGCCAACCCGCGCATTCACCAAGCGCATGGCCTCCCGCAGCGGCAGGTCCAGGGCCTCCACTTCAAGAATCGTCCGCTGAAGTCCGGTTAGCTCTTGCTCGTCCACGGAGCCATTATATGACGGACGGAGGTCCAAAGACTGACGGAGGTCTGAATTCGGGTGCGGTGCAAAGTTTCCCAGCCCCCGGGGGCAAAGCCGGCCCGGCCCCTCTGGGCGCGCTGCCATCCCTGGCGGCCCGGCCGTCGAGGCCGCTCTCCGGACTCCCGGTCGCTGATTGCGATCGCGCGGTATGGCCATCAGGGGCCGGGCCGCCAGGGATGGCGGCGCTCCCAGAGGGGCCGGGAAACTCTGACGCGCACGATCTGAATTGGAAGAGCACGCCGTGCTCCGCCCGTTTCCGGTATACCCTCCGTACTGCTATGGATAGACTCTGGACACCCTGGCGAATGAGCTATGTGTCTGGCGCGGCCGAACCGGTCTCAGATTGTGTGATGTGTGACATTGCAGCGTCATCTGATGACCGGGAGAGGCTGGTGCTGGTGCGCGGCTTGCACGCCTTCGCCGTGCTCAACCTGTTCCCATATAACACGGCCCACACGCTCGTTCTGCCCTATGCGCACGGCGGCGAGCTCAGTCTGGTCTCCCCGGAGACCGGGCTTGAGCTCTGGCAATTGACACAACGCCTCGTGGCGACGATACAACAGGAATACAGTCCGGACGGGTTCAATGTGGGCATGAATCTTGGCCGCGTGGCAGGCGCGGGCATTCCGGACCATCTGCATCTGCATATCGTGCCACGCTGGGGCGGCGATACGAACTTTATGCCCGTCACGGCCGAAACCAAGGTCCTCCCCGAGGCGCTTGAACAGACCTGGACTCGATTGCACACAGCACTGAAGCGAAGTCCGTGATGCTTCTTGCTACCGGGCGGGGCTTGCTCAGCTTGCACTGAACTCGCTAGGATGAACGCACTATACGCTGTGGAGGACTATCACACTTAGAGTATTCCGGGGAGTCACTCAGAACGCCAGCGCCAGGTCCGCTTGTAGCGGATGACGAGGTAGGGGCTTATCGAAACACTCGGCGGATAGCCCCTCGGCTTGCATGGTCGACATGGTTGGAGCAAACCAGCACGGAGACGTGCTGACAAAGGCCATCCAACATGCAGAGGGTTTTGTGCACCCTCGTTACTCACAACTCCCAGTCTACTGATCGGCATAACGCCCTCGAAGCATTGATGCTTCGATTCGGAGGCACGCATCCTCGCGTGCCTCCACGAAAGTGGCGCACGCCGATGCTTCCCTGCCGCGAACGCCGTGGTTTGACGGCCTTTTGTCCAGGCGACACCTGAGGAGCATTTCAACTAATGTGTGGCATTTTTGGTTACGTCGGCGCGGATTCCGATGCGTCCGGCATCGTGCTGCGCGGCCTGAAGAAGCTTGAGTATCGCGGCTATGACTCGTGGGGCATCGCCGTGTCGTACCACGGGCATGTCGAAATCGAGAAAAGTGTGGGGAAGATCGGCCAGGCGTTCACCAGCCTGCCGGCCAGTCATGCCGGATTGGGCCACACCCGCTGGGCAACGCACGGCGGGGTCACCGAGCCTAACGCGCATCCGCATCTGGATGGCAGCCGTAGGCTGGCACTCATTCACAATGGGATCGTCCACAACCACCGCGAGCTTCGTGAACCTTTCATCCGTGCGGGGCATAACTTTCACTCTGAAACGGATAGTGAAGTGGTGGTGCACCTCGTAGCGGACGAGCTGGCGCACCAGCCGGAGGGGCCCAACCAGCTCATTGAGTCGGTGATGCGCGCCTTCCGCAAGCTGGATGGGCTGAATGCGATTGCCGTACTGGATGTGCAGAGCGGCCAGATTGCCGCGGCCAAGAGCGGCTCACCGCTAGTCTTGGGCTGGAGCGAGCAAGGCAACCTCATGGCCTCAGATTACAGCGCGCTCCTGGATCACACGCGTAAGGTCACCTTCGTGGAGGACCACCAGGCCGCGCTCATCACCTCGGAGAGCATCCGCATCTTTGATGTGGCCACCTCGGAAGAGATGGCGCCGGAGGTCACGGAGGTGGAGTGGGAAGCGGAGGCCACGGAACTGGTGGGCTACCCGGATTTCATGACCAAAGAGATCCATGAGCAGCCCTCCGTGCTGCGCCGCCTGAGCCGCGATTGGTCCTCGCACACGGAGCAGCTTGCCAAGCACATTCGAGAAGCGCGCGGCACCTACTTTGTGGGCTGCGGCACCGCCAGCCACGCCGCCATTGCCGCGCAGTATCTCTTCGCTCGGATCGCCGGGCGCCATGTGAACTATGCCAATGGTTCCGAGTTCTCCTATATGGAAGACTTCATTGAGGACGGCTCACTAGTAGTCGCTCTCTCACAGAGCGGCGAGACGATTGACGTGATCGATTCGCTCAAGGCAGCCAAGCGTCGCGGCGCCATGATTGGCTCGCTGGTGAATGTGGAGGGCTCCACGCTCTGGCGCATGTCTGACTACGCGGTTCCGTTGGGCGCGGGGCCGGAGCGCTGCGTGCTGGCCACCAAGACATTCACTGCCAAGCTGGCCATTCTGCTGATGACGGCCTACGCGCTCAGCGACCGTCCAGGGCTGGGCGCAGCTCTGGTCCAGCGGGCCGCGGACGAGATTGAGCTCATGCTGGAAGATGAGCGGCGAGACCTGATTCGCCAGATTGCCGACCGGATCTATCTGAAGGAGCACCTCTTCGTCATCGGCCGCGGACCTAGCTATCCGCTGGCCCTGGAAGCCGCGCTTAAGGTGAAGGAGGTGAGCTATGTGCACGCGGAAGGCTTCGCCGGCGGCGAGCTCAAGCACGGTGTCATCGCACTGATTGAGGAGGGCACGCCCTGCCTGGTTCTGGCGCCGCGCGATGAGACCTATGACGACATCATCTCCGGCGCCATGGAAGTGAAAGCCCGCGGCGCACTCATCATTGGCATCTCACCGCAGCCAAATGAAGCATTTGACTACCACATCCCCGTGGCCGACGTCGGTCCGGCTACGGCGATTGTGAACGCCGTGCCGGCCCAGCTCCTGGGCTACTACCTGGCGCTACTGCGGGGTCATGATCCGGATAAGCCGAGGAATCTGGCGAAGAGTGTGACGGTGAAGTAGGGTCTGAGTACGACTCTGGGCCAGAGCCGAAGTATCACGGGTATCCCCGTAATCTTGTCGAGTGGGGCTTCGAGTGCCCTGTCAATCATGGATTGTCAGGTGGAGGTCATAGGTGGTGTCGGGCATCTTGCCCGACAGTATCGGGCGTTCCTGCTCGTCGCCGCGCGGTCGGCTCGTCACTGTCCGGC
>JBJXFJ010000345.1:0-3688 GCA_046154735.1 Chloroflexota bacterium | reverse complement strand
CGGCTCGGTAGCCGGCTCGGTGGGAGCGTGGGATGATTGCCGACGTGCTTTCCCGATCACTTCCGGGAGTCGTCGAGTACTGGCGACCGATTGACCCGTCCGACGGCGCTTACTCTGTGGATGGTGTGCAGCCGAGCTTTGTCTGTGAGCCAGGGACACCGGAGGAAGTAGCGGCAATCCTGGGATTGGCCCATCGTGAGCGGGCCGCGGTGACCCCGCGGGGTGGCGGAGCTCGCATGTCGGTGGGGTTTCCACCTCGGCAGGCTGATATTGTGTTACTTACCGGGAGATTGAGCGGCGTCGTGGAATACGAGCCGGCCGACCTCACGGTTACAGTTCAGGCGGGCATGCCGTTTGCCGCGTTGCAAACGCTTCTGCGTGACCACGGACAAATGTTGGCTATGGATCCACCGGCAGCCGATCGGTCCACCATTGGCGGAATCGTGGCCAGCAATTCCAGCGGGCCCATGCGTCTGTTGTATGGCACTGCGCGCGATCTCGTTATCGGTACGCGTGTGGCCAATGCGGAGGGCATGCTCACCAAGTCTGGCGGGCGCGTGGTGAAGAACGTGTCTGGCTATGACCTGAATAAGCTGTACACCGGTTCCTATGGCACGCTTGGCGTCATTGTCGAACTGTCATTCAAGTTGCATCCGCTTCCTCAGGGTCAGGGAACGTTGCTCGCGATCTTTTCATCCGTGGAGCGTGCCCAGGATTGTGTGCAGCGGATCGTGAAGTCTCCTCTTGGACCGGCTGCCTTGACCATCGTAAGTGTCTCGACGGCGCGGGCCATCCTTCACCATGAAGTGCCGGCTGGCGGCGTGGCGTTGATTGCCATGGCCGCCGGATTCGAGCGCGCGGTGGAGCGTCAGATTCGAGATATGGCCGTGCTCTGCGGAGAAGCACTAATTACCGACACTCCTGAATCCCCGGAGGCTGAGGAGATCTGGGCGGCCGTGCGGAGGTTCGCCGACCTTACCGAGGCGACGAGTGACGCGATACTGAAATTGAGCGTGCCGCCGGCTCGTTCCGGTGCGGCTTTGCAAACACTCGCAGCGCTCAGTGTCGTGTGTGAGCTTCCGCTTGACAGTTTGGCTTACGCCGGCACGGGCGTGGTGTTTGCCCGGGTTCACCTCCCTGGCTCATCGGATGCCAGGTCACTGGAAGGTCTTGTGCGCCTGGTGACGGAGGCGCGTGCCTGGGCGCATGCGTTGCGGGGGAGTTTGGTGGTGGAGCATTGCCCGAGCGGCTTGAAGGAGACCCTGGATGTATGGGGTGATGTGGGCTCAAGTTTCCGAGTGATGCAGGCGCTCAAGGAGCAATTTGATCCGGCCGGCGTGCTCAATCCGGGGCGATTCGTTGGGCATCTATAATTGATCAGAAATTGACCGGTCTTCTTTGCTTGTGCCAGCGCGCTACACCATACCGAAATAGGATCTGTTACATGGCCGCCGATAACTGCAGGCTGAATATTTCCGAAATTGCGAGCACCACAAACGATGGCCACTGAGACACCTATTCCGGCCCCGATGGAGATCGATCGGCGGCTCTTGAAGCAGTGCGTGCATTGCGGTCTGTGTTTAGACGCGTGTCCGACGTACCGCGTGCTGAAACTCGAGATGGATTCGCCACGTGGGCGCATCTTTCAGATTAAGGCTGTCTATGAGGGGAAGATCGACCCGCAAGACGAAAAGTATCAGGAGCACATTTACGGTTGCCTGGATTGTCGGGCGTGCCAGACGATCTGTCCCGCCGGCGTGCAATACGGCAAGATCATTGAGGGTGCGCGCGGATTGACCCCGCCGGCCAAGAAAGAGCGCGGCATGTCTCGGACAATCTTGGGCAAGGTGTTCACGTCCAAGAAGGCGCTTGATCGCATTGGCACAGCCACTCGGATGTACCAGCGCTCTGGCATGCAATCCTTTGTGCGGAAGACCGGACTCCTGAACCTGGTGCCCAAGGGGCTGCGGAACGCGGAGGGCATGCTAGGTGATTTACAGGGCGGTGTGCGCAAGGTGCAGGTGCCGGAGATTATCCCGGCCCAGGGCGAGCGACGCTATCGCGTGGGCATGATCTCCGGTTGCGTGATGAGTCAGTTCATGGGCGAGACCAATCTTGCTACTGCCCGGGTGCTCGCACGCAATGGTTGTGAGGTGGTGGTGCCCGCCGCCCAGGGGTGCTGCGGTGCGCTCCACGTGCATAGTGGCGAGCGTGACGGAGCGCGCGAGCTTGCGCGGACAAATATCGAGGTATTCGAGCAGGCAGATGTGGAGTTCGTGATCATCAACGCGGCCGGCTGCGGTTCGACACTTAAAGAGTACGGCGAGCTCCTGGAGCATGACCCGGAATGGCATGAGCGAGCCCAGGCATTCACACGGAAGGTTCGCGACATCTCCGAGTTTCTCGTACAAATTGGCCTTCGCACCGAGGGGTTAGGGCCGCTCAATCTTAAGGTGACCTATCAAGATCCCTGCCATCTCGTACACGGCCAGGGTATCCGCAATCAGCCGCGCGATCTGCTCCGTGCCATCCCCGGTCTGGAACTGGTGGAGTTGACTGAATCTGATCAGTGCTGCGGCAGCGCTGGGATATACAACATCACCCATTATGATCTCAGCATGCAGATTCTCGAGCCTAAGCTTGGACATATTGAGCGCACTGGCGCCAGCGTTGTGGTTGCGCCCAACCCGGGCTGTGCCATGCAGATTGCCGGCGGCCTGCGCAAGCGCGGCGATGATGTGCAGGTGGCCCACGTGGTGGATCTCCTGGAGCGCTCCTATCAAGTTGGAGATGCCTCGGGCGTCTCTGCATCGGCGTCAGCCTGAGGGACCCACGCCAACGTGTTTCACGTGAAACACGTTGGCGTGGATGGCGCGGAGGGATGTTCGGTGTGGCTGGTGCCTTCGGAAGAACCGTGGCGGAACGCACGCGTCGACGGCTGACATCTCCGGGGCGCCGCGTGATCGACTGTTGCCTCGGTCATGATGCGGCTCCTAGGGCTTCCTGGGCCGGCATTGCGTGTTGGTGCCTCGTGACAAAATGATCCATACTGGCTCATCCGCCGATTCCCAACTCCGGTAAATAATTCGAGCTCGTGGCTCAACGGCCATCAGCGTGTTGGCTGGCCCACGAGTCACAGAG
Source organism: Chloroflexota bacterium (assembly GCA_046154735.1). Taxonomy (GTDB): domain Bacteria; phylum Chloroflexota; class UBA6077; order UBA6077; family JACCZL01; genus CAVXYC01. The sequence goes on along the minus strand of JBJXFJ010000345.1, from coordinate 547 downwards.
CCCGCTCGGCGAGGGCGCAACACCACATCCTCAGCCACGGCACAATTCTTCCCGTACCTGCATCCGCACTGCACAAGCGGTCGCATCCATCGAATCAACCAGAGGAGCCGGATACGTTCATGAAACACACCGTCCACAAGTTCAGTATGCTCCTGGCCACACTTATCCTGGCCACGGCCTGCCAGGCGGCCGCGCCGAGCCCCACACCGACAACTCAGGCGCCAAAGCCCGCCGAAACCAAGCCGGCCGCTTCTCCTGGAGCTGCCAGTCCTGCAGCAAGTCCGGCAGCTCCCGCCGCTTCACCTGTGGCCTCGCCTGCCGCACAAGCAATTCCAGCGGCTTCGACGACAACAAATCCCGTGCGTCAATTCGACGAACAAGGCATCGCTAATTTCTACCGCGGAAAGACGATCACGATTCTCGTCGGATCAACCGCGGGCGGTGGCTACGATGCGTATTCCCGACTCCTCGCGCGATTCTGGGGGAAGCACATTCCGGGGAATCCAAACGTCATTGTGAGTAACATGCCCGGCGCCGGTGGCAGCAT
>JBJXFJ010000341.1:0-3642 GCA_046154735.1 Chloroflexota bacterium | reverse complement strand
TTCAGCAGTCTTCTCCAGGGGCAACGCGACCTGGAGACGGTGGGTCGACTCATTCTGTCTGAGCTGGCACCGCTGGTGTGCGTGCAGCACGGCGCGCTCTATCTCTATGAATTCGTCGATGGCGAGCCGGCAATGAAGCTCCTATCGAGTTACGCCTACCAGGGGCGTGATGATCTGCCGCGCTACTTCAAGCTCGGAGAAGGCCTCGTGGGCCAGAGCGCACTGGAAAGCAAACGCATCATTCTCACTAGTGTGCCAGCGGATTACGTGCGCATAAGGTCCGGGCTTGGGGAATCGACTCCCCTGAACATCGTGGTGCTGCCAGCCTTGATTGAAGGGGAGACGCGCGCCGTGCTCGAGCTGGCCTCGTTCGAGCAATTTAGTGACACGCACCTTTCTTTTCTCGATCAGCTCACTGAGAGCATCGGTATCGTGTTCAATACGCTGGCCGTGAACTTGCGCACGGAAGTGCTGCGCAAGCAGTCTCAGGCGCTCACCCAGGAGCTGCAGCAGACCAACCTAGAGCTCGAGGAAAAGGCACACTTACTCTCGGAGCAGAACGAAGAAGTGGAGCGCCGCCGCCGTGAGATTGAGGAAGCACGACGCGCGCGCCGAGGCAGAGCGCGCCCGTGATTGCCTTCAGCAAGTGGTTGATGTGCTGCCTGAGGGCGTGCTGGTGGTCGACGCGGATGGGCGCGTGACTACTTGTAACGAGGCCGCGCGCGCTGCTGGGGCATGTACCATCTGAGACAGATGCGTGGGCGCTCAAGACAATGGGCAAGTTTGACCGAAACGGCCAAGTTATTGAGTTTGATCAGCTCCCTCTGGTTCGGTCCGTGCGCCACGGTGAGGTGGTTCGCGGAGAGCAGCTCGTACTAAAGGTCCAGTCGTCTCACGTGCAGGTGCCGGTGCTGTTGAACAGCGCACCATTGCGGGATCCCGATGATGCAATCGTTGGCGGAGTACTCCTGTTCCAGGACATCACTGCGATTAAGGACCTGGAGAGGCAGAAGGACGAGTTTCTGGCGGCTGCATCACATGCGCTGAAGAACCCACTGGCCACAATCAAAGCGCGGGCTCAGCTTCTGACCCGGAAGCTTGAACTGGTGCAGAATCCAGACTCCGTCTCACTGGTCGAAGGCTTACGCAGTATTGATCATGCAACACGGCGACTGGTGGGTATCGTGAATGAGTTATTTGATGTGGCCCGCCTGCGCATGGATCGTCCGATTGAGCTAGAGTTCGGTCAAACTGATCTCGCGGCCTTGGTTCCGGAGGTCAGTGAACAAGTTCAAGCGTCCACGGACCGACACCGAATTGTGGCGGAGTGTTGCCTGGATACCCTGGAGGGTGAGTGGGACAACGATCGCGTGGAGCGAGTGTTGGTGAATCTCCTGACGAACGCGATAAAGTACAGCCCGGAGTGCAGCACCATCACGATGACGCTCGACACGGAATCACGTGACGGTCGCGATTGGGCGATTGTGCAGGTGCGCGACGAAGGTATGGGGATTCCACCAGCGGAGCTGCCCCATATTTTCGAGCGTTTTTACCGCGCCAGCAATGTGCCCGCCCGAATCGAGGGCGCCGGCATTGGGCTGAGTGGGGTGCGGCACATGACTGAGAAACACGGCGGCGAGGTTACGGCGGATAGCGTCTTAGGTGAGGGTAGTATCTTCACCGTGCGCCTGCCGATTACCGATAAGCGATCTGATTGAAATGTGTGAGCACTAATGACGGTCGATGATCCAGTAAGCGCGGTACAAGCTCGCCAGCGAATTCTGGTGGTGGATGACGAGCCAGAGCTCCGCGAAATTGTCCAGCTTGTGCTAGAAGAGGACGGTTACGAGGTGCTCACGGCTTCGGACGGCCAGGAGGGTTTGGAGAGCGTGCTCTCCTTGCAGCCGGACCTTGTGCTTCTGGATATGAGCTTGCCCGTCATGAGCGGCGAGGAGTTTGCCGCAGGGCTACGTGCCGCGGTGACCCACCCGGTGCCCATCATCGTCATGAGCGCGGCCGGCACCATTGTCGAGCGCGCCGCCCGCATCGGCGCTGTCGGCAGTGTATCCAAGCCCTTTGATCTGGACGATTTGTCCGCCGCTGTTCGCAAAGCGCTCCCCCCGCGCTAAGCAGCCAGGTGGCGTAAGGAAAGAGGCGCTCCCGCGCTCCAAAGCGCAGCCATGTTCAGCCCGCTAGCGTGTGAGTTCAAAGTCGAGTTATCGGCGGGACGAGGTAGCACGGGGCCTTGTGCCCTGTGCCTGGGACGCAGGAGCCGCTGATTGCATTCACGGGTTTGGGCGCTCCAGTAGCGCGACGGTCTTGTGCCCCGCGCCCCGAGGAATCACCAAGGCCCGTGTATCCGCCAGCGTTGCGGGCATCCTCGAGGCGCGGGGCACAAGACCACCGCGCTACCGGGGGTGTTCGCCGTCAACAGGCGCGTTCTGGGCAAGGGTCGTTTCATCGTCCTTTCGGACCAATCACCGGAGTAGCGACGGGGCTTGTCCCGATGCCGTTCAATCGGTTGTGATCCGTTTGTGACGGTACTGTTTCGGTCCCTGACGTCAAGGTGTTAGGAACTTGATTTGGCAGCGTTGAGCCCAAAAAATTAGAGTGGCGGGGGCTTGACCACCCGGTCACTCACGGCAATTGTGACAGTGCCCGGCCCTTTCTACGCCTGAATTGGGCAAGGTCACGAATTCGTCACGACGCACTGAACGGCATTGGGGCTTGTCCCCCTTTGCCTGGAACGCGGGAGCCGGTGATCGCGTTCACGAGTTCGAGAGCTCCAGGCACAAGGCACAAGGCCCCGTGCTACGTTTAAGCCCTCATATCCTCCCTGTCATGCTGAGGCACGAAGCATCTCCGGGACATCATGGCCACCGGGGCAGAGGCGTCCCAGGGTCAGTTCAAAGTCGAGTTATCAGCGGGACGAGGTAGCACGCGGCTTATCGCGGCTTTTGGATACCGCGTGACGCTGGTGGTAGTATCCCAGGCAGACAACGCACCGCGGTAAGCGGGCGTGAGTTGGCGGATTACTAGACTTTCACTGACGCCGCTTGGATCCAAGGCGACCGAGACGGAATGCTATGACGCACTATTTTGACGCTATGAGCGTGCATCTGCCACGCTGCATCTCGGTGCTTGCGGTCACATGACCACGTTGATCGCATTTGACGTGAGCAACACGCGCGTGGCCGTTGGGCTCTTTGAGCGTGAACATCTGGCGCATTCGTTCAGCATGTCCACGGACGTTCGGCGTACGCCGGACGAGTACAGCGCGCTGCTTGGCGCAATGCTCACCGAGAGACAGGTGCTCACATCGACTATTTCAGCGGCTGTGATTGGCTCCGTTGTCCCGCCGGTGACGGAGGCGTTTGCCCGGCTGTGCACTCGAAGTCTCAATGTTCGTCCGCTATGCGTGGGCGCGGGAACCCGGACCGGTATCCGCATCGCCACCCACAACCCGCGTGAGCTGGGAACGGATCGCGTGGTCAACGCGGTTGCCGCGCATCGGCTTTATGGCGGACCGGCGATCATCGTTGATTTCAGTACCGCCACATCGTTTGACGTGGTTGGCGTTGATGGTACCTACCAGGGCAGCGTCATAGCGCCGGGGCTCAGCCTTTCCGCGGAGGCGCTCTT
>JBJXFJ010000339.1:0-6172 GCA_046154735.1 Chloroflexota bacterium | reverse complement strand
CTGCGCGTCAGAGTTTCCCGGCCTCACTGGGGGCGCCGCCATCCCTGGCGGCCTGACCCCTGAGGGCTGCCCCGCGCGATCACAATCAGCGACTGGGCGTCTGGAGAGCGGCCTCGACGGCCGGGCCGCCGGGGATGGCAGCGCTCCCAGTGGGGCGGGGCCGGCGTTACGCACGGGGGCCGGGAAACTCTGAACCGCACCCTGCTCCAACTCCGGGATCTGTACATGGTCACCGGGAGCCTGCTCGGGCGAGTGTCAAGACCATTGCTAGGAGCAACTCGCAACCACCGGGATCGCTTAAAGAATGGATCAGCGAGGCCAAGCCCGCTGAAGCTCCGTTGCCGCCAGATGAATACCACGAGGATTCCAGTGCGTGTCATCCCTCCAGTAAATGTATTTGCTCTGCTGGAGGTCACTCGCTGCCTGAATCTGGAACACGCGAGTGAGATTTACGACGCGTACATTGAGAGCCCGCAGCCGATCCTCAAGAGACAGCAGATATGGCTGTGCATCGTTTGCGACATGCTGTAAGTCACTGATAAATGGCCGGTACACAGTGTACTTGTTTGGCACCAGTAACACGATGAGATCGAAACCATTATCAGCGAGCTGGTCCGCTAAGGCGCGCAGATACTCCCCGCCCATATTTGTGGCAGTTTGATGCCCCCGCTGCAAACGTTCAAAGCGCGTTACCTCTTCGGGCAAAAACAACATAGTTGCCCCATTAGTGAGTTGTGACTGCACGACTCGCCCGGAATACCGATTCGGCAGCACGACATCGTTCTGCAAGCTCTTGAGTCCTCGCTCGATGAGAATTTGAAACGGCGAGATCTGACTGATTCCCCTAAATCGAGCGATCAACTCGTGGGCAGGGGTACAGGCCGTCGGATACCCCGCACCGCAGCCCCCACTTGTCCGCCCGGGAGGTGGGAGATCAAACCGCTCGACGTACTCCAGAATCACCGTTCCACTCTGCATACCCGTTGCTCTGGCCATCGTCCGAATCCGAGCAACGCTGATCTCGTCAAAGTAGCCAGAGGCGTTATAGACGAGGCGTCCGTCAATCTCCGTCAATTGACGCCCGAGGGTCTGCTCGTCGGTCATTCCCGGACCAACGCTAAATGAACTCCCAATAAGCAGCGCCGCGGGGGATGCAACCGCCCAATCTCTCGGCAGATTGCGGAAACCGAACTGATCAGTGGTGAATACTTCCGGTCGATACTCGCGCAATGACGGTAGATTCCCCAGGGCCGCGAGATCACCATACACCGCGCTACTATGGTAACGGACATTAGGGACAAAGGCGCTTGAGGGTGCGCGATCCAGCTTATAGGCCTCCCAGGCTCGAAACGTGAACCACTCTAACGGTAGAAACCGCATCACAATATCGGTGCCAAGTGTCGCAAACACGATGCATAGCAATGCAATAGTGAGCCCATAAGAGTGATGAGCATCAGGGGTCAACTTCGAGATCTTGCGCATCAAAACTGGAAGTAGAGGAATGGCGAGGGCTGTCCGCTCGAAATGAGAAGTAGACAGAGCCCAAAGAGTGACGCAATTGTGGCAATGGCCGGAGCGCGCCACTGATGGCTGATCTCAAAGGTGTTCGGTGCACGGTGCGCAACAAACCCAGCAACGCAGAGAGCAAAGCCGAGACCCACGGCACCCTGAGGCAATCTCCCCTCCGTGGGGATGAACATCGTGAATAGCAAATGCCCAGCCATCTCGAATGACATGGACCGAAAGAACACCCAGCCCACCAACACTAGTAGGAATGTGCCAATCTGCCGAGGTAGAAGCGGCAGTAAATCCCACCACCTCCCGCAGGCACGATACAGGCAGAGAAGAAGCCCGTGATACGCTCCCCAGACGACGAACGTCCAGCTTGCTCCGTGCCAGAGTCCGCCAATCACCATTGTGATGAGCAGATTTCGGTAAATGGCCGAGGCGTGACCTCGACTCCCACCGAGAGGAATGTAGAGATAGTCGCGCAGACAGCTCGAGAGGGACATATGCCAGCGCCGCCAGAAGTCCGAAACATTGGCTGCCTGGTAAGGCGAATTGAAGTTCTGTGGTATGCGTACACCAAAGAGGAGACCCAGCCCCACGGCCATGTCGCTATAACCGACAAAATCAAAGAAGAGTTGGTACGAGTAGCCCAACATGCAGAGCCAGACTCCCAGAGTGGAAAGGCCCTGAAATTCCATTAGGGCGGGATCAATCACCTGGGCTATGCTATCGGCAATGAGAACCTTCTCGATCATCCCGAGTGCAAAAAATGAACAGCCTCGCTCCACCCAGACTCCACGCTGCGCAGTATCTAAGTGCTCGAGGTCCCGCTCGATTTGGCGGAAGCGGACGATGGGCCCAGCCACAAGCTGCGAGAAGAGCGAGACGTAGCACGCGAACTCGAACACGTTCCTCGTTGGCTTCACCGTCCCACGGTAACTGTCCACAATGTACGTGATTGTGTGGAACGTGTAGAACGAGATGCCCACGGGTAGGATGATGTTCATTAGTTGCGCGTCAACGGGCATTCCCAGCCATGCCATAACGCTGCTACTGGTCTCCAGTGCAAAGTTGAAGTACTTGAAAAAGCAAAGGACAGCAATGTCCACAACGATCGGTACAATTAGACACATCCGTCGCTGAAATGGCGTATTCGAGGCGAGCATTCCACGCCCAGCTAAGTAGCTTACGGCCGTGGAAAACGCCATCAATCCACAGAAGCGGAAATCCCAGAATCCATAGAAGACATAGCTCGCGACCGTCAGCCAGAAGTAGCGCTGACTCCGGGTCTGGAGTCGCCAGAATACGATATATGTGATCGGCAGAAAGCTATAGAGAAAGATCTGGCTATTGAAGAGCATGTTGGAAGGACACGGTTAGCGTGATGGCAATACCCGAGAGATCTCAGACACTCTGACTATCGGCTGTCACAATCGAGATCATGAACCGGGCCAAGCGGCATCAGGCTTGACCCGGAGCCGAGACACCCGAGATTTGACCACTCCGCTGCACCAATCACAGCAAGGACGCTGGGTGCGCGACTGCGGGTCGATACACGTAGTGATCACCGAGCACCGAATCGAGTGTCATGGTAGTTCGGAGTGCGTGGAGGACTGAATCCGGCCAATGCGGATAGCCGTGATAGTGGGGACCCGCGAATTCAAGCGGACGATCGACGATCACAAGGCCGATCTCTCCTCTCATGATGCGCTCCACGAGCGGTCCCGAATCCCAACGACCCTCACGCTCAAGGATGCTATAAAGGTACGGCTCCAGAAGAATTGGCCGATTCGATAGCGCGAGCACATCCAATGGCACGGCCAGCACATCCAATGGCTCCGATCTCACCACATCAATCAATTGGGGAAGCTCCGGCGATTCAGGAACAGCCAGGCCGAATCGCATGAGCCCAACGCTGCCAATGATGACCGGTAATGCCGCTAGCACGAGAAGCCGGCCAGCAACTGCCCTATCACTCAGTACACGCGGCTCACACTGACCGAAGTGACGGAGCGCTGCCCATATCCCAGCCGTTCCCAGCACTGCTGACGCCGCGGCAAGCTCCATCCAGTAATTGTGATTTGAACCGACCTTCGCCAGACCGATAAGCTGGAGAGCCGAGCCAATCCAGAACCAGGTGAGTAAGCTGTCCCAGCGATTCCAAGTCCCCCGAAAGATGTAAATTGCCACAATGACGATGGGTACACCTTGATACACCCCTAGCGTCTGAAGATTGGCTACCAGTGCAGCAATCTGAAATGGATTCACATTCGCGAATATCGTGTTCGCTAAGTAAGCGCCAGTCGCCAACTCAAAGGCCACTCCCACTCCCAGGACCAAGATGGAAACGATCGCGCCATAGATTGTTCCGCCGGTCCGATCCTGACGAAATAACCACAAACCAACCATCGCCATCGTGGCAAGGTGCGTCTGTTTGGTCAGAATGGCGAGTGCGGCTAGTAACCCGGCCAGCATGCACCTCCGCTGGCTCATACCATCAGAGAGGCACGCCACGGCCGCTAGACTAAACAGCACTCCCAGAACGTCTTCCTTGTAAAGACCAAACCAGGGGTTGGGCCCGGGTAAACCAAGGCCAAGAAAGGCTAACCCGGCAAAGAAGCTCGCCGCTGGATCGCCGGTACGCTGAAGTGTAAGTCGGCTGACGAGGGCAACCACTAGGAGACCAGCTAGAAACGACGCCATTCGGCCCGGGCCAAACCCTGCGCCCCAGACAGCCTGTAACGCCGCGGCGAGGTAATAATAGACAGGAGTGTAAGCAGCCACTGCGTATGGCGGAGAAGTGAGCGGCTGATACAAAGGCTCACCACGGAGCAAACGAGCGGCCTGGTCATGAATAATCGCTTCCCCGTACATGGCCTCAATCGGTGACATGATTGCCACGATTGCACGAGAAAGCTGAATCAGCGCGAGCATCGCGAGCAGTCCCGCGGTCGCAGCCGACAGGAGCGGTAGCAACGAAGCCGGAATCGATGTGACTTGAGATCGCTTCAACGCATCCTGCACCTCATTGGAAACGCAGCGTCAACATAAAAGTGATGATTCCATCTAACCCCGCTTTGCGCCAGGTCTGCAGCCCTGTTGACAATGTCCCTGGTGTGTCCACCGCACGTTTGGCCTGCTTTGTGCGAGCGCCCTTCAAATGACGCCTATCTCTCAGCTTGTTGACCAGTTCACCTGGCTTGACTGGACGCTACTTGGCGTTCTGTGCATCTTCGTCGCCTCTGGCATTCGTCGCGGCCTTATGCTGGGGCTGATCGATCTCCTGGGGGTGGCGGCCGCGTTCGCTATCGCGTTCGCCTTTCACCCGCTCGCAACCGATCGACTCACGTCGGTTCTGCCGTTCCCACGCTCGCTCGTATCCATCGGCTCAGTCGTGCTCCTGATCCTGGTGACTCAGGCCGCGTACTCTCTGCTGATTAGCGTGCTTTTCAAGCTCACCTGGCAGGTCTGGTCGGCGTTTGAAGACGTGAGCTGGATGAACCGGCTCCTGGGCGCGGGTCCAGGGCTGGTGAAGGGAATCGCCTTCACTTCCATCTTTCTGGTGCCCTTTGCCCTCTTCCCCCTGGTTCCACCGCTCTCAGCCGCGATCGAGCGCTCGTCCGTTGCCTCCATCCTGGTGCGCACGGCGGTAGAGCAGGGACCGCGCGTGGAGGCCATGCTCGGGCGAGATCTCGCGGATGGGCTCACCTATCTTTCGCCGCCGCAGACAGACGAGGGCCAGAAGATCAACTTCGGTGCGCTCGGACAGCTCGCCCCCGACCCCGTGTCAGAAGCACGGATGCTGGTACTAGTGAATCAGGAGCGGGAGCAAGCGGGCCTGCGCGCCTTGCAAGCGGACGAAGCCCTGCGTGATGTTGCCCGCGCACATAGCCGCGAGATGTTTGAGCTGGGCTATTTTGCACACATTTCGCCTAACACCGGTAGCCCCTTTGACCGCATGCGCCGCGCCAGCATTCGCTACCTCGCGGCGGGCGAGAATCTTGCCTTTGCGCCCACCGTGCAAGTTGCCCATGAGGGGCTCATGAACAGCCCCGGCCACCGGGCTAACATCCTCCGCCCGGAGTTCGGCAAGGTTGGCATCGGCGCGATCCGCAGTGATTTTCGGGGCACGATGTTCTCGCAGGAGTTCACGAACTAGGCACTCCGAGGAAGTCCTTCATACGTTTCTGGCGGCTGGCGGAACGTTCCACGACCTTACGCAAATCCACGATCCATTTACCTGATGGTGCTTAGATTACTACCTGTTCGATCGAGTGTGTCTCTTGGTCGGTGAGGACGTCTGGGTCATCCGTGACGGCGGTCGCTCGATCACACAATATGCCCGAGGAAAGATCTGAGTAAACAACCAGACACACATACCTCAAGTAAGGGGATGCGGTAGTACTGAGCAGTCGTCCTTTAGTTCCAGTTCAAGCCTGTGGCCCGTATAACCCGAGGCCGTGCAGCCGAAACTCTCTCTGGGCCGAATGAATCTAACGCCGTTTGTCTTAGGAGGAAAGGCCATTAGCCGCTCCTTTGCCGATCAAGTTCTACTCTGGTTCGCAATCTTGCAGGTGAATTCTGACATGAACTTGACACTAACTACGTTACGTGATGTACTCCTGCTCAGGCTAGGCACGTGGTCATAAGTCCTGCCGGTCTG
>JBJXFJ010000338.1:0-14885 GCA_046154735.1 Chloroflexota bacterium | reverse complement strand
TGTTACAGGTCTGAAACTTTGTCAGGGTGGAGCTGTTCTGAAATTCTGTCAGTCCGATGGGCGGAAGTGATCTGAAGAAATGTCAGGAACATCGATGAAGTGATCTGAAGAAATGTCAGTCATGGTCACACGCTCATGCCGGCCTGACCGGCTGTCGGCGGTCGAGTGGGTTCGGACACCGGGCCGGTCGTGGGGGTGGCCACGATCCCCGGAGCATGCAGATTGATGATTCCCTCCTTCTTACTCCGCGTCACCAGCAGCGCCTCGCCGTTATCACCCGCCTCATCGCCGGCGCATGCACCGCCGTCGAGGCGGCTCACCTCCTCGGCATATCGGAGCGGCAGGTCTGGCGTCTGAAGGCCGCGGTCCAGCGTGATGGCGCCGCCGCCCTCGTCCACGGCAACCATGGTCGAGCCAAATCCTGGGGTCTGGGGGATGATCTCAGTAATCGCGTCCGGGCGCTCGTCCGGGACCACTACGCCGACTGCAACGACACGCACATCGCCGAGCTCCTCGCGCGCGACCACGCAATCTTCCTCAGCCGCTCCAGCGTGCGCCGTATCTTGCGCTCGAGCGGTGTCCCCGCTCCCCATCCGCGGCGGGCACCCCGCCATCGTCGCCGCCGGGATCGGTACGCCCAGGTCGGCATGCTCCTGCAGGTCGATGGCAGTCCGCATGCCTGGTTCGGTGCCGACCAGCCCCGCTGTACCCTGCTGGCAGCCATCGACGATGCGACCAGCGCCGTCGTGGCGGCCGTGTTCCGCGCGCAGGAGGATGCCGCGGGCTCTCTTTTGCTCGTGCGGCAGGTTCTGACCACCGTCGGGATCCCGGACGCGCTCTATCACGATCGCCATGGGATCTTCATCCGCGATGCCCGCGACCGCTGGACGGTGGAGGAGCAGCTCGCGGGGGCGCAGGATCCGACCCAGTTCGGCCGGGCCCTGCGGGATCTCGGCATCAATTCCATTGCCGCCCGCTCCCCTCAGGCGAAGGGCCGGATCGAGCGCCTCTGGGGCACGCTTCAAGATCGTCTGGTTTCCGAGCTGCGCCTGGCCGGACTCACGCATCCGGAGGACGCGGCCACCACCGACTTTCTCGCGACCTATCTCACCCGCCACAATGACCGCTTCGCGGTCGCGCCCAACGATCCCGGATCCGCCTACCGCCCGCTCCCGGCCACCACCGATCTCGCGCGCATCCTGAGCTTCCGCTACGCCCGCGTCGTCAACCACGACAACACCGTCCAATTCGACGGGCGCGTCCTGCAGATCCCGCCCGGACCGAAACGCCGCGGCTCTGCCAAGGCGCACGTCTGGGTGCATGAGCTCCTGGATGGCAGCATCGGCGTCTGGTTCGATGACGAGCGCCGGTGGCTGCTCCGCACCCCGGCCACCCCCACGGCAGCACCGCTTCGTGCCAAGTCCGCGCGCCGCACCCACGCGGTCACGGCATCGTCCGCGCCCACACCACCAGCGCCAACGAAGCCGCCGACACCCGCAGGGCCGCCGACACCCGCAGGGCCGCCGACACCCGCGGCCGATCATCCCTGGCGACGGCGCTCACGGTGACCCGACTGACAGAATTTCAGATCGATAGCCGGTGGCGACTGACAGAATTTCAGATCAGTAGCGCTCTGTCCACTGACAGAATTTCAGATCATTACGGCCTATTTACCCTGACAAAGTTTCAGAACCGTAACACCATACGGATGCGGTGTAAGTGTTCAGATTCCTCTCGACGAATGGTCACCGCGGAGACTCGGAGATGCAGAGTTTCTTCGTCATTCTCTCTGGGTCTCCGAGCCTCTGCGGTAAACATCCATCGAGAGGTGAGCAGCTATGCAGACAGGTACGTGTTCAGAACTCGGGTTGCGGCTTCGGCTCATTCCTCGACTTATGAACAGTTTCGGTCCGGTGCAAAGTTTCCCGGCCCCCGGGGGCAACGCCGGCCCGGCCCCACTGGGAGCGCTGCCATCCCTGGCGGCCGGGCCGTCGAGGCCGCTCTCCAGACTCCCGGTCGCTGATTGTGATCGCGCGGTGCGGCCCACAGGGGCCGTGCCGCCAGGGATGGCAGCGCTCCTAGTGGAGCCGGGGACCTCCGACGCACACCCCGACGGGCGTAGGCACGGGCAGGGTCATTTCAAAGTCAAATTGACGGTAGGACGATGTAGCCCTTTGCCCTTTGCCCTTTGCCCTTTGCCCTTTGCCCTTTGCCCTTTGCCCTTTGCCCTTTGCCCTTTGCCCGGAGCTTACGCTTTGCCGTACTGGTGAAAGGGTCGGTACTTGATTAGACCGCGGTCATTAAAGGGTTGACCGAATATCTCCAGCGTGGTGACATTGGGTGTGGACGCAAAGACAAAGTAACTCGCGTTCGGGAGAAACTCACGATTGATCATGGCGCTGTTGACCTGATCCTCCATGGAGGGCTCAGCTTGCATGGCTGGATCGGTCTTTTGCCAGACATAGGTCTCGTCAAGGATGATCGCGTAGCCGGAGCCGTGAAAGTGCACCTTGATCTCATCCAGGACGAAGGGAAAGTCCCGACCGCGTATCAGGATAATGCGATTGGGGCTCTCTAGCTGCTCTTCAATCCGTGAAGTGTCACTCTCGCGGGCGTCAACAATGTTGCTCACGCGAGAAAACTGGCGGATGGCTTCGGGAAGCCATCGGTCTGAACCTGGACGATCCGTCACAACGATGACCGTGCCAAACATGGCCATCTCCACCTGCTCCAGATCAATGAGCTGGGAGATGAGCCAAACCATCGATTGCGACTTCCCACTGCCGGTGGCATGGTGAATCAAGTAACGGCGGCCGACGCCGTAGTAGTCAATATCCGCCACCAGGTCACGCACCAGCTTGAGCTGGTGGTAGCGCGGAAAGATCGTCGCCGGGTGCTGACGGCCGGTCTGCACATCTCGAGTGGCCACGATCTGAGCGTAGTTCTCAATGATGTCTGCCACACTTCGGCGGGTGAGGATTCTGCGCCATAGGTAATCAGTCGGAATGCCAAAGAGTCTTGACGGGTTCTCCGCGTCATCACTCAACCCCTGGTTGAACGGAAGAAACGCTGAATCCAGGTTCTCCAGATCAGAACAGAACGAGACTCGCTGATCGTCCAGGGCAAAGTGAACCAGGCAGCCACCTTGCTGGAAAAGCGGCTCATCACTCTGGGGAACGTGCTTGTACCAGTCAATCGCCTCGTCCACCGTCATCCTTACAGCACCATCGGCGAGCTGAAGCGTGACGATGGGCAGACCGTTGATGAACAGGCACAGATCGAGAGGGCTGACATCTGCGTCCTGGCTGTATCGGACTCTGGCGGTGACGCTGAAACGATTCTGACGAAATAGACGAAATGATCCATGCGGCGGCGGTGCGGAGAGACCATAGAACAGGAGCAGATGGAGCGGCCCGTACGACATGCCGCGTCGCATCACGTCAATAACGCCGCGCCGCGAGATCTCCCAGCGCAACGCGTTCAGGAAAGGCTGACGGGTTGCGCTCCCGGAGCTGAGGTCCAGGATTAACCGATCCGAATCACTCGTGATCTGTGTGGCCGCGAGAAACGCCCAGAGCTGCTCGGTGTCAATCGCATATTCCGGGTCGTACGCCTCGGTTGCCCCCCAGATCCACCCGCCCGAGGTTTCCAGACGGTCCCGCGATGCACGGGTGAGGTCTACTCGTTTGCCCGTCAACGCGCGCAGGATCGAGCGTTCAAGGCTGCGCTCGCTGGTATGTTCAATCATGGCTTTCTAGCCCCGCGGGTTGGTGGCGACAGCCGGTGAATGAGCCCCGGGCCTACAGGGCGCGACCGAATCTTGCGCACACGCTTCGCCACGCTCCAAAACCCCAGGTACGGCCGCTTCGTCAGGACCGCCGCTCGGTTGAATACGCATGAAAGGGCCGATACTTGGTGGTGCCCAGCTCGTTGAATGGCTGCCCGAAGAGCCCGAGCGTGGTGTGATTCGCCGTGGGGGCGAAAACGAATGTGCTGGTGTTCCGCAATGGCGCTCGACCGATCATGACGCGGTTGATCTGATCCTCAGACGTTGGCTGCGCTTCGTCCACGATAAACGCAAAACGGCGTCCGTCTGGGTGAGCGCCAATATCGTCCAGAATGAGGGCATACTGTGCGACATCCGAGAGGATGACGCTCACCCCTCGCTCAATGCATTCGCGGATGTGCGCTGGGGCGTCCGGTTCGGGGCTGATTCGAGCGCTCAGTTTTGAGAAATTGCGGATGGCGTCCCCTAGCCGACGCTCCACCGACCGACGGTCCGACAAGACAAAAGTCGAATCAAAAATGCGAACGCCGTCCTGCTGTAGGCCAATGAGCTGACTGGTGAGCCAGGCGATTGAAAAAGACGTTCCGCTCCCGGCCGAATGCTGTAGCAGGTAGTGATGACCAACGCTATTCGCCTCGGCATCGGCCAGCAATCGGCGGACCACCTCGAGCTGATGATAACGCGGAAAGATTGGCACAGAGCGATCGTCCGCGGTGGTCATCATCTGGGCGTAGTTCTCAATGATGTCAATCACACCCGGGCGCGTCAGAATCCGTCGCCAGAGGTAATCCGTAGCGATCCCAAAGAGATTGGCCGGGTTCCCGTCAGCCTCACTCGATCCTTGATTGAATGTCAGGAAGTTGGACAGGTCCCCCTTCAGTTCCGAGCTAACATAGGCCCGCTGTTCGTCCACCGCAAAATGAGCCATGCAGCGGCCGGGCTGAAAGAGTGGCTCGTGTGAGACCTGAATAGCCCTGTAGTGCTCAATCGCATCGTCCACAGATCGCCTATTCAGGCCGTCTGTGAGCGCGAACGTGGCTATGGGTAGACCATTCACAAACAGACACAGGTCCACGGCAGGCCGGGTCTCTTCCTCACTATATGGGAGATGTGGAATGAGGCTGAATCGATTCTGAGTGAAACGCCGAGGCGATGGCGGATTCCCGTGTGAGCGCATGCCGTAGAACAGGTCCACATGGAGCTCACCGAAGGCAACTCCGCGGCGCAGAACATCGATCACGCCACGCTGGGTGATCTGTTCCCGCAGCAGCGAGAGGAACGCCTGGCGCGTTGGGCTTCCGGTGCCCAGGTTCAGAGCATCACGCTCCGCGTCCGTGGTGAACTGCGTCTTCTCTAGAAACGCCGTGAGCTGCACCGGATCCAGCATGAGCGCTCGGTCATAATCATCAACCCTGCCCACGACCCAACCACCAGATCCCGGTGATTTGACCCCCGTTGCGCCAGGCTTGCTGGACGCGAGGACGCTCCGTCCGGTCAATGCGTCGACCATAGCTCGCTCAATCCGACGTTCGCTGGTGTTCACGCTCATGGGAGCTCAGCTCAATTCTCGACGAATCTCTCCGCCGGCGGTTGGACGATCAACCGCCCCGGTCATGTTCAGGGGAGTGATTCGTCAAAAGATGATCAGGAGGGAGCCGGCTGACGTCTGGTTCCTGCAGACGCCGTTTCGAACACCGCTACGGACGTAACGGGCTACAAGCGGAACATTGTCCAGTGCGACGCTGAAATGAGCCCAGAACGTTCTGGGTGATCAGGTGACGCACTCATGACTCTAGGCGCGCGTCCGAGCATACACCTGACTGGAGAGCACCGTAACACCCCTACGTCGTGCCGTCAAACAGCGCGGACCAAGGTCAGTGTTCAGATTCCAGAGGACAAATGTTCACCGCAGAGACTCAGAGACGCAGAGTTACTTCTTTGTTCTCTCTGCGTCTCCGAGTCTCTGCGGTGAACATCCCTCGAGACGTGAACAGTTACGGCCCAAGCCCTCGCCGACTTCATTGCGATCACTCTGCCATGTCCGTAGAATCCCCGGGGTAATCCCAGCCTCTCTCGCCGTATCGTTCACCGTAGACACAGCCGCGAACCGTGCTTCAGAAAGGGAGCTTCCATGTTGAGGCCACTGCACCACCTGTCTATCTTGCTTGTGGCGGGATTCATGCTGCCGGCGTGCGCACCGCCTGCGCCCGCGACGCCCACTTCTGCACCCGCGGCAACGGCAACGGTAGCACCACCTCCGCCAGTCGCGGCATCGCCCGTGCCCTCGCCAGCAGCCGTGGTAAGCGGGAATGCCGCGGCCGTCTCAACCGGGCCCATCAAGCGCACCGCCAAGGCGGCAGGCTATATGCAGGATGAGCGAGGCCGCCCCAGTGGATCACTCCATCCCTTCAGCGTCACGGTGCAGCCGGGCCCGCGCGAGCAGGAGTTTAGACTCGGCTTCTTTGAGACGAACGTGGGTCAGCTTGGCCCCATGTGGCGATCCGCGGGCTGGATGGCCACTTCCGTAGGCGCCTTTGAAACGGGGAAAGACATCAACTCCTTCCGCGTATCCTGGGAAACGCAGGGCAGTGTGGATGGTCCGAGCGCCGGCGGCCTTATGACCTCGGCCATTGTCGCCGGCTTACTGGGTGACGATCTCAAGACCGACGTCGGTTTCACCGGCACGATCAACCCGGATGGATCGATCGGCCCAGTGGGCGGAATTCTGTACAAGATCGAAGCTGCCGCCAAGGACGGGATGAAGACATTCCTCATTCCTATTGGCCAGCGCTATGACACGGATATTGAGCTCAAGCAAACCGTGGACGTGATTCAAAAGGGGCAGCTTGCGGGCGTGAAGGTGCAGGAAGTTGCCACGCTGGATGAGGCCTATGAAATCCTCACCGGCAAGGCACTCCCGCGCACCCAGGCGCCCAACCGCGCACCCGACCTCTCTAGCGAATCATATGACCGGCTCAAGCCAAAAGTGCTGGAGTGGATTGCCGAATATCAGGAAGCACTGGGCCGGTTCAAAACGGTTGGCAATCGCATCCAGCGTCTCTTTGATGACGAGCTCTCCGAGATCGACGCGACCGCGAAGCGAGCCCAGAAGGGGCTGAATGAAGGGTCCGTGGCGGCCGCCTATGGCGACATTCAGGAAGCCGTGGTGGGCATAAACGCTCTGGCCATTGGCGCCCGTGCCGTGGAAGTGCTGGATCAGACCAAGGATACCCGCGCGGCCATTAACGTTGTCGTCCAGAGCTCCGGCACGAGCCGTGTGCAGCCACTCATTGAGCGGCTCAAAGCCTACTCCCCTTCCTCCACGGATGAGGCCATCCTGGCCGTGGCGGGCTGGTCATACGCGCTGGATGCGGTGGCGCTGGACTCACAGGTCAATAAGATCGTCCAGCAAGCTCAGCGTGAGAGGGATGTGGACGAGCAGTTCCGCTTGTTGTTCAACGCATCGGCCATGCAGTCCACTCAGAAGTATGTGGCAAAAGCCGCCGAAGACGTGCTCAGCTTCAACTTCGGCCGGGGCCGCACTAGCGGCCAGAAGGTGGATCCCCGGGCATTGGAGAGCTGGGCTGGAGTTTTCCGCCGCGCGGCCGAAGCCAACCTGAACTATTTCGACACGCTGATTCTTGACGAGATCGCAAAAGACATGGAAGTTCGCACGGAAGCACTCAAAGACGCCTTTGCGGCCAATGAGCTCTCGTACACCGTAGCAACCTTCGGTGCCTCACCCGGTGCCATGGAGTACCTGGAAAAAAACATTGGCAAGACCCCAGCCCTGGGGTACGCACAGCTCGGTTTCGCGGTATCCAGTTACCTCAATAGCTCCGAGCTTGTGGCCCAGCATTACTCGCTGGATGGTGAGCTGGATGATGATGGCAATCTCATTGGCTTCGGACGGGAGCGCGCCCTGGGCTCCATGCTGGATGCCGCGTCTGAGCGCGCCAAGGAGCGGATCGCCGCGTTGGAGAAATCTGGCGGAGACGTCAGTCTTCCCGTGATCGTATTTCAGGCCGCCCGCGCCGCGCGTGAAGGCGGGCCCAAGGACAAGATGGCGGCCCTGCGCAACTATTGGACGGCTTCAACCTACGCGCGGCTGATGACGCTGATTGCGGAACCGAAGAGCTAGGCCTCGGTTTCAAGAGAACTGTCCGTAGAGCCGCGGAGTTACTGCGTCATGCCTTCAAGCAAACGCAATGACTCCGCGGCTTTGTGGTTTACCCTATTCCAAGCGCACCAGGTTGGGCTGTAACTGTTCACGTCTCGACGGATGGTCACCGCAGAGACTCAGGGACGCAGAGTTACTAGTGCTCTGCAATCATGGATTATCGGGTAGAGGTCATCGGTGGTGTCGGGCATCTTGCCCGACAGTATCGGGCGTTCCTGTTCGTGGCCGCGCGGTTAGTTTTTCACTGTCGGGCAAGATGCCCGACACCACCGGTTGCAGGGGAACCCCACAAACCAATTTGGACGGTGCACTAGTTTATTGTCTCTGCGTCTCCGAGTCTCTGC
Organism: Chloroflexota bacterium; assembly: GCA_046154735.1. Classification (GTDB taxonomy): domain Bacteria; phylum Chloroflexota; class UBA6077; order UBA6077; family JACCZL01; genus CAVXYC01. The sequence goes on along the minus strand of JBJXFJ010000338.1, from coordinate 6,574 downwards.
GGTGAACATACGTCCCGTGGACTCTGAACACTTACGTTGGGCTGAATTCCTTTACTTTCTGGACCGACGGAGTGCTTAATGTAAGAACTAGCAACTGCGGGCGTCCACGAGGCATTGAATAATTGATGGGCGTCCGAAGGTGCAACATTTCAGACTGAGACCACGGGGGAGGTACCTGGCTATGAACCGGAAACGGGCGATCCATCACTTGCTCGGCGTTGCAGCGGCGAGCACACTTCTGCTGGCCGCGTGCGCACCCGCGGCGGCGCCTTCACCTACCGCGGCCCCGGCGAAACCCACCGCGGCTCCAGCGGCCGCCGTGGAGAAATCTGCTGAGAAGCCGGCCGAAAAGGCCGCGCCAGCCCCACAAAACAAAGCTGATGTGAGCGCCGCAAAACTGGATGAGTATTACCAGAAGGCGCGGGCTTCGGGTCAGATGAACATCGTGCACTATGGACCGGGGCCAGAGTACGCCCCGATGGTTGAGACCTTCAAGCAGAAATTCCCAGGAGTGACGGCTGAAACGGTGAATCTGCGCGGTGTCGAGACGTTCCAGCGCATTAGCGCGGAGACCGCCAGCGGCAAGCACATCGCCAACGTCGTCAGCGGCGGGGCAACGTCGCTCTTCGGCATGGATCAGCAAGGATACTTCGTGGATTGGGAGGGCCCGCCAAACAAAGAGCTGCTCCCCTCAACAGTGCCGGCCTCAACCACTCGTTACGCGGTGAGCCAGAGCATGTATGCCGTCATCGTGAACACCAGCCTGGTGCCGGCCGACAAGATTCCACAGTCGCGGCAGGATTTGCTGGATCCGTTCTGGAAGGGCAAGGGGAAGCTCATGTTTGAAGACCCCCGCGCCGGCGGGCCGGGGACAGACTTCTTCACCATCACCTTTGACAACCTCAAGCAAGAGTATATGGACAAGCTCAAGGCTCAGGAGCCCACGTTCATTCGCGATCGGGACGCGGCGCCGCCGCAGGTTGCGCGTGGCGAGTACAGCCTCTTTCTCCCTGTGAATGTAACCACGGAAATCCTGGCCATGGGGCAGACTGCGCCTACCAAGGTGGTCTGGCTGCGCGATGGCGGGGCCACCGGGGTGACCAACAACATTGGCCTGGTAAAGAACGCGCCGGGGCAGGATGTGGCCAAACTCTGGATTAGCTGGTGGCTTTCAGAAGAGGGCCAACGGACTCTTGGTGAGAAGGTTGGCATCTACGGGGTACTGCCTGGCGCTCCCGCCCCGGAGGGCTGGCCCACGGCCGCGGAGGTCAAGCCGCAACAGCGCACCGCGGACCAGATTCAACGAGCCAACGAGTACGTGGAGATCATGGATAAGACGTTCTTCAAGTAACGTCGTCCCCGCGATCGTCTCACGGCCGCGCGGTGCGATACAAGACTTTTGCAACGTCAACTGTGCCCAGTGGAACATCATTCGAACCGGTGGAGGCAGGTTTCTCTACCTGCCTCTACCGGTTCAAGTCAGGCACCGATTTCTGAATCTCCGCCGTAGAATAATCACGTGAGCCTGGGCTCTGAGGTATCTCCAGTACGGGGTACTTAGAATTTGATGTCCTTCTGACGAAGCAGCAGCTCCGTCTGCCACATCAGAAGGACATTCCTCACCCGTCGCTACATCGCTACCCCGACTCATTCACTGGTCAGGAGCCCGGATGGCGCCGGCACCGCGGAGAACGGTCTGGGCTGATGCATGCGCGCCAATTCACCGCGAGTGGGGACAATTGCCTTACGAGCGGATGTATCTGGTAGCGCGGTGGTCTTGTGCGCCGCGCCGCTGGAACGTGAGACGCTGTTGCCCGGAGCCAGGGGGTCAGGCACACTGAAGGCAGGAGCTTCTAGGTACCACCTGTCGACCATGCCCGATCTCAATGCATCGTTAGCGCTCATCGCGGCCATTTTTATGGCGTCAGCCCTGGCATCAGCGTTGATCGAGCGAGCACCCATCTCCTTTCCAATGATCTTCCTGGGCTTGGGGTTTCTCCTCGGTCCCGGCGCTCTCGGCATCATTGCGATGGATGCGCACGATCGAACGCTTGAGGCCATCGCAACGATTTGCCTGATGTTCGTCCTGTTTTTGGACGCCGTCAGTTTCGAGAGAGATGGGTCGGGCCGGAGCTGGCTTACACCGGTTCTAGCGCTTGGGCCAGGGACGCTTCTGACGATTGCACTTGTGACGCTCTCGGCATGGGCACTGCTCAACGTTCCGCCCATCCAGGCACTGATGCTCGGCACCATCCTCTCCTCGACCGACGCCGTGGTGCTGCGCGATGTCATCCGCGATCGGCGCCTCCCTGGACCCGTTCGTGAGGCGCTCAAGATTGAGGCTGGAGCGAACGATCTGGTGGTGCTTCCGCTCCTGCTCGTGTTGATTGCCGTGGCCCAAGCTCAGATCAGCGACCTTTCAAGCTGGCTTATCTTTTTTGGCCAGGTGTTTATCGTCGGGCCGGTTGTGGGGTTTGCTATTGGCGGCATTGGCTCCTGGCTCGTGGGTATTGCGGATGCACGCATGCAGATCAGTCGTGTCTACCAATCACTCTTTGGGGTAGGCCTGGTGTTAGCGGCCTACGCTAGCGCGGTGGCCTTTGGTGGTGACGGATTTCTGGCCGCCTTTGCGGCAGGGTTGGCGGTCGTGGTGTTCAACCGCGAGCTGTGCGACTGTTTTCTGGAATACGGAGAAGTCACGGCTGAGATCGCGATGCTGGTCGCCTTTGTGCTCTTTGGGGCGGTGCTCTCCTCCTTGATCTGGCAGCTACCGCTGGGGCCAGTGGTAGGCTTTAGCGCACTGACCATCTTCATTGCCCGGCCGTTCGCATTTGGCCTGGTGCTCATGCCCGCGCGGCTGAGTCGCGCGGCCCACCTCTTTATCTCCTGGTTTGGCCCGCGGGGGCTCAATTCATTGCTCTTCGCGCTGTTGGTGGTTCACTCCCAGCTTCCTTTCTCGGAAATGCTGCTGGCCATTGTGGGTGTTGTCGTGGTGATGTCCGTCGTGGCACACGGTGTCACGGGAACTCCGCTGGCCCATTGGTATGCTCGTCAACTTGAGAATGAGACATTGGACGAAGCACGGGAAAGCACGGCCACAGGGCTCTTTCAAGGCGCTGCTACGGATGTGCCCCGGATTACCCCGAGAGCACTGAGCGCTGCTCTGGAGAGTCCGGAACCGCCGATTGTGTTGGATGTGCATGCCCGCCCCTCGCGTCCAGGAGATCAAATCGGTATTCCGGGGAGTATTTCCGTTCCCCCGGATCAGGTCGCGCGGTGGGGTGCCGAGCAGCCATCTCGGGGCCGCCTCGTGGTGACCTACTGCACTTGACCGGCAGAGGCCACCAGCGCCCGTGCGGCGCGCCAACTTCGTGCCATGGGGTTTGAGGCAGTTGCGTTACAGGGTGGCTCCGCCGCGTGGCTTGCGGAGCAAGAGACGGGCCTGCCGACTGCTGCGGCATCGGACGTTAAATGATGTAGAGGAGAGGGGCAATGTACGAAGTGCCATTCCTATATTTCGGTGAGAGGACTTGAGAGCAGCCATGAATAATGAACCCTTGAATGCCAGCACAGACAAGACTGAGCCCCAGATCATCACCCCTCTCTCTCAGAGTGAAGGCGGGAATCCCTGGCCGGCGTTGCCGCTGGCCGATTGGGCCCAGACTCGGGACACCGTACATCTCTGGACTCAAATGGCAGGCAAGGTGAAACTTGCGGCCTCGCCATTTCAGAATCACTGGTGGCAGGTGGCTCTCACGTTGACCCCGCGCGGGTTGACAACGGGCACCCTACCATACCCGAGAGGCGCTTTCTCGCTCGAGTTCGACCTTTTGGCCGATGAGCTGCGAATCCTGTCCTCAAGGGGCTGGATCGAGACAATCCCACTTGTTACCCAGACTGTCTCTGCCTTTTACGGGCGCTTGATCGATACCCTTCAACAACGAGGTATCACGCTCAGAATTGATCCTACTCCCGCGGAAATATTGGATGCGATTCCGTTTGATCGGGATCAACAGCACGGTACGTACGATGCGGAGGCCGTTCGGCGCTGGTGGCGAATTCTACTCAGCGTGGAGCAGGTCTTCCGTCAGCACAACGCTTCGTTTGCGGGGAAGAGTAGCCCGGTGCTCTTCTACTGGGGGTCATTTGACCTGGCCCTCGCGCGGTACTCAGGCAGGACGGCTCCTTTCCTTGAGAAAGCACCCCGCTTTGTGGCACTTGCTGAGGATCGTGAGAACGTGGCCTGCGGCTTCTGGCCGGGCAATACCAGTATGTCCGGTGTCACCCTTGGCGAGCCCGCATTCTATTCATACGTCTACCCTGAGCCGCCCGGGTTTCGGGATGCAAAGGTGGCCCCGGACGCCGCCTTTTATCACCAGGAGCTCAATCAGTTCATCCTGCCATATGAGGCGGTGAGAATATCAGCGTCTCCCGAGGAAACGCTGCTCCAGTTTCTCCGCAGCACCTATGCGGTAGCGGCAACGCACGGATCATGGGACCAAGACATCCTGGAGATCGACTACCCTGAGGTGAAATCCGCTGGGCGTCGCGAGATCTGAAGGGGAGGAAGATCGAGCGCATGTTCCGGTATGCACTGTAGCTCTCACTCGGTCGTCATTCCATCGACACGACGTGCGTCAACGGGCCACCGCTATTTCCAATGTCGGCTGGGATTCTGGAGTGCGATGAAACTCACCGCACTCCAGAATCCCAGGGTTACCTTGCCACCGGAACCTCAGCGAAGCGCGGCATGACCTCTCTGGCAAAGAGCTCCATGGCTTGCGCGGTCTTCTGGAGATCGAAGCCGCCCAGCGCAAAGCTACAAATGAGCTGATCGAGTCCACCTACAATCCCGTCCAGCTCAGTGATCTGCTGGATACACTCATCCGGCGATCCGGAGATGCCCATGGTGCTGAAGCAGTCATCCCAGTTCAGCTCGCCACGCATCTGCAGGCGCTCGATCACCGCCCGCTCCTTCTCAGGAATCAGGTCCCATTTGTCCGCGGGCGGCAGTGCCACGCGCCGTTGCGCATTCAGAAACCAGTTCATCCGCTCCGCACCACACGTTGCGGTCTGCGCCTCCTCGCGCGTGCGCCCAATGTACACGGGGCGTGACACGATCACGCGGGAGGGATCATAGACGTAGCCGGCGCCGGACAGTGAATCGCGGTACAGCTCAAGATTCTGAGTGATTCCGGCGATCGTGCCCGTGGACCCGCCACAGATCACGCGTTGACCGCGCCGCGCGGCATTTTTGAATCCATCGGGGGAGAGGGTGGCCACGGCCAGGGGAGGATGCGGCTTCTGGACCGGCTTTGGCAGCACCGTGGCACCATTAACCTGCCAGAATTTCCCCTGATAGTCCAGCTCATCCTCCGTCCATGCCCGGACGATGATGTCCAGCGCCTCATCGAACCGCTCGCGTGACTCCTCAAACGGGACGTTGTGGCGATGAAACTCTGACCACTGATAGCCCCGCCCCACCCCGAGATCAAGACGTCCATCGCTCAGAATGTCCACCGTGGCAGACTCCTCAGCAATGGTGAGGGGATTGTAAAAGGGCAGCACCACCACGGCCGTGCCGATCCGGAGCCGCGTCGTTGCCGCGGCCAGGTGCGAGGCGATGGTGAGCACCGAGGAACCAAGTCCGTAGCGAGAGAAATGATGATCCGCCAGCCAGACCGAGTGGAACCCCAGCTCTTCTGAAAGCCGCACCAGCTCCACGGTCTCCTTGAAGACCTGAGCCTGGCTCTTATCCTCATGCCATTGCAGTAAATGAAACGTGCCAAACTTCATGGCCGCCCTCCGGTATGCGTGTGTGAAGTCATCCGTAGATTCCGTGGTGGCTAGTCTAGCAATGAATCGCGCGGCTGCCGAGGATTGGAGCATCCCGGTATGGGTTCAGATTCGGAGGGGACGGATGGATTACCGCGGAGGCCCAGAGACGCAGAGAAGACCAACTCCATCACTCTGCGTCTCTGTGTTTCATGTCCCAAGAAACGTGAACAGTCACGTAGCTTGGTCACCGCTGGGCTGAGGCCGCCGTGCGTGACGGTACAATCCCTCCCGCATGGAGGGATAATGGCCGAGGGCACGGCGCCGCACACGGGCCTGGCAGGGGTCCGACTTATTGATCTTTTTCTCGTTTACTTTGAGATCACCATCTCAAGCTTCGGTGGCGCGCTAGCTTGGGCGCGGCGAGTCCTGGTGGACAAGCGAAAGTGGCTGACTGATCGCGAGTTTGCCGAGATGCTGGGCGTGTGCCAGGTGCTGCCCGGCGGCAACATCATCAACATGACCGTCTGGATCGGCGCCATGACCAATGGCCCACTGGGCTCCCTGGTGGCGCTGCTGGGATTCTGCGGGCCGCCCGTGCTGATCATGATGCTCCTGGGCTATCTGTATGATCTGGGCTCTGATCTGGATGTGGTACGGATCGGCCTGCGCGGCGCCGCCGCGGTAGTGGCCGGCTTCATGCTGACCAACGGACTCAAGCTGATCAAGCCGTTCCGCAACGAATACTGGGCCATTGGCATGGCCGGTCTCGCATTCGTTAGCGTGGGCTTGTTGCGCT
>JBJXFJ010000337.1:0-3710 GCA_046154735.1 Chloroflexota bacterium | reverse complement strand
CTGCTGCTCCAGGGCGTCACCAAATTCGGATCTCCCGATGCGGGCACGCGAGCCGCGCTGGAGGGGATTGCCGATATCGAACGACTGGAGCGCATGAGCCTGTTACTGCTCAGCGCCTCGAGCTGGGAGGAGCTTCTAAGCACTGCCTGAGACGCGGATACTGGTACAGCGTGGCCGGTGTGTTTCAGCAGTTGTTCGATGTGTCTTCGAATCACGATGGGTACTGATGGGCGGCACATCTTGTGAGACGAGAATACTCCCGGTGATTCGTTAACGAATCACCTCGATTGAGATATCAAGGGAGAGGGTTGACCAGGACCGGTCGGTGGTAAGCGCCGTTGCACCCATGTGCTGGGCCAGTGCCAGGCACGCGCGGTCTCCAAAGGAGAGACCCGCGGGTCGCGTTGCGGCCCGAGCAAACCCGCTCGATAACTGAGCTCAAGCGAGAAATCAACCGTGATCTCATTGAACCTCGTGAGAGCTTCACGAATCATTGACTCGGGCATGCTATCGTTGGCGAGCTTCGCAACGACCTCGCTGAGTGTCACTGATACCTTGGCAAGGCTGGAGGCGGGTCCCGGAGACGAAGTCGATACAGGGAACTGGGGGTAGCCACGGCAGCACGGAGGCGTGTCCCAATGCCATTCGCTACTCTGCTGACTGGTCCGAGAAGGACGATAGAATCAGCCTCCGGAGCAGAACAGCAGGAGTGATCTGCCACCATGTTCTGTGCGACACTGCGCTCGGCAGGGCAGACTTCGGAGGAGGAAATCATGGATCTCGAGCTCCAGGGAAAAGTAGCCGTGATCACCGGCGCAAGTGAAGGCATTGGGAAGGCTACCTCACAGCTCCTGGCCAAAGAGGGCGCGCATGTCGTGATGTGCGCGCGTCGATCGGACGTGCTGGAGGCTGAGGCCGAGCGGATTCGTGAAGCCACTGGCGGCTCCGTCCTGGCCGTGGCGGGCGACGTGCGGCGAGGCGAAGATGTGGAGCGTTTGATCAACCGAGCTGTGGAGACGTTTGGCGGCCTCCACGTCTTGATCAACAATGCTGGCACCTCCGCGGCGCACCCATTTGAAACGGTGGATGACGCTGCCTGGCAGAATGATCTGGACCTCAAGCTCTTCGCCGCGATCCGGTCCATTCGACTGGCCGTGCCGTACATGCGGGCTGCTGGCGGAGGCGCCATTATTAACATGCTCAACACCGGGGCAAAGGCGCCTGGCCCAGCCTCAACGCCCACCTCTGTCTCTCGCGCCGCCGGCCTGGCACTCACCAAGGCGCTGTCAAAGGAGCTGGCTAAGGACAACATCCGCGTCAACGCGGTGATGGTGGGACTCATCAAAAGCGGTCAGCATGAGCGGCGTGCTGCCGGCCTTGGCATTCCGGTGGAGGAGCATTATGAAGCGAATGCCAAGCGCGTCAACCTGCCCATGGGCCGGTATGGTGAAGCTGAAGAAGCCGCGGACCTGATTGTGTACCTCGCCTCCGCGCGTGCCAGCTACGTCAACGGCGTTGCCATCAATATGGATGGCGGCGCATCGCCGGTGGTCTAGGTCTCGGACGGAAGACGGAAGACGGAAGACGAGGAGACCGCCTCCTCCGTCTTCCGTCCTCCGTCTTCCGTCCCCCGTCTTCCGTCCCCCGTGGACCGACTCTTGCCAAGTGGCACCATTAGGAGGTGAACTTGTTAAGATGTGGTCGCGTTTCTTAATGGACGTGCATGCGTTGGCGCCGCGGGTGCCGTGCGTGAATTTGAAAAGTATGGGTGCATGTTGTCAGGCTGTGGCGTGGCAACAGAGCTGAGGCGCTGCTTGAGACGTCCGTCGTTTGATCTCCACCGTCCGGGGCGGAGAGCATTGGAGATTGCCACTGGCTCTGTGGCGTGGATCCTCATCTTCTCGCCCGTGTGGGCGGCGTTTTTGGCACCCGATAAGCTCAGCTATTTCCTGCTGCTCTTCAACAGCTACTGGCTGTACAAGTCTGCCACTACGGCCGTGTGCGCGGCCCTCGGCTACCGCCGTCTCGGACTCGCTCAAGCCACGGACTGGCTGGCACTCTGCCAGGGCCAGGATCGGTGGAATCAGATGCACCACCTGGTTCTCATTCCAACGTATGGTGAACCGACCGAAGTGCTTGAGACCTCGCTGAACTACCTTGCGCTCCAGGAATTTCCTAATCAGAACATCTGGGTGGTGCTGGCCTTTGAGGCGCGCGATCCCGAGGCGCGCGCTCTCTCCGCAACGCTTCTGAGCCTCTACCAGGGCCAGTTTGCGGGGATCTGGGCCACCTTTCACCCTGATCGACCTGGTGAAGTCCGCGGCAAGTCATCCAATCTGGCTTATGCCGGGCTGTGGGCTAAGGAGCGGCTCGTCGATGAGATCGGTCTTGATCTCCAAAATGTGCTGGTTACGGTCTGTGACGCCGATTCTCGGCTTCATGCGCGTTATCTGGCGGCGCTCACCTATCAGTTTTTGACCGATCAGGATGGCGCCCGACGAATCTTCCAGCCGGCGCTAATGTTTTACGCCAACTTCTGGCGCATTCCCGCGGTGGTCAGAGTCATGGCCGGGATGCACTCCGTCTGGCAGCTCTCGCGTCTGGTGACCCCGTATAAGCTGGTAACCCAGTCCACTTACTCGCTCTCCCTGGCCACCTGTCATCGCGTGGGCTACTGGGACCCGGACGTGATTCCTGAAGACTCTCGGATGTTCTTTAAGGTGCTTTTTGCCCTGGGCGATGGAGTGCGCGTGCAGCCGATTTTCCTACCCGTTTACGCGGACGCGGCGGAGGGGCCCACTTGGGCTCGCACGCTGATCAATCACTATCGGCAGATGCGCCGTTGGGCCTGGGGCGTCTCGGATGTCCCATACTTGCTATGGCGCCTGCTGCGGCAGACCGAGATCCCGCTCTGGCCAAGGCTCTCGCGTGTGGCACTCTATACGGAGGAGCACATTTCCTGGCCCAGTCATTGGTTTCTGCTCACCCTGGGGGCGCATGCGCCAGCACTCCTGGCGCCGGCGTTCACCGTCACTCCACTTGGTCAATTGCTGTCCACCCTGGCGCACATAGCGCTGACGCTCTGTTTGCCCTGTTTGCTCGTCATTGTCTGGATAGACCATCGGCTCCAGCCGGCGCGTCCGGAGCCAAGCCCCTGGTGGAGTGATGCGCTCGCCCTAAGCTCCTGGACCATGCTGCCCGTGGCCGGGCTCTTTCTTACGGCCGTCCCTGCGCTCGACGCGCACACCCGGCTCATGCTCGGTCAGTACCTCGAGTATCAGGTGACTGAAAAGCAACCTGGCGAAACGCCGCTTGTGCCTGACTGGACCGGCGGTGCTGAGGCAGCATAGTTGCAAGTGAGGACTGCTGATATTGGGCATTGACCGCCATTACCATCTCACTCAGGACGTGTGACGAGAAAACTCGGGCGATGTTCTGGGACTGTCCAATTGAGTATCGACGCGGTGAGGCTCAAGTAGCTTGGTTACAACACCGTAGACGATGTAGCAGCGTTGTCATTTGAAGAGATGGGCCTGGGACTGCACATCACCCGTGCGTTCGTCGAGGCGCACGGTGGCAGTATCCGCGCCGAGAGCGCCGGGCTGGGCCAGGGCGCTGCGTTCATCGTGACGCTGCCACTGACCATCGGGGTCGGCCAGAGCGCCTGAGCTCCTCCGGTCTCCTTGGTCACCGGGTGTGGACATCACCCG
>JBJXFJ010000331.1:0-2549 GCA_046154735.1 Chloroflexota bacterium | reverse complement strand
ACGGACCGCTTTCGGGCTTTGCCCAGCGTTGAGCGACTCCTCGCTGCCCTTCGGGATCACGACGCTCATGGCCCAAGTCACCAGCTCGTGGTGCCTCTGGCGCGGGCGGTCATTGATGCCGCGCGTCAGCAGATTCAGGATGGCTTGTCAGCGCCTGATCTAGGAGAGTTGGTGGGTGCGCTGCGCGCTCGGGTGCACGCCGCCACTAGACCGCCAGTGCGGCGCGTTATCAATGCCACCGGTGTCATCATTCACACTAATCTCGGCCGCGCGCCACTCTCAGAACGCACCCTTCAGGCAGTTGAGGCGGTGGGCAGAGGGTACTCCAATCTCGAGTATCAGCTCGAGATTGGAATGCGCGGATCCCGCCATGAGCACTGCAACGCGTTACTGCAGCAGTTGACCGGCGCGCCTGGGAGCGTTGTTGTCAACAACAACGCCGCGGCGTTGCTGCTGGTGCTGGCGGAGCTCGCGGTGGGGCGCGAGGTGGTCATCTCCCGCGGTGAGCTGGTGGAGATTGGCGGTGGATTTCGCATTCCTGATGTACTCAAGCAGAGCGGCGCCCAGCTTGTTGAAGTGGGCACCACCAATCGGACTTACGTAGAAGATTACGCAGCGGTGATTCACCCGGAAACAGCGGCATTTTTGCGGGTGCATTCCAGCAACTTCCGAATCATTGGCTTTACTCACCGCCCGTCGCTTCAAGAGCTTGTGGCGCTGGGCCGAACGCATGATATTCCGGTGGTCGAGGATCTGGGCAGTGGGTCGCTCCTCGATACGGCACCGTTTGGGCTAAAAGCTGAGCCAACAGTTCAGGCCTCATTGGCGGCTGGGGTAGACCTCGTGTGCTTCTCCGGGGACAAACTGCTGGGTGGCCCCCAGGCGGGCGTGGTGGTGGGTCGTGCCGACTTAATCCAGCGGCTCAAGCGCCATCCGCTGATGCGGGCACTCAGGCCGGACAAGCTCACCATTGCCGCACTCGCGGCGACACTGGGGGAGTATCTGACCGATGACCCCAGGCGGTCTCTCCCCGTGTGGCGAATGATTGCCTTAACCGCGTCAGAGGTCGCCTGTCGAGCCGAGAAGATCGCCGCGGCGCTTTCGGATGTGGCTTGCTCGTGCGAGCTCATTGACGGCCAGTCCACCATTGGCGGAGGCGCCCTGCCGGAAGAGACGTTACCCACCCGTCTGATGCGCCTCTGGGCAGAAGCCTGGGGCGCCAATGTGCTGGCGGAGCGTCTGCGCCAGTGTGAGCCGCCAATCATTGCCCGCATTCAGGATGACGCGGTGGTGCTGGACCTGCGCACCGTGGACCCGGCGGAGGATGCAGAGCTTACTCAGGCGCTTTGCGGGCTACTCAGAGCGCAGCCTGTCTGATGCTGGACCATCCTTGTCCGTGAACAGGCACTAGCGGATATGCGCGTCGTTGGTACCGCGGGACATGTAGACCACGGAAAATCCACGCTCATCCGCGCGCTCACCGGGATTGATCCGGATCGCCTTCGGGAGGAAAAAGAGCGGGGGATGACGATCGATCTGGGGTTCGCCTGGCTCACCCTGCCGAGCGGCCTGGAGATCAGCATCGTGGATGTCCCCGGGCATGAGCGCTTTGTGCACAATATGCTCGCCGGGGTCGGTGGGATCGATATCGCGTTGCTGGTGGTAGCGGCCGATGAAGGTATCATGCCTCAGACTCGTGAGCATCTGGACATCCTGGATCTTCTGGGCATCTCATCCGGTGTTGTTGTTGTGACAAAGATGGATCTGGTGGATCAGGAATGGCTGGATCTGGTGGTCGCTGAAATTGAAGAGGGCTTGCAGGACAGCTTGCTGGCCACGGCGCCACTCATCCCAGTGTCATCAACCACGGGTCAGGGGCTGGAGCAGCTCAAATTCACGCTTGATACGCTTCTGGCGCGGGAGCGTACTCGCCCGATGACTGGGCGGCCCCGCCTGCCCATAGATCGAGTCTTCACCATGTCTGGCTTTGGCACGGTGGTCACCGGCACGTTGATCGATGGGGCTCTCCACGTCGGTGACGAGCTCGAGATCGTGCCCGGAGGAAAGCGGACACGGATCCGCGGGTTGCAGTCGCATCGGCGAAAAGTTGACACGGTGCCTGCCGGGACGCGCGTGGCGGTGAATGTTTCAGGTGTGAGCACGGATGAGCTGGCCCGAGGTGAGGTGCTCAGCGCACCGGGGGCATTACGTGCAACACGATTGCTGGATGTGCGCTTGAACATGGTTCGTGAGGGCCCGAAGACCTTGCGGCACAATGCTGAGGTCACGTTTCACACCGGGAGCGCGGAAACCATCGGCAAAGTTGCCCTGCTGGACGAGCGTGAGCTTGCCCCCGGTGAGATTGGGCTGGCTCAGATTCGGCTTCAGCAGCCGGTGGCTGTGGCCAAGGGCGATCTTTTTGTTATCCGGCTGCTCACGCCCGCGCTCACCATTGGCGGTGGGGTCATTATTGAGCCCCACCCACAACGCCATCGTCGATTCCAGGACCAGGTGTTAGAGCAGCTTCAGGTGCTGGAGCAGGGGGCGCC
>JBJXFJ010000311.1:0-6613 GCA_046154735.1 Chloroflexota bacterium | reverse complement strand
TGACGTACCCTGGGTGCACCTGGATATTGCCGGTACCGCCTACTCCACGGGTGACAAGGCCTGGATCCCGCCCTATCAAAATAAGAATGAATCAACTGGCATTGGCGTTCGGCTGCTCTATCACTTCCTGCAGGTCTGGAATCGGTAGCCAATCCAGGCGAGCAGTACAGCCAACGCCGAGGCGCCCACTCCGAGTGAAGCCTGTTTCGCACGTGGTGAGCGCCTCGACAGGTTTAGACCGACTACGCAGATTGCGCTATCTCGCTCGCGGACGTTGCCTCACATCGGTTTCCTGATGGCAGCAATCTTAGCCCACTACGGTTCCGGTGAGCGGAGCTCTTCTCGGTGGGACAGGCAGAGACGCCTGTCCCGTGTGTCTAGGCCCTCGCGCACGGGACAGGCAGAGACGCCTGTCTCACCGGAATTGTCCTGTTCATGGTAACTGGCCCACGAGTGGATCGTCGCTTGGGCATCCTCCGCTGGACATTGCTGACCGCGTTCTTCGGGCTCGTTGCGGCATTGCTATTCATTCGGCAGCTTCCGCCAGAGCGCGTGCTTCTCCCGATAGACGCGTTATTCAGCTATGCGCCGTATCGGCAAGACGCGGCCCGGCTTGGGGTGAACTACCCGGAGAACCCGCTAGTCGCGGATACAATTCTGCAGAATTACGGTTGGAAGCAGTTTGCCGCCGAGCAGTGGCGCAAGGGTCAGCCACCACTCTGGAATCCACACATTCTCTCCGGACAGCCGTTTCTGGCAGCCGGACAAAACGGTTCGCTTTACCCGTTTGGCGCGCTGTTCGCCCTGCTCCCACTGGCGGACGCCTATGAGGCCTTCGCCATTCTGCACTTCACGCTGGCCGGGGTGTTCGCGGCCATGTTTGCGCGCACTCTGGGCACCGGGTGGCTGGGCTCAACGATCAGTGGATTGACGTTTGCGCTGAGCGGATTTCTCGTCGTCAGCGTGGTCTGGCCTATGATGGTCAGCACCGCGATCTGGCTTCCGCTGATCCTCGGCTGCATTCACCGCGCGCTCTCAAGCTCATACGATTGGCAGTCGCGAGGCCGCTGGCTGGCGCTAGGCGCGACAGTGATCGCACTCCAATTCCTGGCCGGGCATCTCGAGATCAGCTTCTACATCCTGGCCACATCGGCTGCGTACGCGGGACTGCGACTGGCGCCAGCGCTTGTTGCGCGCCCCGGCTCCACGCTGGGCATCGGCGCCGGGCTGCTTGGGATGGTGGCCGCGGGCGCGCTGCTCGCCGCGGTTCAAATTGTTCCCTTCATCGAGGCCATCGGTCAGAACGTGCGCGTGGGGCAAGTCACGTTTGACGAGGTGCAAGGCTACGCGTTCGACCGAGGCCAGTGGTGGTCATTTGTGCTCCCAGATTTCTTCGGGAATCCCACCCATCGGACTTACCTCGACACGGCCGACGGTTCACTTCGCACGGCCGAGCATCTACGTGAGCGATCTGGCGGTCAAGAGCTCCGACGCGATACGGAGTGGGGCAAACGCAACTATGTGGAAGGCGCCTCATACCTTGGGATCACGGCGCTTGTCCTGGCGCTGATAGGCGCCCTTACGCGACATCGTAAGGGCTGGCCGCTCACGGTCATCGCCATTGGCTCACTGTGCTTCGCGTTTGGCACGCCGCTCTACGCACTGGTCTTTTATGGCCTGCCCGGGGGCAATCAGGTCCACACCCCATTTCGCTGGGTCTATCCCTGGACCCTGTGTTTGGCCACGTTAGCCGGCCTAGGTGCGGATACACTCCTCCGAGGCATCAGCACCCGCGGGCAGCAGCGCTGGGTCAGCGCAATTGCCAGCATGACCTGCGGCCTGGGATTGCTCAGCGCCGTGGCCGCGGCCGGATTCTGGCTGCTCGGGCGTTCGGAGCACGGGGTTCATAGAGAGCTCATCAAGCGCTGGCCGGAGATTCGTGATGGGTTCTCTAGCGGCCTCGCATTCACCTCCTACCTGGCTCCGCAAATGTTGGGATTGGCACTGCTGCTGCTGGTCAGCGGCGTACTCGTGCTGGCCGCCAGGCGATGCCCCGGCCCACTGCCCGTGGCGCTGCTCGGCGCACTACTGGCCACCGATCTCTGGAGCTCCGGCATGGGCTTCAATCCGTCCGGCGATCGAGCCCTTCTGGGCTATCAGCCGCCCGCGCTCGAGCTCTTGCGCGCCCAGCCGGGCCAATTCCGCATTGCCGCGCTCGGTCCGGAGGATGTGCTTCCGGCCAATCTGGCAATGCGGTCCGGCCTCGACGACATCCGCGGTTACGACACGATTATCAGTCGCGATTATGTCGACTACTTGACGCTGATCGAGCGGCCTGGAGCACTGCTCTACAGCAAAATTGAGAAGCTGTTCGATGAACGATCGCTCAGCTCACCGCTTTTTCACGCGCTCAATGTGAAATTCGTCCTGGCTGAGCGGCCGATCACCGCCCCAGGTTATGAGCTCATCAGCTCGGATGGGGTCAACGTCTATCAGAACACCCGTGCATTGCCGCGCGCCTCGGTGGTATATGGGGTCCAGTTCGTCCATGCTCGGGAAGATGCGCTGAGCGCCCTGCGGCGCGCCGACCCGGCCAGCACGGTCATCATCGAGGTTGAGCAGGCGATCACCTCAGCCCCCTCCGTCGTACCAGCGCGAGCGAGCTCGCCGGCTGAGATCACGAACTACGAAGCTCAGGAGGTGCGGCTGCGTGCCCGTGCTGAGGCAGACGGTTTTCTCGTGATCATGGACGCTTACATGCCCGGCTGGGTTGCCCAGGTGGACGGCATCGAAACGACCGTCCTACGCGCCAATCGCGCCTTCCGGGCCGTGCAGCTCCCACCCGGGGAGCACGACATCGTCCTGCAGTATCGTCCGCTCAGCTTTCGACTTGGACTCATCTTGAGCGGACTTGGTGGACTCTGCCTGACTGCCGTGGTGGTCGCAACGCTATGGCCGGTGCGTCAGCGGACGGTCGCCCAGGCGTCGCCACTGGGCGTTGTACTGCGGAACATCAGCGCACCCTTCGCGGCCAACTTGGTGAGCCGAGTACTGGATCTGGGCCTGGCACTGGTCATGTTTCGCTTTCTGGGCCCCAGCGGAGTGGGCGCCTTCACCTTTGCGATCGTGATCACCGGCTACCTGGACATTCTCGCGGGCTTCGGCTTGAGCACGCTCGTCACACGAGAAGCAGCGCGGCACCCTGAGCGAGTGGGCACGTACCTCGGAAATAGTCTGCTGCTACGAGCGGGTTTCTGGACTCTCTCTGCCGCCGTGGCCTGGCTTATCGTGGGGCCGTACGCGGGTGTATTCGAGGTCGGCACAGAGCTTGCGCTGGCCATAGTGCTGCTCGCGCTCGGACTCTTGCCCTCGAGCTTCTCGGCGACGATCAGCGCACTGTTTCAGGCACGTGACCGTTTTGATGTTCCGGCCTCGGTCACCCTGGTCTCCGCGGTACTCAAAATGGTGCTCGGGATGGGTGCACTCCTGGCCGGCTGGGGATTCGTCGGGCTTGCGGCAGTCTCAATCGCCACCAATCTTGTGACCGCCACGGTGTTGGCCGTCGCGGCGGCCCAGATTATCGGCCTCCCTCGCCCCCGGATTGATCGCCAGCTCGCGCTCACCATGCTGGTGGCGGCGTATCCACTGATGGTGAGTCAGGTGCTCAATGCGCTCTTCTTCCGCATGGACGCGCTGCTCCTGAAGCCGCTCGCCGGTGAGGAAGCCCTGGGCTGGTATAGCACCGCCTATCGCTTCATCGATGCCTTTCAGATCATTCCCAGTACCGTCATCCTGGCGCTTTTTCCGATGCTCTCGCGCCAGGCCGACAATCGCGAGGCAACGATCCATAGCGGCACGCTTACCATTCGTGCACTCCTCAGCCTGGCCTTCCCTATTGCCGTCGGTACCACCGTGCTGGCAGAGCCAATCATCCTGGCCTTTGCAGGCCCCGACTATGTCCCCCAGTCCGTTGTCGCACTCCAGATTCTCATTTGGTATCTCCCGCTGAGCTTCGTAAACGGGCTGGTGCAGTATGTGCTCATCGCCCGCGGCCGCCAACGCGTGCTCACGCTGGCGTTTGGCCTTGGGGTGATCTTCAACCTCGCAGCGAACCTGTGGCTGATCCCACGTTACGGCTATCTGGCCGCCGCCTGGATCACGGTGGCCTCGGAGCTGGTGTTACTGATTCCATTCTGGCTCGCGCTACGCCGAGAGGGTGTGAGCCCAAACCTCTGGCGGGTTGCCTGGCGCCCACTTGTGTCCGCACTCGTCATGTCCGCGGCCATCCTGGCCATCAGCCCAATCAACCCGATCATTGCCGGCGTCGTTGGGTCCGCCATTTACGCCGCAGCACTGTTGCTCGTTCGCGGTGTGACCGTTTCCGAACTACGGGCGCTGCACCGCGCCGTGTGAAGGCGCACGGTCATCAGCGGCCAAACGTGGTGCGTCTGGATTATCCTAAGTACCCTCGTATCGTACACGGGGCCGGCAGCACCGGAGGTTCGTAATGGAAGTGACCGCGGCGGCAATTTCGCTCAACGTGAATGACGTAACGGCCTCGGCCGAGTTCGCCATGCGTCACTTTGGCTTTACCGAGTCGATGTCAGCCGATGGATTTGTCTCGCTGACCCGACCAGATCTGGGCTTCAACCTGATCTTCCTCCGCACCGGACTGGCCACGTTCAAGCCCGAGCGTCTGCGCGGGCATCACGCCGACGGTCTCCTGATTGCCCTCGTCGTGAACGACATCGACGCCCAGTACTCCCGCCTGCAAGCGGAGGGGGTGCCGATCACCACGCCCATCGAGACGGAGCCCTGGGGTGAACGCTTCTTCCAGGTGACTGACCCAAACGGCATCACGATCCAACTCGTCCAATGGATGGTGGAGCCGAGCGCCGCATCCTGACGGGACACGGATCCGCCAGGATTCCCAGTCACCGGCTTCGGCCTTGGACCCCAAGCCGAGCCGCATTCCGTGAGGGTGCGGTTCCTCCTCCGGTGTCCTTGCCATCCGGAATCAGTCGTCACCAGCGGATCCGAGCCGCGACCGTCAGCGAGCGGGTCCCGAGGCAGTTTCCTCCGTGCCTGAACGGGGATATTGGCTCGGGACCCGCTCGCTGACGGTCACGGCTCGGAGGCGGAGTGCGTGGTCCCATCCGGGGACCGGAAACACCGGGGGAGGAACCGCACCGTCACGGGATGCGGCTCTGATGGGTCACTCGAGCGGGATCGGCCGGTCGTGCTCGCCCACGTGGGCGCCGAGCGTCTCCACCGCGTGGCCGAGGGCCGGCGCTATCACTTCCAGGCACTCACGCACACCCTTAGGATTCCCCGGCAGGTTTACGATCAGTGAGCGATGGCGGACACCCACGAGCGCGCGAGAGAGCATGGCCGCGGGCGTCTTCTGCAGACTCGCGGCGCGCATCGCTTCCGCCATACCGGGCACTTCGAAGTCGATGACCGATCGAGTGGCCTGAGGCGTGACGTCTCTGGGAGCCAGGCCGGTGCCGCCGGTGGTGAACACTGCGGCAAGATGCTGGTCATCCACCATTGATCGGATCGCCTGAGCGATCTGATCGGCTTCGTCAGGAACCACCACCTGGGTGCGCACATCCCCACCGAGAGACTCGACAAGCTCCCGCAGGATGCGGCCGCCCTCATCGACACGTTCACCACGAGACGACTTGTCGCTAATGGTAATAACCCCGGCGCTGAACCCGGCTCCAGCCTGGTGCTCACTCACTATCCCACTCCTCACGGCGATAGTGGCCGCTCTTGCCGCCGCTCTTCTCAATCAGGCGAATGTGATCAATCACCATGTCCTTATCCACCGCCTTGCACATATCGTAAACGGTGAGCGCTGCAACACTCACCGCGGTGAGCGCTTCCATCTCCACACCGGTCTTACCCGTCACTCGGACGGTGGCCGAGATCTCGATCGCGGAATTGAGCTCATCGAAGGTGAATGCCAGGTCCACGCCGGTGATTGGTAATGGATGGCAGAGAGGGATCACCTCGGGAGTGCGCTTCGCGCCCATCACGCCGGCCACCTGGGCTATGGCCAGGACATCCCCCTTGGCCATGCCCCCGGCTCGGACAAGCTCTAGCGTGCCTGGATGCATCACCACGCGGCCGCGCGCCGTGGCCACGCGCACCGTGTCATCCTTGGCGCTCACATCCACCATCCGCGCCCGACCCGATTCATCGATATGGGTGAAGTTAGTCATATGGCCCCCTTGCTATTGTTGGAAGACGGAAGACGGAAGACGGAAGACGGAAGCGAGGATACGAAATCCCTCGTCCTCCGTCCTCCGTCCCTCGTCCTCCGTCCGTCACGCCAATCCGGCCTGGATCTCGGACACGAGGGGCGTCATGTCCAGGCCGTCAAAGCCGAGGAATTGCGCCAGCTCGTCCGCCGTGTATCGCTGCCCTTCCCGCCACCGATCGCGCACGAACGCCCCGGCACGCGGATGACGGAACCATTCTTCATCATATTCACGGCGCAGAAAGTTACGGAAGAGCGCTTCCAGCGTCCAGGCGCGCATGTATTGCGCTGAGTAGAACGCATCATCCACATCAGTTAGAAATTCTTCTGGCGCGTAATGCACCAGGA
>JBJXFJ010000281.1:0-5952 GCA_046154735.1 Chloroflexota bacterium | reverse complement strand
CAGAACCCCCGGTCCGCACGTCCACCCAGGAGGCTCCGCTGGATCACGCGGGTCAAGAGACACGGCGAACCGCTTCGGGACGTTCGTGGAAGCGCTTGGTGCTTCTGGCCTTTGTCTTGCTCCTGGGTGGGTTCGTAGCCGGTTATCTCTGGATGATCGGCAATGCAGCGCTGCGGGCGCAGCGGACAGCCATGAGTGCAAGTGAGCGGCTGGCGGAGTTGCGTGAGGCCCGTTCAGCAGATCCTGAGGCGTTCTTCGCAGACCCGTTGAGCGCGTTGCAGAATACCTGTCAGGAAGCCGGTGATCTGGAGCGGGATCTCAGGCCGATCACGGATCTTGCTTCGGCAGCCGGTCCTGCCTCAGACATGCTCGGACAAGTGCCAGGCGTGGGAGCTCGGGCCAGTGCCATGCTCACGCTGGCTAGCGCCGCGCGGGAATCTTCGGCCGCTGTGCGTATCACCTGCGATGCCGTTTCTCCACTTGTCCATGGGGCTCCGGGTGGTGGCAGCACGGAAGCTCTCGTCAGTGCGTTCTTGACTGAGCTGCAATCGCACCGTGCGGAGCTCCGTGATGCGAGTCGTCGGCTCCGGGTTGCGTATCGTCAGCTTGGGGACATGGACGAGTCCGTTCTTGATGATGCTCCGCGAGAAGCGATGCGCGCCATGCGCGAGAAGTTACCCTCCGCCGCGGGTCGTCTGGCGCTTATGGCTGAGCTGCCAACCATGTTGGGAATCGATGGACCGCGATCGTATCTCATACTTGGCCAGAATGCGGATGAGCTACGTCCTTCGGGCGGCTTCATTGGCACCAGTGGTGTGATGACATTTGACAGGGGCAAGCTAACAAAATCTGAGTACGGATCAAGCTTTAGCAACGCCCTCTCCCCTAGTGTCCGGGTGCCGCCCCCCCTTCCACTTAGCAGCCACATGTCCGCTCGATACTGGCAATTCTGGGAATCAAACTGGTGGCCTGATTTTCCGTCATCGGCGCGGCAGGCAGAGTATTTTCACCGCCAGGCCGGCCGGGAGTCTGTGGATGGTGTGATTGCTGTGAATCAGGAGATCATCCGCACGCTGCTTAAAGTGACCGGCCCAATCCAGGTGCCGGATTTTGGCGAGACGGTGGACGCGAGCAATGTTCTGAGTCGCATGGAGTTTCACGTCCATGAGGCGAACTACCCTGATCCCGTTCGAAAGAAGTTTGTGAGCTCCGTCTTTGTTGGGGTCATGGAACAGGTGCATCTCCTGCCCCGCGAGCGTATCGGCGATCTCAGCGCGGCGATCAACGACGGCTTCGCTGAGCAAAATCTGCAGATGTGGTCCGCCGATAGCGATGTGCAAGCCGTACTTGGTGGTCTGGGTTGGGACGGCGGGCTCATTTCGACGCAAAGTGACTACGTTCACGTCGTGAGTGCAAATCTGGGCGCAAATAAGGTCAATCGCGATGTTCGCCTTGAGGCCAGTTACAGCGTCGTGCCGGGTTCAGACGGTCGGTTGCAGGTGGTCCTCGCGGTTCTATTTCGGAACGGGCGCCAATCGTCTGATCCTGGCCCATACAAGACCGCTGACTATCTAAACTACGTGCGAGTCTACGTTCCGCGGGGGGCTGAGCTATTCCATGTTGAGGGGCTTGATTCCTCGGTGGAGCATCTGAACGAGTGCGGGCATACCGTGTTTGGCGGGTTTCTGAGCGTCAGTCCGGGGCAAGACCGCCGGCTCAGCCTGGGTTACAGGCTACCTGTCAGGATCCGTGCCGAGAATTACTCATTAACTGTCCAGCGCCAATCCGGAGTGCGGCCGTACCCATTTGAGTTTCAAGCCACGGAGCTGGGCCTGGGGGCACGGACGCTAGATCTGGACGGCTCCCAGATACTCAATGCACATGCCGGCCAACTGACAGTCGCTCGGGCTCAGGGCCCAGGCGGAGTTGGCTCGAGCGGATGCGAGATCCATCTTGCGCCACCTGAGAACCTGGCCGGGCCGGCTCAGCTCGGCATTCCCCGCCTCGGTGTTCAAGCGCCCCTCAAGGAGCTAGGGGTGGACCCCGACGGATCATTACAGGCGCCCGAGAACGGCCGTGACGTTGGCTGGTATCCCCAGGGCGCACGGCCTGGATATGGCGGCAATCTGGTGATGAGCGGCCACCTGGATTGGAACGGCGCTCCAGGGGTCTTTGCGCGTCTGGCCGAACTGAATCCGGGAGATCGGCTGAGTGTGACCTCAGAGGATGGCTCGATACACAGGTACGAGGTGGAGTGGCGGCGGCGCTACGATGCCAGTGACGCGCCCATGAATCAAATACTTGGCCCCACATCCGATGCCTGGCTCACTCTGATCACGTGTGGCGGACGGTTTGATCCAATCACGCGCGAGTATCTTGAGCGCGTGGTTGTGCGCGCGCGACTCCTGGCTTAGCCGTCACATTCTGGGCGTCAGGCCCGTTTGAATCAGCAGGCGCGCCGCGCCACAAAGCCGGTTGTCCCAGGACATCCTAGCGGTCCGAAACGAGCGTGGATCTCGCTTACTCCCCCACCCCTGGCGCGTGAAAGCAGGAGCAATACAGCCGTGTGCGGAATCAATGTCATCGTTGGATCATTAGGCTCTGTGCACCTGCTTGCAGCCATGAACGCGGCGCTCGCGCACCGAGGTCCAGATGGCGAGGGCGCCTGGATCAGTGATGATCGCCACGTGGCGCTTGGTCATCGACGCCTGGCAATCCTAGACGTCTCTGATCGTGGGCGGCAGCCAATGGCTGATCCCACAGGTGATATCCAGATTGTCTTCAATGGTGAGATCTACAACTTTCGCGAGCTGAGGTCAGAGCTCGAGTCGTTCGGCCACGTCTTCCGATCAGGTACCGACACGGAGGTCATACTGGCGATGTATCGCCAGCATGGCCGATTTATGCTGAACCGCCTCAATGGGATGTTCGCGTTTGCACTGTACGATGGGCGCACGCGAGATCTGCTTGTGGCGCGTGATCGCACCGGCATGAAGCCGCTGTACTACGCCAGGCTGCCTGATGGCGGTTGGGTCATGTCAAGCGAGCTCAAGGCGCTCCTGCGCGTGCCGGGCGTTGATCGGCGAGTCGACCACGAGGCAATCCGGGACTACCTGACCTATCAGTTCATTCCTGATCCAGGAACGCCGTTTTCCGGTGTTCGTCGTCTCCCGCCGGGGCACTTGCTTCAGCTCAGGCAATCTGAGCTGCGGGTGGAACAGTGGTACTCGGGGCAGCCACCCCGTTCTGGAGAATCGGAGAACCTGAGTCTCGATGCCGCGGCAGATCAGGTGCGGTCAGCGCTCAGTCTGGCCGTTGAGCGCCAGATGGTGAGTGATCGGCCCGTGGGAGCGTTTCTCTCTGGTGGTCTCGATTCAAGCGCCGTGGTGGCGGCCATGGCCCAGAAGGTGGGGCCAGACAACGTTCGCTGCTACACGGTGGGCTATGAAGCGTCCGCCAATCAGCTTGATCCGTTTGATGAGGACCTCCCTCACGCTCAGCGGGTGGCTGAACGGCTGGGTGTTCACCTCGAGGCGCTCCACGTGCGATCTGACACGGCCGATCTCTGGCCCATGCTGGTGCATATGCTGGATGAGCCTATTGCTGACCCGGCGGCGATGAATGCCTATCTCATTGCACGGCATGCGCGGGAGGACGGCACGGTGGTGCTGCTCACGGGGCAGGGGGCAGACGAGCTATTTGGTGGCTATCGCCGGCATGTGGCCGGAAGAATGCTAGCCAATCTGGACTATCTTCCCGCGGGGCTCAGAAGGGCGGTGGCGGCTTCCACGGCGCTCCTGCCGGGCGGCCGGCCCGGCCGTCTTGGCGCCGTGGCGCGCCGCGTCAGAAAGCTGCTCGAGGCGGCGCGGGGCTCGGCTGATGAGCGATTTCTTCAGCTCTGCGCGGTCATGCCCGCGGCGGACGTAGAACGCGTACTTTCTCCGTCACTTCGGAGCGGCCAGAGCACCAGTGACGTATTGGCCTCCGGGAAGGCCCTGCTTGCCGAGGTTGCCCAGGCGCATCAAGTGGACAGAATGCTCTATCGCGACTTGAAGACGTACCTGCCAGCCCAGAATCTGCACTACACCGATCGGAGCACCATGGCGGCGGGCGTTGAGGCACGGGTGCCGTTTCTTGATGATGATCTTCTGGACCTTGCCCTGCGTCTTCCGCCGGATGTGAAGCTTCGTGGAATGGGCCAGACCAAGGTGGTCCTGCGGGAAGCCGTGCGGCCATGGCTGCCGCTGGAAGTGCTGGAACGTCCCAAGACCGGGTTTGGCGTTCCACTACGTGGCTGGCTGCGCGGCGGCCTGGCCCCCATGGTGCATGAGCTCTTGAGCGAGGCCACGGTGCGTCAGCGGGGGCTTCTAGACCCCATGGAGATCCAACGCCAGCGGCTGATGTTTGACCGAGGTGAAGCGGATTACGCCTATGCCATCTTCACCTACCTCACGCTGGAGCTCTGGTGCCGGGCCTTCCTGGACGGGGCGGACGTTGGACTAGATAGACCGTGCACAGCCGCTAATGCGCCTGCTGCTGACCTCCAGCCGGTCTAGGCAGAGGATTTCTGTGGACTCATTCATCTCCGTCATCATTCCGGCGCTCAACGCCGGCCGAGTCATCGATCGATGCCTCACGGCGCTCTCTCATCAAACTCTGGATCGTGCACAGTACGAGCTGCTCGTTGTGGATGATGGCTCCCGCGACGATACCGCGGAGCGGGCCAAAGCGCAGGGTGCCAGGGTTGTCCGCTTGAGCGTCACGCTTGGCCCAGGCGGAGCTCGTAACGCGGGTATCTCCGCTGCACGTGGCGAGATCATCGTCTTCACGGATGCCGATTGTGAGCCAACTGCCAGCTTTCTAGAGTCGCTGGTGACGCCCTTGAGCGACCCGCGTGTTGGTGGCACCAAGGGCGTGTATCTCTCACGCCAGCAGGAGCTTGTCGCGCGGTTCGTCCAGCTTGAGTATGAGGACCGTTACCGCCACACGGCCATGACCCGCTGGATCGATTTTGTGGACACCTATGCAGCCTGCTTCTGGAAACGGGACCTGGAGCGCGTGGGGGGATTTGATCCGATGTTTCGCCAATGTGGCGATCAGGAGCTGTCCTTTCGGCTCGCTGATGCCGGCGTTCACATTCGATTCGTGCCAGAGGCACGTACGTTTCACCTCCATGCAAATCGGCTCAGTAGCTACTTGAAGAAGAAATTCGGCATAGGCTGGTGGAAAGTGGCGGTCTTAAGCCGGCACCCGGGAAAAGCGGTGCGGGATTCTCATACCCCGCAGATGATGAAGCTGGAGCTGGCCGCGGCCGTGTCCCTCGCGGGCAGTGTGCTCGCGGCGGGGCCACTGGCGCTCATGGGGAGTGGAGCCCTTGGCATATCGCTCCTACTCGGTACGCTGGCTCTGTTTCTTGCCTGCACCGCGCCATTTCTCACCCGGGCGATCTGGAAGGACTGGAAGGTAGGCCTCGTGTCTCCGGCAGTTCTGCTGGCGCGTGACCTTGCGCTTGTGAGTGGATTGCTCCTGGGAATCAAGCAGGCGCCTCGGGAGGCCGCGCAGAAGCAGACGAGCTGGCTGGATTCCGTGTCAAAGTCCGACCCCTCCCTCGTGCGCTAGCGTGGCAGTTGACACCCCGATGGCTATTCACTCAGTAGGGCAGGCAGAGACGCCTGTCCCACCCCGGGAAATGGTTCTGCTTATGACAGCTGATCCACTAGCCCGGATGATTCACCGGAGTTTGGAGTTGGGGGGATGTGCCAGCCGGGGTGCGTGCCGTCACTGCGCACTGGTACGCAACCCCGGTCCAGGAATCCCACCGAGCCTCCCGTGCGCAGGCCTCATGATCGGTGCATCATCCGCTCGAGCGGCGGCTCCCGGTCGCGCGGCGGTCTTGTGCCCCGCGCCCGAGGTATCCCCGGGATCCAGACGAGTCACTTCTACCAGGATACC
>JBJXFJ010000608.1:0-16501 GCA_046154735.1 Chloroflexota bacterium | reverse complement strand
AGATCTGATAGGCCTGGATGCGCCCCTGATATCGGGCGGCAAGCCGTTCGAGAAAGATGCGCCAATCATTGAGGTCGTCTGGTGGGCCAGAGCCAGGAAAGAGCGCGTCCCGGCGTGCCCAGCGGGGCTGATTATCCACCCGGGCAATGATGGCCAGGCCAGCATCTTCGGCCGCCTTCACGATTCGGTCAGGCTCATTCCACTCGTAGAGCCCCTGACGCTGGCCCTCAATATAGCGCCATTCAAAGCGCTGCTTGATGGCTGTAAATCCCGCCTCCCGAGCCAGCCTGAGATCACGCGCTGTTGTGGCTGCATTTCCCCAGAGAAAGGTGTGAACCGCGCGACTCGGGCTCTGAACAAGCTCGCGGGCTTGCGGCGTGAACGTGGGAGATGGCGAGGGAGCCGGCGTGGGACGCGGAGTTTCAGTAAGCTGGGCCGTTGGCACAGGGCTCGGTGTGGGTGGCACTCCCGTGGGACTCATCGTGGACGTAGCTGTGGGGGACGGGAGCGCAGCAGGCTGGCAAGCGCACGCCAGCAGACAGATAATCAGTAAGACTAAGCGCATTGTGCTGGAAGTTATGACGACTCGCCGCCCGGCGGGTTGCGCTGGTGGGGAAGGGGGGACTCGAACCCCCACTCCTTGCGGAACATGATCCTAAGTCATGCGCGTCTGCCAATTCCGCCACTCCCCCATGGAGCACTGAGCGAGGATAACAGACACTCCAGCACGCGGCAACGTGTTTGGTCACTCAGCCCGGTACTGCATTGAAATGAGCCAGTACATCTCCCGTGGTGCTCCCCATGGGCATGGTTACTGTTCGTCGTCCGGGCATCGTCTGATCAGACG
Organism: Chloroflexota bacterium; assembly: GCA_046154735.1. Taxonomy (GTDB): domain Bacteria; phylum Chloroflexota; class UBA6077; order UBA6077; family JACCZL01; genus CAVXYC01. The sequence goes on along the minus strand of JBJXFJ010000608.1, from coordinate 15,654 downwards.
TAGCTCGGGTCCCCGTGCTCCAGATTCACGATGCGACAGCGCTAATTCCATGGGCTGGGGCGTACCTGTTCCGAAGTCGAGGAATAAACCGGGCACACGCCATCATCGTATCATCCAAGCTGTGGAGGTCCGTCTCGTGCGCTCGCCGTCCTGGGGGTCGTTATACACGCTGTACTTACCCGCGTTTGTGCTCGCCCTGGGCACGGGGGTGGCCACGCCGGCGCTACCGGTGTTTGCCAAGTCTTTTGACATCTCCTTCGGGACCGCATCACTTGTGATTGTGCTCAATCTAGCCGGCATGGCGCTCTCGTCTGTGCCCACGGGACTCCTGATTGACCGAGTGGGTCGGCGGAAGATCGTCATTGCCGGACCGCTCCTCAGCGCCGTGAGCTCCGTATTGACCGCCACGGCGAGCTCGTTTCCGGAGCTCCTGTTCTGGCGATTTCTGAATGGCTGGGCCACCGGCATGTGGACCATGGGGCGGGTCACCATGATTGCGGATACGGGCGGCGCTGCCCGCGGCCGTCAGATCACCACGCTGTTCAGTTATGACAATGCCGGTCGACTCGTGGGTCCAGCCGTGGGTGGCTTACTGGCAGCCATGTGGGATGTCCGTCTTCCGTTCTACGTCCACGCGGCGCTCTCACTTCTGGCTGTGATCCCAAGCCTGCGTATGACCGACACGGCTCCACAACGTACGCAAGCAGAACATGAGGCTGAAGCGTCGGCGCCCGCACGATCGCTCCTGCTCACGCTGCTCACGTTTCCGATCATCATGCTCTTCACCACCTACTTCCTCACATCGCTCACGCGAGGTGCGCTCTTTGGCGGATCGATGAATTTCTACGCGGTGTACGCGTATGACATTGATGCAGCCGCGGTAGGCTTGATGGCGGCGGCGGTGAGCGCAGTGGGGATTCCGGTGACCATTATGGCCGGGCACATCATGGATCGTTTTGGACGTAAAGCCACCATCGTGCCGGGCTTTGGGCTTCTGGGACTCAGCCTACTGCTCATGGCCGGGATTGCGGCGCTAAGCTTGCCGTTTGGAATCTTTGTGGCCGCGCTCATTGTGGTGGGCCTCACTCAGAGCCTGACCGGGGGATCCATGCAGACGCTGGGCTCAGACGTGGCCCCGGCCCACGCCCGTGGAAAATTCTTCGGCATCTGGAATACCGTGGGCCAATTCGGCACGTTTCTCAGCCCGGCAATTTTCGGCCTGCTCACAGAGCACGCGGGCTCACCCGCCGCGTTCGCATTCCTGGGCGTGAGCAGCCTGGGTGGCGCCGCGCTGGTGGGGTTCTTAGTCAAGGAGACGTTGCAGGCTCGCCCCGCGGTGGCCAAGCCCGTCACTCATACCTGATCAGACACCATGGAACATCTCCAATTGCACGAGCTAAGAGTGGGAATTGAGGCGAGGAGTGCCACGGCACTCAGCCAGGACCATCAATGGTTGATCCCCTGGCAGGTCACCAATCTCAGTAACGAAACACTCGCGATTGATGAAGTGCGGATTCCACATGACCAGTTTCAGGGAAGCGATGTCACCGTCCTGCCGGCGCTCGCAATTCCCGCGGGAGGCATGATCGCCGTCCCCTCAGTCGTCCGATTTCACGAGCCGGCACTATCTGTGCTGACCTATCCATTCATCATTATTCGAGGACTCTGGCGCGGCCAAGCGTACCGCGTTTTTGGCCGTCTCCGAGTGGAGACCAATGTCTATGGAGCGCCCCAGCCATTCTGTGAAGAGGTCACCGTCCAGATCATCAGAAACGTGCGCTAAGATGAGCACGAATGCCGAGAAAGGATGCGCTCCATGCCGCTCGCCGAGCCTGATCGGTACATCCTGCAACGAATGCGGGGGTGATTTCGCCATTGAAGCGGAAGCTTCGAGGAGACCACGGGTATGGTCTCGAATGTCCTTCGCCTGTCGGAAAATGAGCTCACCAGCACGCTAGAACGGATTCGTGCGGAGTACGCCGATGATCCGGACTATCAGGCAGCACGCGCGGAGCTGCCAGAGGCGTGGCCGTTCTGATCAATCTGGAGCCGCGGGAACTGGGGCTGCTAGTCCCCGCGGCCCATTGTCGCGCTCGTATCAGACCACCGCGAGCCGCACCTTTGGCTGGCGCAGATGTAGTGGGCCGGTGCCCTGCCAGAACTCTCGCTGGCCGGTGATCGCTTGAACATGGCCGTCCCATTCAAGCGTGTAAGCGGTCAGCCCGAGCTTCACCGCGCGGCGGATCCGATCCTTCACCTCGTCGTCAGTGGCAAACTCGCGCAGGATCTCAATCTGGTGGCTGCCGTGCCCCACGTCTTGTTCAGCGTGAATCTTATAGGTCTCGGCGGCGCGCTCTGAGAATCCGTAATGTCCGATGAGGTGGGGATAGACACTGGCCGCCGCCCCCTGCTCGCCGCCATGCATGCTTTCCACAAACGCCAGCATGGCCACACCTTCCAGGGCCGATCGGTGCTGGCAATGGTTGGTGATCATCTCGATGGCCGCCATGGTCCCCGGCGCGGCCTCGGCCTCGTCAGCTTGCTCACGCGAGATTCCGCCCGCCTCAAGGAACTGCAACACGATGTCCACATGTGAACGCGGACCGGAGAGCTCCTCCATGAAATTCTCGAGCACCGTACCCATCAGCGCGTACGACTTGTCAGCCACCGCGTTGATTGCGATGTAGCCAAAATAGATCGGGTTCGTGCGCACGCGCAAATAGTGCTGCACCTCGCCCAAGATGATCTCCTCCGGCCTCCAACGATGCTCGGCAATGCCTTTGAACCAAGGATGGTCCGCCATCCGTACCTCGTTCGCATAGGTCCACAGCTCAGCGATGAAATCGTCGTTGTGCATTGTTCGCCCCCGGTGTCAGATGTCCCTGCGCTCTCAGAATCATCGTACTGCTAAGTAAGATGGGACCGTGAAGCTGCCGGACGGTTGCGTACCACTCCCGCCTCGGACAGGAACTCGGGTGTGCGTGACCAAATCCACACGGCCAGCCCGATCGCCAGGCCGGCGCTGGCCACCAGCGCGAACGGCGCGCCCATCAAGGTTGCCAGCGTGCCACTCTGAAGGTTGCCAATGGGATGTAATCCGCGCGCCGAGATCGACGAGAGGCTCATCACTCGCCCGCGATAGGCATCGTTCACGCTGAGCTGCATGACTGTCTGACGGAGCGTGCCCACGGTCATCTCCACCAGCCCCGAGAGGAAGAGCATGAGCAGGGACAGCGGCAGAAACGTGGACACGCCAAATCCCGCCAGAAAGACCGGATAGAGCGTGCTCCCAAATACGATCCATCGCCCATGGGTGCCATGATGCCCCAGCCAGATCACCAGCGCCATGCCCGCCAGACTGCCAGCGCCAGTGACCGAGTGAAGAAGACCTAACCCTTGCGGGCCAATCTGCAGAATGTCACGCGCATAAATCGGCAGCAGCGCGCCTGAATTCACAAGCACGCTGGCCGTTGCCTGGATGGCCAGCAGCGCGGCGATCTTCCGATCCGCTCGTGCATAAGTAAAGCCCGCTTTCACCGCGAGGAAGAGAGGTCCGGAACCGCCCCGGGGAATTGAGACAGTGCGCATGAGCATCACCGCCCAGACCAGGAGCGCCCAGCCGATCGTCTGGGAATACAGCGCGCCCGCGACGCCGAACTGGGCGATAGCCAATCCACCCAGCGCCGGGCCAATGAGCGCCGTGGTTCGGTGAAGCGTGGAATACAGCGCAATGGCGCTTGGAATCTGATGGCGTTGGACCATATTTGGCAGGAGTGATTGGCGCGCGGCCGTCTCGAAACCCGCGCATATCCAGCTCAACGAACTGAACAGATAGATGTGCCAGACCTCGATGATGCCCATGTGAACCATCACTGCCTGCGCCAGAGACACCGCCAGGGAGCCCCACTGGGTAATGAGTAGCAATCGCTTCCGGTCCATGCGATCCGCAACCGCGCCGGCCACCATGGAGCTCGCAATAAATGGGACCGCCAGAAAGAGTCCCTGGAGACCCAGATAGAAGGCCGAGTTGGTCATCTCGAGCAGCAGCCAGGAGGTGGCCACCTGCGCGGCCCACCCGCCGCACTGAGACACGAGCGATGCAATCCAGAACGTGCGGAAATCTGATGACTTGAGTGCACTAAATCGCCCGCCGGAAGGCGCGCCATCGGTCGCGTGTGTGAAACTATGAGCCACGGGAAAACATTGTACAGGTCGGCTGCCCTGCTACCCTTGGACAGCCAACCAAAATGAGCATGGCTAATTCTTGACTCGCATCGACGCGGGCAGATAAGTTCCCTCGTGATAGACCATGGAGGTCTCCGCATGGTGGCATGGCGTGTAGGTGCGCGATCGATCGATCGCCGATCGTTCTTAAAGTCGTTGGCTGTGGGCAGCGCAACGCTTCTGGCAGCGTGTCAATCGGCGCCCGCCGCGCCAGCACCCGCAAAACCAACTGAGGCGCCCGCCGCGCCAGCGAAAGCAGCCGCCACCTCTGGACCGGCTGTGAACACCGCGCCGGCTGCACCCGCGGCACCAGCCTGGGAAAAGCAGTGGACTGATCTGATTGACGCTGCCAAAAAAGAAGGCAAGGTCATCGTCTCCGGACCGCCCACCCCTGAAGTACGGCAGGCACTCCCGGCAAAATTCAAAGAGCGCTTTGGCGTGGAGATGGAGTATCTGGGCGGACGCACCGGTGATCTCCTGACTCGGGTGGAGTCAGAACGTGCCGCGGGTCAATACACCGTGGACGCGATGATCTCCGGCGCCCAGAGCATTTACACCCGGGCATACTCCATGAAAATGCTTGATCCCATTCCGCCGGCGATCATCAATCCCGAGGCCAGTGATCCCACGAAGTGGAAAGCTGGCAAACTCTGGTTCATGGATCCAGACAACCAGTACATCTTGCGTATCACGAACTATTCTTCGCATACGCTGGCGGTGAACTCGGACCAGATTGACCCTTCTGGCATCAAAGCGTGGAAGGACTTGCTGGACCCGAAGTACAAAGGTAAGATCTCTGCACACGATCCCACAGTTTCAGGGGCCGGCTGGCCACCCGCGGCGTACCTGCTCAGCAAGCTTGGGGACGAGTACATTCGGTCGCTCTACCAGGGCCAGGATGTGGGCATCACTCGTGATGAGCGGCAGATCTCCGACTGGCTCGCGCGAGGCACCTATCCCATCTCCATCGGCATCGGGTCGAATGAAGTTGAGACCTTGAAAAAGGACGGCTTCAAGATCCATGTCATCAAGGATCTCCCGGATGCCCCGGGCACCGTGAGCGCCGGTTTTGGCCTCATCGGACTCGTGAACAGGGCGCCTAATCCAAACGCGGCCAAGCTCTTCCTGAACTGGATTGCCATGAAAGAGGGCGCGGAGCTCTTCAATCAAGCGCAAGTCGTGGTGAGCGCGCGCTCGGATGTCGATAGCAAGTGGGCACCTGACTATCTCCTACCGACGCCGGGCGTGGACTACTTCGACTCATACGGCTGGGACTGGACCATTAACGGCTTCAAACCCGAAGAGCTGGAGCGTATGAAGCGGCTCACGATCAAAGCATGAGACGGCGTACCCATCTCAGTCTGAATTCGAACAGAACGGAGACGGCATCAGGAGTGGTAAATTGGCGGAACCAGCGGATCCACCCTCGCTCTGTCATATCCAGTCCGGGGATCAGTCTCATACAGAAATTCACCTGGGAGCTCGCTTCAGAGGAGCGAGCCTCCAGCGCGCTGAACCGTACAACACCGCACCTGGGACAATCTCGATGACTCAACATCACGTTTCCCGACGCACGTTTCTTAGCTTGCTCGGAATCAGTGGCTCAGCGGCGCTGATCGCCGCCTGTCAATCCACACCGCCGGCGGCGTCACCCACGGCGGCCAAACCGGCTGTAGCACCCACCACCGCTCCCGCCCAGGCTGCGCCGAAGACTGAAGCACCGCCCGTTGGGAAGCCCGCGGGCGAAACGAAATCAGCCACCGCCGACTGGAAGCAGCAGTGGGATGCGCTGGTTGACGCAGCGAAGAAGGAAGGGACCGTTGTGGTCTCGGGCCCACCCACCCAGGCGGTCCGCAACGATTTGCCTAAGGCGTTCAAGGACCGCTTCGGCATTGAGCTCGAGTATCTGGGAGGCCGCTCGGGCGACCTCATGACACGGCTCAAGTCAGAGCGATCGGCGGGCCAGTATACGCTTGATGCGATGATTGCAGGCGCAACGACGCTTTACACACAGGCCTATCCGGAGAAGATGATCGATCCAATTCGCCCGCAGTTGTTCACGCCCGAGGCAACTGAAGGATCAAACTGGCAACGTGGAAACCTGTGGTTCATGGATCCAGAAGACCAGTACCTGCTGCGCCTGTCAAACCAGGTGACCCTGGTCCTCTCAATCAACACGCAGCTAGTGCAGCCATCCGAGATTACATCATGGAAATCGCTGCTAGAGCCCAAGTTCAAGGGCAAGATATCGGTCTATGATCCGACCGTCTCCGGCCCCGGCTCCGCGAACGGCTCATACATCATCGAAGCCCTTGGAGATCAATACTTTCAGGCGCTTTACCGTGATCAAGAGCCTGGTGTGAGTCGTGAGGAGCGTCAACTTTCCGACTGGTTGGCACGCGGTCAGTATCCGATAACGCTCGGCCTCAATGCCGCGGAGCTTGAACCATTGAAAAGCGACGGCTTTCCGGTCCATGTGGTCCGTGGACTCCCGGAGGCCGCCGGCACCGTTAGTGCCGGCTTCGGACTGCTAGCGCTCATTAACAAGCCTGCTCACCCCAATGCTGCCAAGCTATTCATCAACTGGATGGCCGGCAAAGAGGGCGGTGAAACCTACAACAAGGCTCAAGTCTCGGTGAGCAACCGCACCGATATCGACAGTAGCTGGGTGCCTGATTACAGCATCCCACAGGCCGGCGTGAACTACTTTGACATCTACTCCTGGGAATTCACCTCGCGTGAGCGCAGCCCGGAAGCACTGGACCGCATCAAGCGGCTGATCGCGAAATCATGAGCGCTGTGCTAACTCCTGCATCCGTCAGCACGGATACGGTGCTGGAGATGCGCAACGTCGTCAAAATGTATGGCTCGGTTCGGGCGGTCAACAATCTCTCGTTCACCATCCAGAGGGGCGAGGTCTTCACCCTGCTTGGCCCCAGTGGTTGCGGCAAGAGCACCACGCTCCGAATTGTGGCCGGCCTTGAGCATCCAGAAGAAGGCGAGCTGCTGCTCACGGGCCAATCGATTGTCTCCGCCAAGCAGGGCATTTATCTGCCGACCGAGAGACGCAACATGGGCATGGTCTTTCAAAGCTATGCCATCTGGCCGCATTTCACCGTCTTCGAGAATATTGCGTTTCCCCTCCGTCTCCGCAAATTCAGTGGCGCGGAAGTCCGCAAGCGTGTGGACGAATCGCTTGAGATCGTTGGATTGGGCGGGCTGGGCGAGCGACCCGCCACGGCGCTGAGCGGCGGGCAGCAGCAGCGCGTGGCACTGGCCCGGGCACTCGTCTATAGACCGGACATCCTCCTCCTGGATGAACCTCTTTCAAATCTGGATGCCAAACTCCGGGAGCACATGCGACTGGAGCTGCGAAGCATCCAGCGGCGACTGGGCATGACCGTGCTCTTTGTGACCCACGATCAGGCGGAGGCCATGACCATGTCCGATAAGGTCGCGGTGATGAATTCGGGGCAGTTCGAACAAATTGGTACGCCCAATGAAGTCTACGAGCGCCCGGCATCAACCTTCGTTCGCGACTTTCTGGGGCGGGCGCTGGTGCTGGAAGGTGTGGGGCATCGTGAGGGAGGTCAGCTCCATATCACCCTCACTGGTGAGCAAGACCGGCGGCTCATTGTGGAGGACAGTAGCGTGACGCTCACTGGTGATTCCGTGCCACTGGCCATCTCCTGCAGACCTGAGGACGTGCGTCTTGAACCAGCCTCAGAGGTGGCGCCGAATCGCGTGGTTGCCACGGTTGAGGAAGTTGCCTATCTCGGTGAACGAATTGAGTACAACGTGCGGACGACATCGGGACGCGCGCTGTTTGTCTTCAGCTCGCGTCGTCATCAATTCCCAGTTGGCGCCAAGGTTGATCTAGTGATCGATACAACAGGCGCTTCGGTGTGGCCACAATGAGTACAACGGTTGTCACAGCCCCAACATTCAAGGCTCAAACCAAATCCGAGCTCCGCGTGCGGCGTTGGCTGGGCATCACGCTTCCGCTCCTTGTAGGCATCATCGTCTCGCTCCCGCTCGTACTCCTCCTGATCAATAGCTTCAACTCGGCAATTCCCGGCCGAGAGGCCGTCTACGGTCTCCAGAACTGGGCAATGGCCTTCAGCGACACCGGCACAATAAGCGCACTCTGGAATAGTATCGCGCTCGGTGGCCTTCGTACGCTGATCTCCCTCCCATTGGCATTTGGGCTGGCCTGGCTTATCGCTCGGAGCGATTTACCGGGCCGGACCGGTTTGGAGCTTCTCTGCTGGATCGGAATTTTTCTGCCGCATCTGCCGCTCACATTTGGCTGGGTACTCTTACTGGATCCAAAATTTGGCCTGGTGAATGAAGCGCTGAAGCAGCTTCCGTTCGTTGAGAATGGGCCCTTTAATATCTACAGCTTCTGGGGCATCATCTGGGTCCATCTCGCTTCAACTGGCGTGTATTATAAAGTGGTCCTGCTGCTTCCCGCGTTACGTCGAGTTGGCGCGTCGCTTGAAGAGGCAGCGCGAGTCTGTGGCGCCAATCAGTTCATGACAACACTCCGCGTGACGATGCCGATCCTCGCGCCGGCGGCACTCGGAATTGTGATCCTCTCTTTTGTCCGAAGTCTCGAGGTCTTTGAAGTTGAGCTGTTGCTGGGCAAGCCGGCTGGGATCCAGGTGTATTCCACGCGCATCTGGGACCTGGTGCGTGAGCAGCCACCAAAATTCGGAGAGGCAACGGCGCTGGGCTTCGTCTTTCTGGTGACGCTTATCGGACTAGCGGCTGCGTATCAGTGGTACATCAAAGGTCGCACCTTTACCACCGTGACCGGCCAGGGGTTCTCCTCCACACCGGTACGGCTGGGGAAATGGAAGTGGCCGGCAGTGGCAATCTGCTATGGCTTCTTCGCGATCTCGCTCGCCGCGCCGCTGGTGTTCCTCGTGCTCGGCTCGTTTATGCGGCGATACGGATTCTTCAATATCCAGAACGCCTATACCCTGGCACACTGGCAGAACCTGTTCTCAGATCCAGTGTTTTTCGGATCGGTCCGCAATAGCCTCATTATTGCTGTGGGTGTTGGCCTGGGCTCGGTGATCATCTACTCACTAGTCGCCTACGCCATCGTTCGCAACAAGTCCAAAGCGACGCAGGCTACAGATCTGCTCGTGTGGGTCCCCTGGGCCGTTCCTGGCATCTTGATGAGCCTTGGGCTCCTCTGGCTCTTCCTTGGAACGCCACTCCGCGGGCTGCTTTACGGCACAGTCACTGGCATCATCGTGGCCATGATCATTAAAGATAGTCCCGTTGCCACACTGTTCTTCAAGGCTGGGATCATGCAGATTGGCGCTGAGCTGGAGCAGAGCGCCCGGGTCTGTGGCGCCGGCTGGCTCACGTCATACCGAAAGGTTCTCCTACCGCTACTTGCACCGACCGCCGTAACGGTGGGCTTGCTAGCCTTCCTCTCCTCAATTCGAGACATTGGCACCACGGCGCTGCTCTACAGCGCTCAGTCTCGGCCGCTCTCGATTTTAATGCTCGAATACAGCTTCGCCGGCGAGATGGAGCGCGGTACGGCCATTGGCGTGCTCGTCACCCTCTTTGTGCTCCTGGTCACCCTGGGCGCCCGCGCCCTGGGCTTCCGCCTGGCTCGCGAGCGAACGTAGACGACGGAAGACGGAAGACGGAAGACGGAAACGAGGATACGGCGTCCTCCGTCGTCCGTCTTCCGTCCTCCGTCAATCCAAGACGGCGATGAATTCGACCTGGATCAGCATGCCGCGGGTAAGGTCTCCGCGCATCGTCTGACGAACCGGTCGGTCGTTCTCATCTGGGAACATCGCCAACCACTCTCGATTCACCAGATCGCGGAACCGCATGTCATGTAAGTACACCGTCATCTTGCCAATGTCCGCCACGCTCCCTCCGACCTCTTCCATGACTCGCCGAACAGCGTGAAAGACATTTGCCACCTGCGACTCGGGATCATCAGGAAGCTGATGTGTCTTCGGATCCTGACCAATGAGCGCGGACGAGAAGATCATATTGCCCAGCTTCACGGCGGTCGGAATCGGATTCGTGTGGCGCGGTAAATCGGGTGCCTCAATCGGCTGGCGTCGTGGCATGCTGAGTACCCTCCAGAGCTTAGAATCGTTGCAGGTGGACCGGATGACCGGCCCATCCGCCACGAATTATGCCGCCTGGTTCAGCGATTACTCGCATCTTCCCGAGAGATAGCAGAGCTCAGAACAAACGAGACGAGTGTGTGACCATAGACAGCGGCTTACTGGGAGCACCGCCATCCCTGGCGGCGCTCCCAGTGATGCCGGCCCGAACCTGCCCTGAACATCGGACACTGTGCGCCTCATTTTTGGAGTGCGGCGTGCGAGAGCGCCGCTTTCCATTCTTCACACTACTGAGTTGGGGAGAATTCAAAGCGGCGCTCTCGCACGCCGCACTCCAAAATTCGGTCTCGCCCGAGCGGTCCATCAGCTTCGCTAGACGCCTTCAGATCAAGTAGAGTACTAGCGGAACTTCATTCCGAGATCGAACCGATGGACATCTTTTCTTACGATCACGAAGAGCTAGCGCGCCGAATTCAAACGGGGCTTGACCGCATGACGGTCAATTATTTGCGCGGCCATGGTGCGCGAGTGCGACATGACGATCTCGATTTCCATGGATTTGAGCACATTGATCTCGAGTTAAGCTTTGACCATCACACGCTCGCCATTCGACAGGTCGGGCCAACCTCGAGCACCAGTGTGGCTGATCGAGCGCATGCCACCAGTGCGGTGAGCGTGTTTGAGAGCAGCTTTGACGGGCAGCCCAGCGATACCGTGAGCACAGGTATGCTGGCGCAATGGCTGGCGCTCCTGCCCGAGGGCGAGCTCAGGGAGCCGCGCGCACAGCCCGTGATCGATCCTACGAATCCGTTTCTGTCTGATTTGACTGAACGCAAAAAGGACGAGACGGTGAATCCGTTCCAGTCAAAACAACCGAAGCCCAAGCCAGATTCAAACCCCTTTGCCGCTGAGGATTCCGACAAGAAGCGCCGAGCCGCCTTTGATTGGCTAGCGGGTGATGATGAGTCCGTCCGTTGACTGACCTTGACCTCGTGGTGGCAGGCTGGAGTGCGCCCACATAAGTACAGCCGGGCGAATGAGTCTCGCCGGTAATCCTTGTGGTCGGGCTTCTAATGCCCCGTCCAAATTGGTCTGCGGGGCTCTCCCGCCACCGGTGGTGTCAGGCATCTTGCCCGACAGTCACGAACCGATCGCGCGGCGACGAGCGGGAACGCATGATACAGCCGGGCGAGAACTGTCGGGCAAGATGCCCGACACCACCGACTGCATCCACCCAACAATCCATGATTGACAGAGCACTAGCCCGACTCCACGGGGCATCCACCGAGCCTCATCCGCCCGTCTGTTCTAGCGTGTACCCACGCGCTCTCGTTGACGTACGGCGGCTCTACGACCCACGCCATCAGGCTCAGGCGCGGGTGCTCCCTCGACAGACGTATCACCGCGCTCTGACCGCGACTTGAAGAGCCCCATGAGGCGACGCTGCAATCCGTCAAAGTACGTGTACGAGACGGGGACAAAGAGCAGTGTAAGCACCGTGGAGCTCACCATGCCTCCAATGATCACCGCGGCTAGCGGCGCGCGCAGTTCACCGCCATCGCCAAGTCGCAATGCCACAGGCATGAGCCCCAGGATCAGAGTGAGTGAGGTCATGATGATCGGCCGCAGGCGCGCCGGCCCAGCCTTCAGAATGGCCGCGTTTCGCTCCATTCCCTGCTTTCTGAGCTGATTCGTGTAATCCACCAGGAGAATGGCGTTCTTCCCTACCAGCCCCATCAGCGCAATAACACCGATCATTGAAAGGATGTTTAGCGTGTTATGGAACACCAGTAGTCCGCCCAGAGCGCCGATCAGGGCCAATGGCAGCGAAGAGAGAATCACAATGGGGTAGAAAACGCTCTCATAGAGCGTGGTGAGCACCAGGAACATCAAGATGACGCTACCACCGAGTGCCAGAGCCAGATTTGCAAACGAGTCCTGCTGTTCTTTGCTCTGACCGGCCAGCTCCCAGCGCATTCCAGTGGGCCAGGTCATCGCTTCCATTTCGCGCTTTGCCAGCGCCGATGCAGTACCCAGGTCCACGCCCTTTGGATCCGCGCCAATCACTGCCACACGCTGGCGACCGATTCGCGTAATTCGAGACGGAATTTCACGCCGTTCCAAATCCGCTACTTGCCCAAGTGTGACCTGTGTTCCGCGAGTTGTGATCAGCGGCAAATCTTGAATCGTTTCGATGGATTGCCGTTGTGACTCCGGGATGCGAACGCGAATATCAATCTCGGTCCCGTCCGCGCGGGGATATTTGGCCGGGACGATGCCCTGATATGAGATTCGTAGGGACGCGCCAATCTGCTGGGTGGTGACGCCAAAATCCTGAATTCTCTGAGGGTCGACTCGCGCAACGACTTCAGGCGAGACAACGGCCGTGTTATTGCTCACATCTGCCAGCTCCGGCAGAGCGCTCAACCGAAGCTGCGCCTCTCGGGCGACTCGTGTCAACTCGGCGATGTCCTGGCCGTACAGTCGATACTGAACCGCCTGACCACTGCCACCGGCGCGCTCACCACCAATGCTTGTCCGAAGGTCCGGAATCTCAGATGCCGCATCGAGGGCCGCGCGTTGGACCTGTTTACTGGTTCGATTTCGATCATGTCTCGAGGACAGCTCCACAATGGCACTCAAGAATCGTGAGCCACGCTCTGCCTCACTCTGCCCTGAACCAACCAGCATGTACACGCTCCGGACTTCGGGAAACCGTTCCGGGTTGAGCAGCATCTGCTCCCAGCGCAGGGCCGCCTGATCAGCGGCAGCCAGCCCCGAACCCCCGGGGAGCTCGCCTGAGAGCGTGATAAACGGACTATCTATATCTGGCACGAATTCAACACCAATGAACGGCACCATCGCGAAGCTCGAGAAGAACATGGCGACGGCGCCAATGATCACCACTGGGCGATGTCGCAGTGACCAGCCCAGCAAACGCTCATATCGCCGCTCCAACCAGTGATAGAACGGCTCCCAGCTTCCGGCCACGCGGGAGAGCAATGATCGCTTCTCATGCGCCTTGAGCCAGCGCGAGGCCAGCAATGGCGTGAGGGTGAACGACACGAGGAGTGAGGTCAGCGTGGCGGCCGTGATCACCACTGCGAAGTTACGTAAGAAACCCCCGGTCGTGCCTGTCAGAAAGATGATTGGACCAAACACAACCACGTCCACGAGGGTGATAGCAATGGCGGCCATGCCGATCTCGCTCCGCCCCTCAATAGCCGCGTCGACGGGATTCTGTCCCTGCTCAACCTTACGGAAGATGTTCTCCAGGACCACGATGCTGTCATCCACGAGAATGCCGATACTGGTGGTCAGCCCGAGCAGACTGAGAATGTTCAGCGAGACATCGGTCATCCGCATAATGATGAAGGTCACCACGATGCAAGCAGGAATGGCTAGAAGCACGATGAGGGTGGCACGCAAGGTGTGCAGAAATGCGAGGAGCACGACGCCGGTTAGAAGCACGGCGATGCCCAGCTCATGCTGCACGTCATTGAGCGACGAGCGCACAAACGAGCTGCGGTCAAGCACGATATCGAGGTGCAGGTCCTCGGGCAGTTGGCTGCGCAGCCGCGGAAGCTCCTCTAAGACCTTGTCCGCGGCTTGCGTAATGTTCGCCTCTGATTGCTTAGTAACCAGAATTCCGAGTGCCCCCGCGCCGTTCAAGCGAACAATTGAGGCCTGCTCAGCCCCTGCCATCTCCACCGCGGCGATACTGCCCAGTTGAACGGACACACCCTCCCGATTCGTGACGTAGAGCTGGCGAATTGCGCTGGCTTCCGGCTCTCGCCCCTCCACACGCAGGCCGAACTCGCGCTGCGAGGACGCCTGCCCGGTCTTCACAATGCCGCCAGCCACACTCTGATACTGAGCGGCCAGAGCTTGTGACACATCACCAATCGTCAGGCGTAGGGCTCGCAGCCGCTCTGGATCCACATCTACCTGAATCTCAGGTTTTCGCCCACCCAACGGGCGAGCGGAACTGATTCCCTGAAGTCCCTCCAAACGCGGCCGAATCTGCTCATCGGCTAGACGGAACATCTCCGTTGCATCACGACCGCCTGACGTCCACAAGGCGAGATACATGATTGGCTGGGCATTGAGATCCAGCTTTCGAATTGTGGGCGCCTCAACCTCAACGGGCAGCTCACGGCGAACATTGTTCACCGTGCGCTCTACATCCAGCGCCACGATGTCGATATTCACACTCTCGCGAAAGCGCACGGTGATGATGGAGGCACTCTGGCTGGAGGTGGAAGTCAGCTCTTCGATATCACTGAGACTGGCCACCGCGTCCTCAATCTTGCGGGTCACCTGCTGCTCCACGTCCTCAGGGCCGGCCCCAGGGTAAACGGCCTGAATGGTGACGATGGGCGGTCGGATATCTGGAAGCTGATCGAGCCCAAGCCCTGAGTACGCCACAACGCCACCCATCACCAGGGTCAGCAGGAACGTGAGCGCCAGAATTGGGCGCTGGACGGCGAGGCGCGTGAGGTTCATGACTTATCCGACGCTTGAATCCATGGGTGAGTTGCGGAGTGCCGCTCGAATCAGGAGCTCCATCCCTTCCTCAACAACCTGAAGCTCCGCCAGAGAGAGCTCCAGCAGTAACCGACGTGTCCGCAACCGCGCGCTCTCGCAAATGCGCTCAAGGAGCGCCTGAGCCTCCGAGGTGAGGACACAGCGATGGAGACGCCGGTCTAGGGGATCATGCTGACGGGACACGAGCCCACGTTCAACAAGGCGGTCAACCACCACGGTCACGGTAGCCGGCGTGACACCGAGACAACGCGCAAGATCCGACATTCGCAATCCCTGGGCCACCGCTGCCGGCTCGGCCCAGGCCAATGTCATGAGCACCTTGAGCTGCGACATACTAATGTCAACATCAAGCCAGGGGTTTGGCTCCACCGGGCCCATGGCTCGAAACATGACCGGCTCGAGCTCAAGAATATGCTCAACAAGGCGCTCGCGGGGATCAGAGGTCGCGTCAATTGTCACTGAAAATTACTTTGATACGTTCGAATATATCTTACGCAGCGAAGTATGCCGCGTCAACGCACACCGTGATGATGGCCGGATCTTTGCGTCGTCCGACGCCAGGCGAGCGGCTAGCCCGGATTACTCACCGGGCATGAGTCCTGTTCGCCTTGGCGGCTCGGAGGGCTCCCTGGGCCGGTGCTGCGTGCGGATGCGCAGTGACGGAACGCGCGCGTCGACCGCGGACCTCCTGGTAGCGCGGTGGTCTTGTGCCCCGCGCCCGAGGACGCCCGCCCCCCGAAGCCGCTGCAGGTCCCTAATGATTCCTCGGGCG
>JBJXFJ010000255.1:0-3410 GCA_046154735.1 Chloroflexota bacterium | reverse complement strand
TGCGCTACCCGTCGCGCGGGTTTGTGACGGCCAACGAGGTCCGTGTTCCCATTGGGCAGCCCATTGAGCTCAGGTTGTCATCATCGGATGTCATCCACAGCTTCTGGGTGCCCCAGGTGATGGGCAAGCACGATATGACGCCTGGTCACGTGAACACTACCTGGCTGCAGGTGGACAAGCCCGGCGTGTACTGGGGCGAATGTACCGAGTTCTGTGGTCTACAGCATGCCAAAATGGCCTTTGTGCTGGTGGCCCAGACCCAGAGTGAATTTGACGCGTGGGCCGCCGGTCAGCAGCGGCCGGCGGCTGAGTCCATTGATCCACAGGTGTTGCGTGGCGCGCAGGTGTTTGCGCGAGACGGGTGCATCCGCTGCCACACGGTCCGGCAGGGGGGCGCCGCCGTGGGCGGCGATCTGGGCCCGGATCTCACCCATGTGGCCAGCCGGCTCACCCTGGGCGCCGGCATTCTGGCTAATAATCGGGGCAATCTGGCCGGCTGGACCGCAAACCCGCAGGCACTCAAGCCCGGCAATTACATGCCCGTGACCTATCTGGATGCTGAGAGTTTGCTCGCCGTGGTCGCGTATCTCGAGAGTTTGAAGTAGCGAGCGCTGGCTGAGTGTGGAGGGATGAAATGAACCGCGGCGACACGGTGCGACAGGGACGAAGTGGTCTGACATTGTGGGGATCACGCGGCAGCGGCACTTCCCCCTCAGGCGCCTCGCCGCCTCGCCGCCGCGGTTCAATGTTCGTTCTCGCCGTGAGACTACACCGATGATCGCGGAAGATCGAACCGCGAAGCCAGATGAATCGGCTGTGCAGGAGGAGCCTGATCAGCTCACCAAGGCCTGGACCGACCCAGGTGGCGTGAGAGGCTGGATCATCACCGTCCAGAACGGCCCGCTGGCGAATCGATACATCCTGAGCGCGTTCGTCTTCTTTCTTATCGGTGGTGTTCAGGCGTTGCTGATGCGGATTCAGCTTGTGAGACCAGAGAACACGTTCCTGGATCCGCTCACCTATAACCAGCTCTTCACCATGCACGGCTCCACCATGATGTTTCTCTTTGCCGTGCCGATGATGGAGGCGCTGGCGGCGTACATCTTGCCCACTATGCTAGGTACGCGTGAGCTGCCATTTCCGCGCATGACCGCCTTTGGGTATTGGACCTATCTCTGGGGCGGGATCTTCTTTTACTCGAGCTTTCTTTTCGGCGCCGCGCCGGATGGCGGCTGGTACGCCTACCTCCCGCTAACGGGCAGCCAATATTCGCCTGGCTGGAGTATTGATTTCTGGCTGCTGGGTTTGAGCGTGGCGGAGGTGGCGGCCATTGGCGCTGGAATCGAGTTCACCACCGCGATCATGAAGCAGCGGGCGCCAGGCATGACCATTGGACGGCTGCCGATCTATTGCTGGGCCATTCTCGTCACGGGATTCATGATCCTGTTTGGCTTTACGCCGTTGCTCGTGAGCACCACGCTGCTAGAGCTTGACCGCAAACACGGCACGGTCTTCTTTGACCCGAACTTGGGCGGTGATCCGTTGCTCTGGCAGCATCTGTTCTGGATTTTTGGCCACCCGGACGTGTACATCATCTTTGTCCCGGCCGCGGGCATCGTGGCGGCCATTCTGCCCACGTTTGCCCGCCGGCCTATGGTGGGTTACACGTTTGTAGCGCTGGCCATGGTGGCGGTGGGCTTCTTGAGCTTCGGCCTGTGGGTGCACCACATGTTCACCGTGGGTATTGGTTTTCTGGCTTTGAGCTTCTTTGCTGCCGCCAGCTTTGCCATTGCCATTCCGAATGGCGTCCAGATCTTTGCCTACATTGCCACCGTGTGGGCCGGCCGCCCCGTGTTTACCACACCCATGCTCTATGTCCTGGGGTTCATCGTCGTCTTCGTTGTGGGAGGGATCACCGGCATCATGGTGGCCACCGTGCCACTTGACTGGCAGGTGCACGATACGTACTTCCTGGTGGCGCACTTCCATTACGTGCTGGTGGGTGGCGCGGTGTTTCCCATATTTGCCGCGATTCATTATTGGATCCCTGGCAACACCGGTTACATGTTGAACGAGCGCCTCGGGCAGTGGAGCTTCTGGTTCAACTTTATTGGATTCAATCTGCTCTTCTTTCCGATGCATATCACCGGCTTACTGGGCATGCCGCGCCGCTACTACACCTATCTCCCTGGGCTTGGCTGGGAAAACCTGAATGTGCTCTCGACAGTTGGCGCATTTGTGATGAGCGTGGGTGTTCTGCTCATTGTGATCAATGTGACTCACAGCATCCTCCTCACGCGCGGTCAACGGACTCCCCGTGATCCATGGGGCGCGGGAACGCTGGATTGGTCCGGCGAGACGCCGCCACCAGCCGAGGGCTATCGGCGCCTCCCCATTGTGCACAGTCGCTATCCGCTCTGGCAGCAAGAGAACCTGACACAGGGTGATGCACTCACGGTCCAGCGAGTGGAGGCGCTTGCCCGGACACCAACCACCTGGCGAGCAACGTACGTGACGACCGTGCTGGGTGGCGAGATCCAGGGGGTAGTGCGACTGGCTGAGCCATCCTGGTATCCGGTCCTGACAGGCGCATTTCTGACGCTGATCTTCGTGGCGGAGCTTTTCGATTGGTATCCGGTGCTGCTGGGCGCCATCCTGGGCGTGATTGTGTGCACTATTCTCTGGCTGTGGCCAACGTGCGAGCAACGCGAACTGCCCGAGGTAGAGCCGGACGGGACGATCCACGGGGTTCCGGCCTACCTCTCCGGCACGGCTTGCCCGGCCTGGTGGGTGATGGCGCTCACGCTGGTGGTCTTTGCGGTAGCACTGTCCCTATTGGTCTTTAGCTATTTTTATCTGCGTGCTGGCGCGGTGGCCTGGCCGCCCGCCGGTTTACCTCTGCCGGAGCTGGTGCTGCCCAGTGTGACCACGGCCGTGCTGCTGGCCGGCGGTGGGGCAATGTTCCTGGCTGAACGGGGTGTGCGCGCGGGGAGTCGTTGGCAACTCCTGGTGGGGCTGGCGATCAGTTTCGGCCTGGGCATGTCATTTCTGGGACTGCAGACCGTGCAGTATGTGACGATGCCGTTTGGGCAGGGTGTTCATGCGTATGCTTCGGCATTCTTCATGCTCTCCTGGTTCATGAGCGTATTGCTGCTTCTGGCGCTCATCATTGGAGGCGTGGTGCAGGTGCAGGCCTGGCTGGGCTATTTCAATACCATGCGATTCGTGGCCGTGCAGAATCTGGCACTGTTGTGGTACTTCATTGGGGCTGCCGGAGTCACTGTTTACCTAGTGGCGTTCGTCTCGCCACATCTCACCTGAGGTCCGGGCGATATGGCCAGGCACACGAGCGTCACGGAGCCACCACGGAGCGAGCGTGGCTCCGTGACGCTCTGGTTCGTGGTTTCCGC
>JBJXFJ010000254.1:0-6370 GCA_046154735.1 Chloroflexota bacterium | reverse complement strand
ACGCCAGCCCCGGCCAAGCCCACGGAAGCTGCAAAACCCGCTGCCTCGCCCAGCGCATCGCCGGCCGCGGCCGCCAGTCCGGGAGCGGTGCCCGCGGCATCGCCGGCCGCGTCACCAGCCGCAGCGGTGCAGCCGGTGCCGAGAGTGGATCCAAGCCTGGCTTCCGTCTGGCAGGGGAAGACGATCACCCTCATCGTGGCTGAGAATCCCGGCGGCGGAAACGATGCCTGGGCACGGCTGGTGGCGCGGCACATCGGCAAGCACCTCCCTGGCACCCCCAATGTCATCGTTGAAAACATGCCCGGTGCCGGCCATCGCATTGGCGCCAACGCGATCTACGCGGCCAGGCCAGACGGACTGACCATGGGGCTGGTAGATCGCTACATTCCCAGCTTCCAGCTCCGTGGCGAAGGGGCCGAGGAGGGCGTGCGTTATGACGCCACGAAGATTGGCTGGCTCGGCAGCACCACCACGGAAACTCAGGTCGTCTTCATTAGCAGTCGGACCGGAGTGAAAGAGGCGAAGGACCTGCAAGACATTCAGATCAACTTCACAAACGCTACGCCTGGCAGTCCGCCACACGTGAACCAGGTCGTGCTCAAGGAAGCATTGGGCTGGAAGACGCGCTCCATCTTCGGTTATGTGGGAACGGCTCAGCAGTGGCTGGCATTGGACCGCGACGAAGTTGACGGACTCATCACCGCCTGGTCCTCGGCCGTGTTGCAGAAGGGTGATGACATTCGCAGTGGCAAGTACCTGCCCATCGCTCAAATCGGCGGCGCGCGGCTCAAGGATCCCCTGGCCGCGCGGGCACCTTGGTCTGAGGATTTATTTCAGGATAAGAGTCCGGAGATGAAGCAGCTCCTGGCGCTGGCTCAGCGTCCGTTTGCGTGGTCGCGCTCATTTCTTACAACGCCGAACTTGCCGCCCAATGTCCTTGCGACGATGCGCGCCGCATTCTTGCTGGCCTGCGCCGACCCCGCATTTCTGGCGGAAGCCGAGCAGCTCAAGTTTGATGTTGATCCCGTCTCAGGTGAGCGTGTTCAAGAGTTGATCCTGGATTACATGAACACGCCAAAATTGGTTGTGGAGCGTCTGTCCGCGCTGATCGAAGCGGATACTCCGAGCTGAATCGGCGCTGCCGGTCTTGAGTAACGGTTCACGTCTCGTGGGAAGTTCACCGCCGTGACGATGAAACACAGAGACGCGGAGACAGAGAGTAATGGAGAAGCACATCTTGCGCTGTGTCTCATGAACTGTCTCCGCATGACTGAGCCGATACCGAGACGCCGACCGCGATAACGGTTCACATCTCGAGGGAAGTTCACCGCGGACACGCAGAGACGCAGAGAGAACCGATGAGTATCTCTGCGTCTCCGCGACTCTGCGGTGAACACTTACGGTCTTGATGCCATAGTCGCGTGCGATGTCACGCTGTGGTACGCTCGATCGCACCCTGAGGGAGAACGGAGGCGGATCATGACTGTCATCGATTCAGATGCCCATGTGGTGGAGACTGAGCGCACCTGGGACTTTATCCCCGCGTCAGACAGCGCGCTTCGACCAGAGATCGTGACCGTGCCAGATGATGCGGGAAATCCCGTTCGGCACTGGTCGATTGATGGCAAGCTGCGCGGCACGGTGCGTCAACCCGTTGGCAAGCGCGAAGAATGGGACCTCGTCAGCGTGTCGAGCGATATGGCCAGGCAGGCTGAGAAGTCCGGTCGCAGAATGGAGACACCTAACGCCTCCAAACACATGGAAGACGTGGGCGCGCGTTTGCGGCACATGGATGAGCTGGGGATTGATATCCAGATGCTCTACCCCACCATATTTTTGCGCAAGCTTGCGGATCGCCCGGAGACCCGTGTGGCAATCTGCAAAGGCTATAACCGCTGGCTCGCGGATATCTGGGCCAAAGCTGATGGACGTTTGCGCTGGGCTGCTGTGTTGCCGCTCAGCGAGATGGACGAATCGCTATCGGAGTTGCGCTGGGCCGCGGAACATGGCGCGTGTGGCGTATTCATGCGCGGCGTTGAAGAAGAAGGCGTGCTCCATGATCCGTATTTCTTCCCGTTATACGAAGAGATGCGTAAGCTGAATGTGGCGGTGACCGTTCACATTGGGAATGGCTCTCCGGAGATGGAAACCCTCTTGAGCCGAGGGGCCGGCGGATCGCCATTCTCGTCCATGCGGATCTTCTCCGTGGCCGCGTGCCACTCATGGATCCTGGCGGGCATACCGCAACAGTTTCCCGGGCTCCGCATTGGGTTCGTCGAGGCGGCCGCGCAGTGGATTCCATACATGGTCAATGATCTTGGTCGCCGGTTCCCCGGTCGGCGCGGGTCGCCAGCGCCTGAGAACTTGCTCTCGGAGAACCGCGTCTGGGTGACTTGCCAGACGGATGATGACATCGACTACATCCTCAAGTTCGCAGGTGAAGACAACCTCACCATCGGCACGGACTACGGGCATACCGACCAGTCCGCCGAGATTGAGGCGCTGCGAATCTTTCGCGAGCAGGGGCGGGTGGCGCCGCGCGTGGTTGACAAGATTCTGGATAGCAACCCTCGGGCGCTCTACGCGATCTGAGCGTATCTAGGGAGCCGGGAGAATCGGGGTCCAGGGTCGGAGTGAAGCAACGGTCACGCAGTCGGCGTGGGTATACGGGTCTTTGGCAATGATTGACCGCGCTTCGGTTTCGTCCTGGACATTGAGAATGATCATGGCGCCGCTATCGTCGCCCCACGGGCCCGCCATGATCAGCTTTCCTTGATCCAGAAGCTCCTTGAGATGATCGCGGTGGGCGGGGCGGACTTCCATGCGACGAGCGTTGTCACGATCAAACTTTAGCTCGAGAACGTACGTGGACATCGTTCAGTATCTCCTGGAGCGAATGTGTGAGGCGTATTGAACCACAGGGCGGGTTTCGCGAAAACGATTTCGGATCGTTCGATGCGGTCTTACCCCGCGTGTAGGGCAATGCTGGTCAAGGTATCGCTTCAGAATTCGAGGGATGAGCTGGGCTTGTAGTGCGGGATACATCCCGCTCTACGAGCCCAAGTCGCTAGCTGACTTGTGAACCGTTACCGGCGAAGAGGTCATCGTCGTTCAGATCGCACCCGCGGGAATCGTGCCCAGGCGGCCGGCCTGGTAGTCCTCAAACGCCTGCGCTAGCTCCTCGCGCGTGTTCATCACAAAGGGGCCGTAATGGGCCACTGGCTCGCGAATGGGTAGACCGCCCATGATGTACACCTCCAGCGCGGGCGTGTGGCTGTCTTGCGATTGGTTGGCGCCCAGCGTCAGGGCGTCGCCTTCGCCAAAGACCGTGAGCTGACCGGTCCGCACGGGCCGCCGATCTGCGCCCGCGTAGCCCGCCCCGCTCAGGATGTATGCCAGGGCGTTGAAGTCCTTCCGCCAGGGGATGTTCACCTCCGCGCCGGCCTGAATGGTGGCGTGCACAATGGTGATTGGCGTGTGGGTCACCCCGGGGCCGTGGTGGCCGTCCAGATCGCCCGCGATCAGGCGCAGCAAGGCGCCTCCGTCTGGCGAGCGCAGTAACGCCACGGCCGCGCCGCGGATGTCCTGATAGCGCGGGTTGGCCATTTTGCTCCGAGCAGGGAGATTAACCCAGAGCTGCATGCCATGAAAGAGTCCGCCACTGACCACCAGATGCTCCGGCGGCCGCTCAATATGCAGCAGCCCTCGGCCAGCGGTCATCCACTGGGTGTCGCCATTGGTAATCACCCCACCGCCACCCTGTGAATCCTGATGCTCAAAAATGCCGTCGATCATGTAGGTGACCGTCTCAAATCCGCGGTGCGGATGCCAGGGTGTGCCCTTGGGCTCACCGGGAGCGTACTCCACCTCACCCATCTGATCCATGTGAATAAACGGGTCAAGCTGCGGGAGGGGCACCCCGGCAAAGGCGCGGCGGACCGGAAAGCCCTCACCCTCATAACCGCTCGGGGCAGTTGTCACCGTGCGCACCGGCCTGAACCTGGCCTGGCTAGGATCAACGCGAGCGATCTGAGGGAGGGTAAGAATATTCTCGGGTGTAATGGCCGGCATGGCTGGCTCCTTGGTACGCACTGATCTACAGAGTTCAGATCATTCAAATTTGTACCATCACTGTACACCTCACGATGCAGGTTGTCAAAATTTGAATGAATTCCGTAAGGTCTGCATGTGACGCGCTTGACTCCTGAGGAACTGTCGGCCTGGCGGGCATTTATTGAAGGCAGCGTGCGTGTCCACACGCGCATTGACGAAGACCTGAAGGCGTCAGCCGGCATGACGCTCTTTGATTACCATGTGCTTGTGTTACTTTCCGAGGCTCCCGCGGGTCGTCTGCGTATGCGCGACCTGGCAGCCGCGCTGGTGTTTGCACCAAGTCGCCTGACCTACCAGGCCACGCGCATGGAGCAGAAAGGCCTCATCAAGCGCGAAGAGTGCGAGGATGATGCTCGCGGTCTCTACGCTGCTATCACGCCATTGGGTGTGCAGACGCTCCGCCGCGCGGCGCCGGCCCACGTGGCCTCCATTCGGCACAGTTTTCTGGAGGCATTGGACGCTGATGACCTGGCGGACCTCACCCGTGTGTTCGGGAAATTGCGCACCCTCTTGCATGCTTCAACGGGGTGAGTTGGCGTGGTCTCTGTTCACGTCTCGAGGGACATGAACAGAGACTCGGAGACACAGAGTGATGCAGTTGGTCATTCGCCGCGTCTCCGAGTCTTTGCGGGAACATCCGGCCCGTCGCGTCTGAACACTCACAGGCAGTGCTTTATGGTTCAGCCGGTTCAGCATGAACTGCTAGACTGGCCTTGTGTGATTTTCCAGCCGTTGGGAGGAAGCATGACCGCGGTGACTGGCCTGGGCCACGTTGGACTAAACGTCGAGGATATTGATCGGGAGCTCTGGTTCTTCACTGAGCTGCTTGGGCTGAAGGTCTCGGATCGGAATGAGGATGGGACCACCATCTTCCTCTCCGCCCGGCCGGAGCAAGAGCACCATGAGCTGCTGCTGGCCAAGCGGCCCGGTGTGCCGCTCTCATCCGTGCAGCAGATTTCCTTTACGTGCGACAGCTTGACGGATCTCAAAGAATTCCACCGGCGCTTTGTGGAGCACGGCATTCGCTTCGATCGAGTGGTTTCCCACGGCAACGCCATTGGCATCTATGTGCGCTCCCCCAACGACAATAAGGTTGAGGTGTACTGGCACACGGGCCTGGACTGGCCGCAGCCGTTCGGCAAGGAGATGGATCTGACGCGCTCAGACGAGGAGATCCTGGCGCACCTGACGACCGGGCGTCCCGCGGCGGTGAGCTAAGGCGGTCTGACCGCCGCGTTCCAGGACGGTGGTGCAGCGCTCCCAGTGGGGCTGGGCCGGGTTAGCCCCGGGGGCCGGGAAGCTTTGCACTGCACCCTACGGCAACGGTTCAAGAAACACAGAGACGCAGAGAGAACGACGAAGTAACTCTGCGTCTCCGAGTCTCTGCGGTGAACATTCGTTCCCTGTAATCTGGACACTTGTGCGTTGACACTTCGTATTGACAGATCGCACGAGCGGGAATACGCTCACCCTCCACAGCGCCGCACCGGCACAGTCCCGGATGCTACGCGGGGAGGTACGGCTTGGCACGGATCACACTCGGGCTTGCAACGTCGCGCAGTCCCATGCTCAGCATGCATTCCAGTCTCTGGGAGCATCTTGCCACGCGTGATCAGGCGAGCTCGCGTCTTCTGGATCGCCAGGGACGGTCCGTGGCGTATGCGGATCTTCTTGCCGCGGCCGATCCGGAGATCGCCAGGCTGGTCACACCGGAGGCCTGGGAGCGTACCTACGCGGCCGGGCAGCACGGGCTCTCGGTGCTCCGAGATCGGCTCGCCGCGGCTCGGCCGGACATTATTCTCTTCATGGGCGATGATGAGGATGAGATCATCCACGCGGACAACCGTCCGGCCATCCTGGTGTACACGGGTGGTGAGTGCCCCATTGTTCCACGAGCCATTGCCGATCCGTCAGACATTGTGGCCAGGGAATCCTCCTGGCAGTGGGGTGCTGAGCCCGGGAGCTATCCCGTGGCAGCAGATTTGAGTAGAAGCTTGCTCGCCTCGCTGATGGAGCAGGATTTTGATGTGGCGCACTCCGCGGGCTTCAACTCGGAGAAGGGCATGAGCCATGGTTTTGGATTCCTGTACCAGCGGCTGATGCCACAGCCGGTGATCCCCATTGTCCCGCTCATTCTCAATGTGCACTGGCCGCCCAATCAGCCCTCGCCGCGGCGGTTCTATGCCATCGGTCAGGCTGCGCGCCGAGCGGTGGAACAGTGGCCGGCGGATCTCAGCGTGGCCGTCATTGCCACCGG
>JBJXFJ010000253.1:0-5666 GCA_046154735.1 Chloroflexota bacterium | reverse complement strand
TGCGCCAGATACCAATCCAGGGCGCTGCCGCCACTACCACGAGTACGGCCGGGTAGACCAATATCGGGTACACGGCCCGCTCCCGAATGTCCGAGGCGGCAATGAGCGCGAGCACGCCCACCAGCACTGTGGCCACAACGGGACCGGCCGGTTCCAGACGCGCGAGAGGATGCTGACTCACCAGCACTCCACTCAGCAGGCTGAGACCAAGGGTCAAAGGATCTGGCCAGCGAAGCCGCCAGCCCTGCACGAGCCCACGGGAGATATAGCCGGCGAGCAATCCGGCGAGGGCACCGAGGATGGCGCCGATCATCGGGCTGGACGCGGCCAGGGGAAGAGCATCGGTACAGTCTGGCGATACTCCGCGTATGCGGGAAAGGCAGACTCAAGGACGCGTTCTTCCAGGTGCACTCGGGAGCGTTGGAAGGCGATGAAGAGCAGGAACGCAGCCGCGGTCAGTGGCGATAGCACCGGAAGCAAAACACCGAGCGCGGCAATAAACTCGCCCAGGTAGACCGGGTGCCGAACGTGGCGGTAGGCTCCTGACATAACCAGCCCGCGCGCCTCCGGGGCAATCCCGAAGCACGAGCCCAGGTTGCCCACCGCGTAGAGGGTATAAGCCAGCCCCACAATGACCAGCAGGCTCGCTGCCACCAGGATCCAACGATCATCAAGCGTCCTCGGCTGCATCGCCGGGTAGACCATCATGAGTGTGCCGGCCAGTGCCACGGTGATGGGCAGCAACCCCGCCCGTTGCGTGCGGGGCGCCTTGCGCGTGAGGCAGAGCACGGCAACAAGCGCCAAGAACGCGCCCGCAACCGCCTGATGGATCAGGTCCAGTCGGTAGATGAGCAGTGCCTCCGCATCATCGAGCGGCGCCGTCTGGTGAAGTCTCTGAATAAGGAGGTGCAGCCGGCTGGCGGCCACAAATCCGAAAAGCGAGGCGGGCAAGACCCGATCCAGAACCGTCCGGAATGCCCAGCTCAGCGCCAGGGCGAATCGGATCGTTGGGGGTGGCGCCGGGGATACCGTTGACATCATATCGTCCTGTTGCGGATCGATGGGCTAGGCCAATCGCCGGCCCCAATTCGTCCTTGTTCGGAGAAACGCGAGCATTCTGTGGGAGGGGATGGCCTGAATCACCGCACCTCGGGGCAAGAAAGTTAGTGGGAACTGGTTCCCGCCGCGCTCGGCGCCACCGCCACCTCAAACTGCTGGCGATGCAGGCGGTAGTAGGCGCCCTGCTGGGCTAAGAGCTGGTCATGCGTGCCGCGCTCAATAATCTGGCCGTCATCGATGACCAGCACGCAGTCCGCCGCTCGAATCGTAGGCAACCGGTGGGCGATGACAAAGGAGGTGCGGCCCTTCAGGAGAGCCTGGAGGGCTTGCTGGAGCCGTGCCTCCGTGCGCGGATCCACGCTGGAGGTGGCCTCATCCAGGATGAGCACGCGTGGATCGGCCAGAATGGCCCGAGCGATGGCAATAAGCTGGCGCTGGCCGAGGGAGAGATTGGCGGCACTCTCCATGACCAGGGTCTGATAGCCCTCAGGGAGCCGTTGAATGAACTCGTCGGCGTGGGCAATGCGCCCAGCTTGCTCCACTTCTTCATCGGTGGCGTCCAGTTTGCCATAGCGAATGTTGTCCGCAATGGTACCCGCGAAGAGGAAATTATCCTGTAGCACCACGGCCACATTTCGTCGGAGTGTTGCCAGAGAAAGGTCGCGCAGGTCATGGCCGTCTAGCCGAATCGAGCCCTGGGTGGGGTCGTAGAATCGGGCCAGAAGGCTGGCCACGGTAGTCTTCCCGGCACCGGTGTGGCCCACCAGGGCTATCATCTGCCCCGGCGCGGCGTGCACGTTGATCTCCCGCAGCACCGGCCGCTCATCATAGGCAAACCAGACATTTTGGAACTCTACCTCGCCGCGAACCTGCGCCAGAGACACGGCGTTCGGTCGTTCGCTCACGGTGACCGGCTCATCCATGAGCTCAAAGACACGCTCACCGCCGGCCGTAGCCGCCTGAAGCTGATTGTAGAACTGAGTGAGCTCGCGAATGGGCTGGAAGAAGCGCGTGATATAGGTAAGGAATGCCACCAGCACGCCCAGCGTGACTTCCTCGCCCAGCACCTGGCTGCCTCCGTACCAGACCACTGCCACAATGGCCAGTGCATTGGTGAATTCCACAATGGGCATGAGGCCGGAGGAGAGCGTATTGGCATGAATGGTGGCGCGCCGGTTCGCGTCGTTCAGCCGATCGAAATTGGTCTGACTCACCTCTTCACGACTGAATGCCTGGACCACGCGAGCGCCGGAGATTGCCTCAGCAAAATCGGCCGTCACCGCCGCGATGCGATGCCGCGTATTGCGATAGGCCACCTTGGCATGTTGACTGAAGAGCACCACGGCAATCGCCATCACCGGCATTACCGCAAAGGTCAATAACGCCAGCTTGGGGCTCATCACCAGCATGATGGCAATGGTGGCGAACAGTGTGAACACATCCCCGAAGAGCGTGATCAGCCCGTTGGTTAGCAAATCATTCATCACGGACACATCGTTGATCACGCGGGAGACCACCACACCCACTTTGGCCCGGTCGTAATAGCCCAGCGAGAGCCGCTCGAGATGATGAAAGAGGTCTGAACGGATGGTGGTAATGACCTGCTGACCCACGCGTGAGACGATGATGCTCTCACGCGAGACGGCCACAAACTGGGCGACATACACGCCAAAGGTGATAAGGATAATGACGGTCAGGCCGGGCAGATCGCCCACCGCGATGTGCTCATCAATGGCTATCTTCACGAGATAGGGTGCCACGAGGTTGAGCGCGGCGGCGATGAGGGTGAGCGCCAGCGTGATCAGCAACGGCCGGGTGTATGGCCTGGCATAGGCCAGGGCTCGCCGTGCCACCCTGGGGTTATAAATTGCCCCGGCTTCATCCGAGAGATCGCGCAGCCCGGGGCCGCCACGCCAGGCGTCATACATGGCGCGGGCTCCCTCCAGCTGAGAGCTCAGTGGATGACCCGCTTGGATCCAGGTGGCCGTTTCCCTGCAGCTCGGGCTGAGCCAGTGCAGTCCGTTCGTTCTCGAGCTGCTCCGCGTAGACCTCGCGGTACTCTGGACTCGCGGCGATCAGCTCTTGGTGCGTGCCCCGTGCCACAATCCGGCCGCCTTCTAACACCAGGATCTGGTCGGCCGTACGCACGGTAGCCACGCGGTGGGCAATCACAATGGTGGTGCGGTTCCGCATCAGCTCCAGGAGCGCCTCACGAATGAGCCGCTCAGTAGACAGGTCCACACTGGAGGTGAACTCATCCAGAATCAAGATGCGCGGATTGAGCAGCAGGGCCCGGGCAATGGCGATGCGCTGCTTCTGCCCACCGGAAAGACCGGATCCGCGCTCTTCGAGCACGGTTTCATACGCATCCGGGAGTTGTTCGATGAATTCATCAGCGCGCGCGGCCCGCGCCGCCGCGCGGACGGCTTCATCCGTGGCATCCGGTACACCAAAGGCGATGTTCTCCCGGATCGATACTGCAAAGAGCCGGGTCTCCTGCTGAACCACGCCAATCTGCCGCCGCAGCGATTGAATCTGAACGTCACGCACGTCAAAGCCATCAATGAGCACGCGGCCGGATGAGGCATCGTAAAACCGTGGAATGAGGTTGGCGATGGTGGTCTTGCCGGAGCCGGTGCCGCCCACCAGGGCCAGAGTCTGGCCCGGTTCCACCACGAGATTGGCGTGCTCCAGCACAGGCCGCCCGGGAGAGTACGAGCAGGAGACGTCTTGGAGCTCCACACGCCCGCTGATGGGGGGGAGCGGCCTGGCGTTCGGCTTGTCCTGCACGGTCACGGGCGTGTCCAGAATCTCAAAGATGCGCTCCGCTGAAGCCGCGGCGCGCGAGCCCATGGCCACCAGCCAGCCGCCGCGCCGGATGGGTAAGACAAGCTGCAGGAGGTAAGTGTAGAACGCGATCAGCTCGCCAAAGGTGAGCTGGCCGTTCATCACCAACACGCCGCCAAACCACAGCATGAGGAGGGTGCTGCCGTTTGAAAGCAGATCAAGCCCTGGGCCGTTGAGCGACATCTCCCGGGTGGCGGCCACATAGCGTTCAAAGAGGGACTGGTTCTGCTTCTCGAATCGGTCGATCTCGTAGGCCTCGCGGCCAAAGCCCTTGACCACGCGTATGCCTGAGATGTTTTCCTGAATCAGTGTGGCCAGAGCAGCGAGCTCGTTCTGCACCGCCCGGTGCATTGGGCGGATGCGCCGGCTGAAGCGCTCCGTTCGCCAGACCAGCGCGGGAAGCACGGCCATGGAGAGCAGCGCAAGCTGCCATTGCATGCTCAGCAGTGCGATGCAGACACCCACCAGCAGGAACACAAGTTGAATGGTGTGCAGTAGACCTCGACCCGTGAAGTTGCGCACCGCTTCCACATCCGCGGTGGCGCGGGCCATCAATTCGCCGGTCTGTGCCTGATCATGAAAGCTGAAAGATAGCCGCTGCAGATGCGCATAGAGCGCCTTGCGGAGTTGATAGCTCACGCCCTGGGCTGAGGCCTCGGCCAGGGCGCCCTGGCCAAATGCCGAGAGTCCGCGCAGTGCGCTGACCGCCACAATGAGCCAGCTAAAGTGCGCCACCGCGCCCATATCGCCCTGGGCAATTCCCTCATCCACGGCCTGCCCTAAAAGCCGCGGGACCATCAGAGTGAAGACCGCGTTGCCAATCAGACAGAGATATGCGCCAATGGTGAGCCCGCGATAATTGCGCAAGTAGCGCAGCAGACGGATGAGTGGGCGCACGCTATGCGGCCCCCGGAGTCTCGAAGACCATTGACTGAACGGAAGAGTGAGGAAGAAAGCATGCAGCATGGCTCGGCGTGTGCCGTCCACACCGACGGTCAATCGCCCTATGCGGCAGGCTTAATCCAGCATTCCTCATTCACACTCCTTCAATAGACATCCGAAAGACAATCCGATCTCGCCCTGGACCACTCCGGTCCTTGACCACGGGTATGCCGCGCTCATCCGGTTCGCCCAGGAGCTCCATGCCGATACTCTTGTGAAATCGCACGGAGCCCAGGTTATCCAGACTGGTTTGTGCCATAACTTCTTTTGCGCCGTGCTCTCGCGCAAACTCGATGAAGCGCTGGTAGAGCTGGCGCCCCCAACCTCGTCCCTGATGCGATTTCCGTACCGCGACAAGATGCACCCAGCTACTCGGTTCCACTTGTGACAGAAAGCCAAAGAGATACGCCACCAC
Source organism: Chloroflexota bacterium (assembly GCA_046154735.1). Classification (GTDB taxonomy): domain Bacteria; phylum Chloroflexota; class UBA6077; order UBA6077; family JACCZL01; genus CAVXYC01. The sequence goes on along the minus strand of JBJXFJ010000253.1, from coordinate 403 downwards.
GCGCTCACCCTCTTTGACCACGAATGCCGAATTGCCAAACTGATTGATCAGTGAGACATGATGAAGGCGCGCTGTCGAATGATCTCCCCAGAAATCCTCGAGCTCTGTGATGATCTGATCGAAATCAGCCTTCGTGGCGTTCACGATCAAAGCGGACACGGTCATCCGGTGCACTCCTCACAATAGTCCGAACCGTGCAACCCGCCCGCTTCAACTATACGTACTGAGCGGCCGTGCGTGCTGCGTGGCTCCAATTTTATCTTGACGGTAGCCGCATTGACCGCCTGGTGCGCAGAGTACGGTGCGCGTCAGAGTTTCCCGGCCCCACCGGGAGCGCCGCCATCCCTGGCGGCCCGGCCCCTGAGGGCCGCACCGCGCTATCGCAATCAGCAATCGGGAGTCC
>JBJXFJ010000252.1:0-18103 GCA_046154735.1 Chloroflexota bacterium | reverse complement strand
AGGTCAGCCCAGAACTCCTTAATCTTCTGTGTACCGGCTATCGAAGGCTCGCCAGGCTGGGAAGGAAGCGGCCAGCAGAGCCCGCCGCACAGAAGTAACAGTGCTCCGCACACAAGGAAGAGGGCATCCTCCCCGGCGAGATTCACCACCAGCGGCCCAATCAGCACCAGGCCAATGAGCTGGGAGGCGGTAAAGGTGAGGTGGAACAATGAATTGGCCTCGAGCAAGCGCCGTTTCGATACCACTCCAGGAATCATGGCCGCCTCAGCCGGAGCGAAGAACTGACTCACCGATGAGAAGACAAAATTCACCACATAGACCAGCGCGAGCAGATCGCCAAGCACGAGGTAACCCACCACCAGCACGCCGCGGATGAGGTTGGATCCAATGAGCACCACCCGCTTGTCCCAGCGATCCACATACACACCCGCAATGACTCCGAACAGCACGGAAGGAACGATCAGCGTCATGATCGCCAGACTGAGGTGAGTATTTGAGTTGCTCTTATGCTGAACGAGCACAAGAATGCCGTACCACAGGGCATTTTGCGCCGTCTGGCTGATGGCCTGGGCAGCCCAGAGCAGCACAAACTCGCGGTTGCGCCAGATGGGCTCGGCTCGCTCTTGAGCCGAAATCGCTGAGCTCGGAGGATCCGTCACGGCAGGTTGCGAAGGTCCGGAGGCGAGGCCAGAGGAGCCCGCTCAACAAATTCGCTGATGCGCTGAGCCAGCAGCACGCGCGCCAGTAGAATGCGATGGCTGCACTGGTTGCAGCGCAATCCTATATCAGCACCGAGCCGAGTCACGGTCCACTCGTTACTCCCGCAGGCATGGGGTCTTCGCAAGCGCAGCACATCCCCGAGGCGGAACTCCACTGGGGATTCGTTCACGTAGTCTCCATACTCCCGTTCCGTGCGCTGTTGATCGCATCGCGCAGCTCAAGCGCAGCCTGTCGTGAAGCGTCCTTCCAGTCCGCGCCGCGTGAAGCGTACAACACCTGGCGGGATGCATTAATCATCACCAGGCTTGAGCTTCGTGGCATGCCGGCCGTCACCGCGGCTTCTAGATCACCCGCTTGCGGGCCAATACCTGGAATCAGAATCGGCATGTCTGGGGCGATTCCACGAACTCGCTCCAAGATCGCGGGATACGTCGCGCCGACCACGAGACCGCAATTCCCTCGGGTGTTCCAGGAAACCACTCGCTCGGCAACGAGCTCCCAGAGCGGGATACTCCGATCGTCTACTTGACAGAGCACATCCTGAAGGTCCCCTGATCCCGGGTTGGAAGTTTTACAGAGCACAATGATGCCTCGATCCTCCCGCCGCAGGAACGGCTCGAGGGAATCGGCGCCGAGGTATGGACTGACCGTAACCGCGTGAAATCCAAAGTGATCAAAGATCGCGCTGGCGTACGCTTCAGCCGTATTGCCGATGTCGCCACGCTTGGCATCGGCAATAACCGGAATACCCTCTGGAACCATCTCCACAGTGGACTTCAACGCGTTCCAGCCGCTTGCCCCCTGTGCTTCGTAAAAGGCCAGATTCGGCTTGTATGCACAGACAAGATCCTGCGTCGCTTCTATGATGCCGCGATTGAACTCCGTTATCCAGTTATCTCGCCTCACGACATCCGGCGGAGCCAGCCGCGGATCCACATCTAGACCCACACAGAGGAGACTCGAATTCTTCTCGCTACATGCGCGTAGCTGATCAACAAACGGTGTCACCCAGTCTCCCTCTGTGCCGCGCCGCGGCTCTCTTTATAGGATTCAGGCGAGGCATATCACGGTGAATGTCCAGCCCTAAACGCCGCCTATAGTATGATAGCCGCTGAGCCGCAGCGAGCCGGCACGGTGGCAAGAAGTGACTCGCGGGCGGTAGCGCTTTCGCGGAGCTGGGTGACCAGCAGGAGCCAGGATATGGGCCGAATAATGCGGACAGTCTCAATTGCGTCAATTGCATGCGCAGTCATCTCCGCAACACTCATCGCTGCCTGTGGCGTGGGAGGTGGCGCCGCGCTGGGCACGAAAGACAATCCCATCAAGATGGCCTTTGTTCCCTCCAGTGATTCCCAGAAGGTCCTGGCCAGCGGTGAGCCCCTGGGGCAGCTCCTTGAGCAGGAGACAGGGTACAGCTTCAAGGTCTCCGTACCCACCTCTTACGCCGCGGTCATCGAAGCCATGGGCGCGAATAACGTGGACGTTGGCTGGCTCGCAACATTCGCCTACGTTCTGGCGCGAGACAAGTTTGGCACAGAAGCCATTCTGGCCACGGTACGTCAGGGAAGCAAGACCTATACCGGCGAGATCATTGTTCACGCGGATAGCGGAATAAACAGCCTGGACCAATTGCGAGGCAAGAAATTTGCATTTGTGGATCCCAGTAGCGCCTCAGGCTACCTGTATCCAAATGCTCTGCTCAAGCAGAAACTGAGCGATTACTCGGACAACTTCTTCAGTGAGCGCATCTTCGCCGGGGGACATGACAAAGTCGTCATTGCCGTTCACAGCAAACAAGTGGATGCTGGCGCCACGTTTGGCGATTCCGTAATTGGCGGGCCGCCCACGGATGCTCGCATCCGCGTGCAGGGCACGATCCCAGACGTCATGGAAAAGGTGAAGGTCATAGCCATCACCGACCCGATTCCAAATGACACTGTGAGCGTGCGGAAAGGGCTTGCTCCGGAAATGATCACAAGGCTCCGCGAGGGGTTGCTCAAGGTAGCCCAGTCTGATGACGGCAAGAAGGCACTGAAGGATCTCTATCAGATTGACGGACTCGCCCCCTCTAGCGACGCTGACTATAACCCCGTGCGCGAGGCCGCCCGCGTCCTGAACTTGAATCTGGAACAGGAGCTCGCACCCAGGCCAAAGCCATAGTCGGTATGCGCGGATCGCGCCTCGTGGCTGGCAGCATCAAGCAATGACAGAAATCCAGGGAGCACCCTCCGTGGAATGGCCGGATTTGGTGAACGATTCGGGTCCTGTCACGTCCGTGCTGCCCCAGATGCCAGCAGCGCTTCGCATTGAACATCTCAGTAAGGTCTACCCGAACGGCGTTCGGGCCATCAGAGATCTGAGCCTCATCGTCCGCCCTGGGGAATTCGTTGTCATCGTCGGCCTGAGCGGCTCAGGCAAATCCACGCTCCTACGCTGCGTGAATCGGCTAGTGGAGCCCACCGCAGGACGAATCTGGGTTGGCGATGACGAGGTGACTGGCTCATCCCCGGCCGAGCTCCGGCGCCTTCGGTTGGGGATCGGCATGATCTTTCAGCAGTTCAATCTGGTGAAACGATCACCGGTGCTGCGCAATGTGCTCGCCGGCCGACTTGGTGTCACCAGTTCGTGGCGCTCGATCCTGGGGCACTTTCGCGATGAGGATATCCGCGCCGCGTTTGCCAATCTGGACCGCGTAGGCATCGCGGACAAGGCGTACCAGCGCGCGGACACGCTCTCTGGTGGACAGCAACAGCGTGTCGCCATTGCTCGGGCACTTATGCAGGAGCCACGCCTCATGCTGGCGGATGAGCCAGTTGCGAGTCTGGACCCTGCCACCTCGCATTCCGTCATGCGCTACCTCGAGGAGATCAATCGCGATGACGGCATCACCATTCTCTGCAATCTCCACTTCCTGAGCCTAGCCCGGCGTTACGCCTCCCGGCTCATCGGCTTGAAGGACGGTGAGATCATCTTTGACGGACTGCCCGGTGAGGTAGACAGCCGCCGATTTCGTGAGATTTACGGTGAGGACGCGGTTGAAGTGGAAATCGCCTGATGGCCGCACCTTCCCAGGCCACTGAACCGTTGATCGCACCTACGGTTGGCTTTCACCTGTCCGTCCGAACATTCGCCATTCTGATCGTCCTGGCAATTGTCTACTCCATCGGCTGGCGTATCACCAATATCGATGTGATCACTCTGCTCACTGGCATTCCAAAAGCTGAGCGCATCGTTACCGGGCTGCTGCAGCCGGACATCGTTGCCGAGTCTACGCAGTCGATCACACGGGACACTTCACTGCGTATCGGTGAAGGCTCAGTGATCATCGCTTCCGCGTCAGATGGTGGCGGCCGACTGATGGTCTCTCCGAATCCGGTAGTTCCCGGCCAGGAGCTCACCATTTCCGGCACCGAATTTCGCCCGTCAACGAACGGCCGACTGTTTCTCGTCGATACACTTGATAGAGCCAGACCAATTCAGTCCGTGTCCACGGATGGGTCCGGCGCATTTTCAATGAGTTTTGTACTGCCCGAGGTACAGCGCGGCGATTATCAAGTGCGCGCGGAAGTGAGCTGGGGCGTTGGCGGGTGGCATCTCACCGAGACGTTCTTGCTTTGTGCCGGGAAGCTGGTTGAGACAATCTTCTTAGCGCTCATGGGGACCACCTTTGGCCTGGCAATCAGCATTCCCTTGAGCTTTCTGGGCGCACGCAATCTGACGGGGAGCTCGCGTCTGGGATGGGCACTTTACTATGCGACGCGGACAACGTTTAACGTGCTGCGCTCAATTGAAGCGCTCATTCTCGCCATTATCATGGCTGTCATCGTCGGCATCGGGCCGTTCGCGGGCGTGATGGCCCTGGTCATCCATTCCATTGGAGCCATGGGCAAGCTCTATTCCGAATCCATTGAAAGCATTGATCCGGGACCGATCGAAGCGATCACTGCAACTGGTGCCAACCGTTTGCAGGTGATACTCTTCGCCGTCATCCCACAGGTCATTCCGCAGTTCATCTCCTTCACCATGTATCGCTGGGACATCAACGTGCGCCTATCCACGGTGATTGGCCTGGTCGGCGGCGGAGGCATTGGCTTCCTCCTGACGCAGTACATTCAGTTACTTCAGTGGAATCAGGCCGGCACCGCTCTCTGGCTCATTGGAATCACCGTCATGCTCATGGACTACGCCAGTGCCGTCATTCGTGAGCGGGTCAATTAGATGTGAAATATAGACTTCAAGACTGAGGTCGAGCCACAGCAATGAGTCGCTCGCTCAGCGCCGCAAACGGCTCCAGATCGTACGATCCGTACAGCGCCTCCACTTCAAAACCCGCCCGCTCTAGCAGCAACGTAAGCTCAAAGCGCGTGAAGTAACGGAGTGAGAATTGTACGGTCGTTCTGCGCACGAGATCATCCGCGCCCGTGGCATCGTACCAGTACATCAGCTCATCGATCTGCTCGGACGGGTCGGTCGTGCGGCTGACCCATTTGGTAATCAGCCCGGCACCATCGACCGCTTCGGCCGTCAGGTGGTGCACCAGCTCATCTTGCGGCTCGCCACGGTTGTTTCCATTGGCCAGGTCAATAACGAGAACACCGTCACTCTGTAGGGCGGCCCGAGCCGCCTCAAGCGTCTGGAGCTGGTCATCCTGGTCCAAGAGGTGACCGAATGAATCCAGGGGAATGAGCGCCAGACGCGCGGGCTCCGGGACCCTGAATTCCTGCATTGAGGCCTGGATCAGCTCCGCCCTGTGGCCGCGTTCCACCAATCTCCGCCGGGCTCGCTCCAGCATAGCCGGCGAGGCATCAACACCGATGCAGCGATGCCCAAGCCTAGCGAGGTCAGCGAGCACGCGGCCGCTCCCGCAAGCCAGCTCAAGGATGGGATCGCCAGTACGCAGGGCAAGTGCACGGTAGAACGGGAGATCATCGTCGAAGCGGTCATGCTCCCAATCATAGAGCGCCGCGATTCGCTCGTAGACGTCGGCTCCGCTCGTGTCGCTCACCTGGCGTCAACGGTGCCGGCGGGTGACCACCACGCGTGGAAATGATGTACCGGCCCATGACCGTGACCAAGAGGGTAGGCCCGCGCGATCGCCTCAGTCAAGTAGGCCTTGGCCTTCTGAACCGCCTCCACCAATGAATCTCCAAGAGCAAGATGCGCCGCGATTGCCGAGGCAAGTGTGCAGCCCGTGCCATGTGTGGAAGTCGTCTCGATTCGCCGCGAATGGAGCTCCAACCAGTCGCGGCCATCAAAGAACACATCAACGGGATCGCCTGCCATGTGTCCACCCTTGACAACCACACTGCGCACACCGAGCTCAGTGAGCGCCCGCGCGGCATCGCGCATTTCCGCAAGTGAGGTCACGGGGCGCCCCACAAGCACTTCAGCCTCGGGCAGATTAGGTGTCACCACGGTCGCCAGCGGCAGCAAGACAGATCGGAGCGTGTCCACAGCGTCCGTTCGCAGCAAATGATCGCCGCTCTTGGCCACCATCACCGGGTCCACCACCAGCCGGTCCGCCCCGTGGAAACGCAGCCGATCCGCCACGATTTCAATGATCGCCGCGGAGGAGAGCATGCCCGTCTTAATGGCTCCAGCGCCTATGTCAGACAGCACGGCATCGATCTGCGCGCCGATCATGTCAATGGAAATCTCTTCAACCGCGGTCACCGCGCGCGTATTCTGGGCCGTGATCGCCGTAAGCACGGACATGCCGTAGACGCCCAGTGCAGAGAAGGTCTTCAGATCTGCCTGAATCCCGGCGCCGCCTCCCGAGTCAGATCCGGCGATCGTCAGAGCAATCGCCGGTGTAATTGGCTTTCCAGTCATTTCACCATCCTGATGAATCACACCCGTCATCGGCTCGTTGAATTGTTCGGCGGACCTACGACATAATTGCCAAACTTCGCGCTGGGGCTACTGGGCCGTGTTGATAAGGCCGAGCTAATAGAGACCGATCAACCCGGCCGCTCATTCACACAGTGATGGTACAAAGAACAGATCTAATATGGCCGTCGCAACACTCGCCGTGAATCCCGCCCGTTGGCTGCGTAGCCTATTCCGACGCCGGCCCCGCGTTGATACGACTGATCTGCGGGACTATCGCGCTGCCATTACTCCGCTGTTAGAGCGAGCCGAGTGCCTCTACCGGCAATGGCTGGAACAGATGGAAACAGTGGCGGATTCCGAACGCATTGCCAATGTTGCCTCGACCCAGAGCTGGGAGATGGCTTCCCTGGCCACGCGACTGGGCGCGTGCACCCCACCAAAGGGGCTTGCGCACGTACACGGCCGCTGCGAGCGCTCATTCAACCTGGCCCGACGAGCAGGGCGGCTTTTGAGCACTGGCTACCGATACCACAATGCCGATGCACTGTGTGATGGACACGCTACTCTTGACGACGCACGGCAGCTCTACTTGTCAGCCCTTGCCGAGCTCGCAGACTTGGCGTCCCCGCCTCCAGCAGACTGATCCGCGCGGCTCCGGCGGCGGTCCACAACGGCAGTGACACCGCGTGCCACCAGCCAAATAGCGATCAATGCGCCGAATCCAAGCCCCAGGTTCACGAGCTGATCCGATTCGTCGCGCATCATGGCGAGTCGCGCCAGCATGAGCGCACCGTAAAGAATTGCGCCCACTCGGAGGGCGAGCCCCAGGCGCTCGCGCCGCTTCCAGAGCAAGCCGGCCAGGATCATAAGTAGCCCGATGGTGAGTGCTGTCTTCATATCACCGGAGCCATATTTGCCCGCCGCAGAAGATCCGACGGTCCGCCACCGCCCGTGGCCAGCACAACGGAATTGGCAAAAAAAGGAAAGGTAAACGCGGTTCGCTCGCCAGCCTTCAAACCCGGAACCGGCAGAAGGCGGCATGTGAGCGGCTTGCGGAGTGCCGTTGAGAGTGCCGCCACGTCCAGGATGATGCCTGCAAGCTCACTCTCAGACACATCGCCCGGCAACGGGACCGTGTCCAGTCCGGTGCCACACACGGCCGAATAGAGCAGTAGCTCTGTCCAGGAGTACAGCCCTTCGCCCGCGCGCTGAGCCAGGCCAACGTCTTCCAGTAACGGGAGCATCAACCCGGAGAACCCTATGCCTGTTCCGCCAGCACGGATCGCACGAGTCATGAGCATCGCCACGGCGAGTGTGCCGGGCTCGCCAAAACGCCCAATCCCGGCCCGCTCGAGCATGTGCGCCGCGCTACTCTGGGGTGAGGGGAACGGCGCCGGTGATCGATCCAACCCACGGTAATTCATTCCCAGGCTGCGCGCCAACGGAGCGATCAGTATCTCGAGCTCGGACGCGAGTGCTCCAATCACCATCGACACACGATCAAGCCCACTTTGAAGTGAATCATCTCCGGCGACGGCGACAGCCACCTCCTCCGCGGATTGCAGAGCCACCGAGACGGACCAAGGCACACCCTCATGGTACCCAGCCGGAAAGAAGGGGATGCCCGGGGGACAATTGGCGATCCCGGCAAGACGCAGATTGCCAAAACCGTCTTCCGATGCGTGGCTGATCTCCCGAATCATGCGCGCCGCCGCCTGAACAGCATGGAATCGAATCCCGGCCTGATCCGCAATCTCCACGGAAAAGAACGAGCTTGAAGTACTGAGAAGCGCTTCCCGCGCGTGCTCCGCGAAGCTCGCGGCTTGCTCATCACCCAACGTCTGCCAACGGATCGGGCCGAATGAGACGTATCCAACACCACCGGCATTCAGCTGTGACTCGATCTCCTGCGCCGCGCGCGGGAGTGCACCCGCCTGATCTCCGGGGATCACGTCATAGTAAGGAGCAAGGGCGACACGAGTGGTTTGAACCTCATGTCCGGCATCACGAACCGCGTTGGCAATGATGGATAAATCGGAAGCGGCGCGGGCCAGCGATCGCGGAGCCGGAGGCCACTCGAGATTCATGCCCAGTGTGACAGCGCGAACGATCATGGCGTCCTTTCAGTATGACAGAGTTGGCCCGCCGTGAACGGTGTTCTGGTGTTAAGCCGCCCGGGACACCCGTTCGCCACGCAATTGGAGTCATTCTAGAGTTGGACGGCCCAGACGAGCGTACGCCGTTCCCACGCTGATCTCATTACCATGAGCTCAATTGCCAGAATGCCTGACGGAACCCGCTTACCCAATATAATCATGCCACTCTATCTCACTCTATCCTGGTTCGGAGCTCCCCGTTGAAACTGGTCATTGCTCGCACACTCTTCAGCATCCTGATTCTGACCGGCATGCTGCTCGCGGCTTGCGGGCCTAGCGCCCCAGGCTCCCCGCGGGGCGATCGCGCCGCCGGAACACCGGGAGGGAGCGGGGCGGTCAACCCAACCAGGGATCCCGCCAATGCGCGCACACTTGAGGCAACCGAAATTGGCCTGGTCTATGCTCTGCTGTTTCAGGAATACGTTGATCCCGTTGATGGCGCGACCCTAGTCAATGGCGCGGGCAATTCCGTGAGCAACCTCCTACGCCGGAGCGGTTTCCTGCCCATTGATAGTGCCGTGATGGACCTTCTGCCTGTGACCGGGGATGCGCAGCCCGCACGCATCTGGGCCGGCTTTTCAAACAGCTATGAGGCCCTGGTTGAAAAGCATGTAGCTTGGGCCCGCCAAGCCCGACCAGATCACGCCGCAATCCGTGGCATGCTGGCCTCCCTGAATGACACGCACACCACGTTCATCGATCCGGATGATCGGCGGCGCATGGCCGAAAACACCTACGTTGGCATTGGGGTACGCCTGAGCAAGCCTGAGGACGCGCGCGCGCCTATCATCGTGGAGGTCTTTCCCCGCAGCCCAGCGGCCCAAGCCGGCCTGCGCGCGGGTGACCGCATTGAATCAGCTGACCAGACTGTCACCACGGAACTTCCGCTGACAGAGATCGTGCGCTACATTCGGGGCGCCCCGGACTCCAGGGTGAAAATCGGCTATTCGCGTCAGGGGCAATCGCGCTCCGTGGATGTGACGCGTGCCGCCGTTGAGCCACGCCGAGTAGATGGCGGTCCCCTGGGATCCGGCGTCGGCTACATCCGCATCCGCAGCTTCGCTACCGACGTACCTAACGCGGTGTTTGATCAGCTCACCACACTTGAGCGCGCTCGAAGCACTGGAATCCGCGGGCTCGTGCTGGACTTGCGAGGCAATACCGGTGGTGAGCTCCGTGCCGTGGCCAACGTGGGCGGGGCCTTCTTTCCAGGGCAAACCTTGGGCCTGTCCGTGGATCGCACCGGAACCCAGACACCTCTCCAGGCTGAGGGGCGCAAACGAGTGACTGACGACCCGATTATCGTGCTCATTGATCGAGATACGGGCTCCGGGGCTGAAATTCTCGCATCGGCGCTTCGTGAACACGGCCTGGCAACCATTGTCGGTACCAACTCCGCTGGAAGCGTTGGTATTGCTCAAGTGCATGACCTGCCAGACGGATCAGCGGTTCAGATCACTGAGCGCCGACTCCTCACCCCATCCGGAGCGAGACTAGACCGAGTTGGCGTGAAGCCAGACATCGAGGTGCGCACGGAAGTCACAGATCTCGAAAATGCCAAGGACCCGCCGCTTGAGCGAGCCATCCAACTGGTGAAAGACCGAATCACCGGTTAGAGACGAACAGTCTGGAAACCAGTGGGACGGCCGTGGCCAGTCCCCAGCGTTAGATGAGATTTGAGGCTCAGGCGCCTGCGAATGGCTCCGCCGTTCAGCGCCCACTCTCACGAGGATTCGAGCTCGTCACGAGTACTCACCCACATGCAGAGCATCTCGCGTCCAATCTTTGCTGCCGTCACGGAGGTAACGTCGGACACGTCGCAGCCTGGAAGAATCTCCATCACGTCCGCGCCAATGACGTGACATTCCCGCAGGGCATACAGTGACTGCATGAGCTCACGAAAGTTGGGGCCGCCAGGTTCTGGGCAGCCCGTGCCCGGCGCCACTGAAGGATCAAGCACATCAATGTCAATGGTGACGTAGAGTGGCCGCTGTTCAAGTTCTTTGAGCAACGCCGCTGGGATCTCGATCGAGGCAGAGGAATGCCGGCAGATTCGGGCGCGGAGATGCTCATCCCGCGTCCCAGAGCGCACTCCAAGCTGAATGAGTCGGTCAAACCCGATCTCGTTGCCCACAACATTTGCCCAGGTCGCGTGCGTGATCGGCTCGCCGTCGTAGTCTTTCCGAATATCCAGGTGTGCATCAAAATGCACCACCGTCAGGTCTGGAAAACGCTGTGCCGCGGCCCGAATGACTGGGAGCGTGCCGGTGTGCTCGCCGCCATAGGCGAGGAGAAAGCCCTGATCAAGCGCTGCACCTGCGGCCAGCTCAATGGCGTCGAGCGATTCGAGAAGCGTGCGGCCGGTGAGATCAACGTCTCCGGCATCGAACACGTTACGGTCCGCAAGATCCGCATCAAGGACCGGACTATAGTCTTCCAGCGATTCCGCGACTTCTCGGATTCGCTGTGGGCCCGTGGCGGTTCCGGGACGAAACGATTCCGTGAGGTCCAGCGGCAGTCCAAGAACTGTGGCTCGCGAAGATGGCAAGTCAGGACGCCTCGGTGGGCTCCGGAGGCTGAACTGCGAAGAGTGGCTGGCGGCGAGCCAACCTCGCCGGGAGCGCAAATGACGCACGATGAAGATCTGGCGTGTAATAGCTGAGATCATCAAGCCCGCCATCAAGCTCCGCAATGCGGTCCATGAGGGGCTGGCGCACGGAGTGCGACTCCGAGGCAGCCACCATACCCCACAAGCCTCCTGGATACGCGGGAATGTAAGCGAGATACGGCTCCACGGTAGAAAACACGCCTTCAAGCGTGGCAATCGTCTTCAGCCAGCCCTCGGCCATGAGCCATGGTGAGCCACAATGGCTGGCCATGACGCCACCAACCCGTAATGCACGCCGCACGGACGTATAAAACTCGGTTGAGAAAAGACCTTCCGCAGGACCCACCGGGTCAGTCGAGTCGATCAGAATAGCGTCAAACGCCCCCTGGTGAGATTCGAGGAACGCAATGCCATCGCCCACAATCACCGTCGCCCGGGGACTATCGTAGGCGCCAGCACTAATCTCAGGCATGAGCTCACGGCTGACGCGAATCACCGCTTCATCAATCTCAACCTGGAGCGCGTGGTCAACTGGGTGCTGAAGAACGCGACGCAATGCTCCGCCGTCTCCACCACCAATAATCAGCACCTCGCGCGGTCGTGGATGAGCCAGCAGGGGTACGTGCACCAACATTTCATGGTAGGCAGCCTCGTCCACCAACGTTGTCTGCACTGCATTATCGAGAACAAGCATGCGCCCAAATGGCGCCGTGTCCAGTACTTCTAAGTGCTGGAATCGCGATTGCTCTTCCCGCTGTAACGCGCCAACCGCCACCCGCTGCTGAAATCCCGCGAGTGGCGGTTCGGCGAATGAGTGGGGCTCAGCCATCCGCGTCGACGATGCCCCGGCTCATCTCCATCACCTGAACGCGCTGCGGGCTGAAATACTCCCGCAGCACCGGTACCGCGGCCGTTGGGCTCCGCCCTTCACCACACGTGAAGATGTCCACCGCCGCGTAGCCTAACTCCGGCCAGGTGTGCACCATCACGTGGGATTCAGACACCACAGCCGCCCCGGTGATTCCCACGGGACTGAAAGGATAGACCCGCAGGTCAAGAAGCGTAAGATCGCACGCTTTCACTATGTCACGCATCGCACGCTCAACCACATCGGTTGAATCAAGATTCTGGCAATCCCAGAGCTCCAGAATCAGGTGCCGGCCCACACTTTTCACGCCTTCACCTCCACCAGAGTACCACCGCCGAGACGGTGCAGCCGAGCTTCTCGACGCGATGCTCGGCCATCCGGACCATCAATCGCGCGAGCTTCATCCCGCGCTGCGCAAAAGCATCCTCCACCATCTGGCGCACCGCCTGCTCCGCGTGCTCCGCGGAATCTGACGAGTGCTCAAAGATCATTCCGTGGCTGTCCTCACTGAGGCCAATTCCAATCACGGAAGCGAGTCTGTCACCTGGCACATTACTGTGCCGAGTTGCGTATACCGCCGGAACGAGGGTTCCTGGACCGATCGGAATTGGCTGATCCAGCATGACCGCCCCCGTGGGCACCACGCTGCTCACCTTGACCAGGTTGAGATTTCCGACCCCGGCATTCAGCAACGCATTATCAAACGCGTTAATCGGTGTAGCCCCCTCCGCGCTTCCGGATGCTAACCAGAAGACGTTCGGGGCACTCCAGGTGTTCAGTTCCAGTCCTGCCACGTGGGTGTCTTTCCTTGCGAACGTGCCTAATTTAGGCCAATACAAAACACCACCCCAAGGCGGCCCCGCACTTCAACGCGTGCGGTCAGGCTTGTTTAGCCGGCCCCAGAAAATGGTGCTCTGGAGATTCTCGTATGATCGATGACTGGCCGAGCTTCAGAATGAGATGAATCTGAAACCAGGCAGCAAAAAAGAGTATATCACAAGCCACGCGTGATGCCGCCGGCACTTTTTGAAGGCCAATGTCTGTGCATTGTCCAACGGTAGTCGGGCGAGTGCGAGGGGACAAATACCGCGCGTCCCTAGAAGAGACGAAACGGGATCGCGGCGACATTGCCCAGGCCGTGGGGATAGGGCCCTGCGCTCCGTTGCGGATTAGTGCAAGAGGGACAATGAAGTGATCCCGAGGGAATGTGACGTGGGAGAATGGAATCCCATCATGCTCCTATTCCTCTGGGGCAGCCGCCCGGCGCCCTCTAGCCAACGGTATTGCTAACCGACGGGCCAACGTGATGAAACCGGTGTGGCCCACCATGGTCTGCTCAGGACGAACGGCTTGCCCCTCCACTTTCCAGGGTCGATAGAAGGTCTCGAGCACCTCAGCGGACTCAAACCAGCCAGATGCGTTGATGGCCTCGACAGTCTGTTGAACCTGAAGGATTGACGGGTTGAAGCTGAGAAAGATACCGCCAGGCAGGAGCGCTTCAATGGCTCCAGGCAGTGCCCTCCACGGTTCCGGAACGTCCAGGATGACCCGGTCTAGCGATGCGTCGAGCAGCGGCTCGGTGACGTCTTGCTGGCGAATCTCGTGGTTCGCGGGCTCTCCTTGAAAGCCCCGAATATTCGTGCGCGCTAGCTCAATGAAATCGGCGCGCGTCTCGTAACTGATGACGCGTCCACCCGGACCAACGGCACGCAACAGATAGAGGGCGAGCGCGCCGGAGCCAAGCCCCGCTTCGAGCACAGTCATGCCTGGGCCGATATCCCCCCAGAGCAGGATAACGCCTGCGTCTTTGGGATAGATCACGCCGGAATGGCGCGTCATTTCTAAGACATAGTCTGACAACCGTGGCCGCCACACCGTGAATGGCGTCCCGGTATTGGTCCGGATTAAAGCACCTTGATCTGCCTCCAGGATCTCAGCATGCTCCATGGTGCCCTTATTACTCTGGAAGCGCGCCCCCTGACGAAGCCGCACCAGGCGCTTCCGTCCCGTACGGTCAATAAGTAGAACGGAGTCATCTAGCTGAAATGGCATGCTGTGCTTTCTCTGCCGCTGCCCGGGAGCCTGAGGCGGCCGATTGTAACACAGGCTTGACGGTGAGCCGTCGAGTCGCAACATGCCTGTGACCACGCGACCGATACCATCACGTTGCGTTGAACTACAGACAGGGAGGCGGAGAACTTGGCAATTCGAGGTGCGGCTCGATTAACAGTTGCCCGGCGGCCGATATCATTGATCAGTATGCGGCCCGAAGGCGCGGTCGTGGGGGCACAGGCACTCCGCATCGGAGCATCGCCGCGGAGGCGACCTCGTTTGCCACTCTCCGGCCTCGTCGTCATAGCCGGCGTAGCCGTGGCCCTGGGCGCACTTACGTTCGGTGCACTGCTGCAGCAACCGAGCCAGGAAGTAGCATCCATCTCGGAAATCGCCGTGCTGGACGAGTCGGTGCACACCGAACCGATGATCTATTCAGAGGTTGTGCTGCTGCCATTGGTTGACGTGGCTCCACCCCCGGTACCGGAGGCGGTCATCGCTGAGCCCTCGAAAGGCCTCCAAGTTCAATCCTATACAGTCCGACCCGGGGACACGGTACACGGGCTTGCGGAGCGTTACGGCATCTCAGCGGAGACCATTGTCTGGGCAAACGATTTGGCCGATGCAGACATATTGAGTATCGGTGACACGTTGGAGCTTCCCCCTGTTACGGGAGTTCTCCACCGGGTCCGTCCGGGCGATACGGTTGCGGAGCTGGTCTCATTCTATGGAAGCGCCATCCGAGATGTGTTGGATGTCAATCGACTCGGTCCGCCGTTCGTCATTGTGGTCGGCCAGCCGCTCATGATTCCGGGTGGCAAGGTGCCCCCGCCTGTAAGTCCCGGTCCCGGGGTTGCGGCCGAGGAGCTTCCAGCACTCCCGATCCCCCCAGCGGCAACGGAGGACCAGCGTACGTTCATCCTCGGGCATGCGCGCGCTGCCCAGCGCTCGCAACAGGCCACGGGAATTCCAGCCTCGGTGACGCTAGCACAAGCGATTCTTGAGACCTACTGGGGCACCAGCCGACTCTCGCGCGAGGCGCACAACTACTTTGGCATCAAAGCTCGGGAGGAGCCGGGGCCCGCGGGTGTGATCACGTTCAACGTCTGGGAGCACGTAAACGGACGGGACATCTATAGCAACGAGCCCTTCCGCCGTTACAACAACTCTGAGGAGTCATTTGTGGACCATGGGAAATGGTTTCACACCTGGCCGCGCTACGCCAACGCGCTGGCAGTTCGCTCGGACGCCAAAGCATTCGCTCGCGCGATCAATGCCGCGGGATATGCTACCGATCCCGCCTATTCCGCCAAGCTGATTAGTTTGATGGATAAGTTCAATCTGTACGCATACGACGCCGGGTAAGCGGGCACGGAGGGGGCGCACTCCATCAAAGAGCCGCCCCTTCCAATCGTCCATCCGCTATCGAGGCGGGGATCTCCCAGCGGTAGAGTGAGCCATTCAATGGCAGATTGCGTAATGTTGTCTCGGTCGGCTCGCCCGTCACCACTGAGCGGAGTACATTGAGCGTTACCTTATGAGCCACGATGACGATCTTCCCCTCGGGCCACGCCAAAACGATCTCAGCCAGCGCCGCGGAAATGCGAACCCGCATCTCGCCAATAGACTCACCGTTCGTCGGCCTACTCTCCAGCGTACCCTTCACCCAGTCCGCATGCTGCTCAGGATAGTGGTCAACGATCTCCTCCAACGTGAGCCCTTCCCAGGCGCCCTCGTCCACTTCGTTGAAACGAGCGTCGCGTCGAACTTCGAGTCCATGGTATCCCGCAATCGTCTCGGCAGTACGCCAGGCGCGCTGCAGCGCGCTCGCGTACACGGCCTGAATCAACTCGCTTCGTAGCTCTTCACCCAGCGTGAGAGCCTGGCGCTCGCCGTCTGAGTTGAGAGGGATATCGGACTGCCCCTGGTATCGACCAAGGAGATTCCAGTCTGTCGCGCCGTGTCGACACACGATAATGCTCGTCATAGCCACCCCCATGCGCATTGTGACACAGGCCGGCAGTTGTCAGCGGCAGATAACATGCTTAATGGGGGAAACGGGTCAACTACTGCCATTCGGCTGCCTAAATCCATTCGCACCTATACCGGGGGGGTGGATGCGGCGCGAAGGATTGCTGGGTAGAGTCGGGCTGGCTGGTAGTACGGACGAGTGTTTGCTCAGCTCCTCATCCGTCCTCACTTTTCACTGAACCGTATCCCACATCCCCCGCTATGGCAGCATGCGCCGTGAATCTCCGGACCCGTGAACTTTCGTGATCACTGGCTGCGTTGGTCTCATGGCTATAATGGCTGCACATGGCGCTTCAAACTCCGTCCGCCCTCTCCCGCGCGATGCAGCGGTTTGGCATTCACTATGCGTGGATCGTTGTGGTGCTCACGTTTTTCTCTGTGCTTGCGGGCGCGGGAATTCGCGCTGCGCCGCCGATTCTCATCGTACCTTTTGAGCAGGAGTTCGGCTGGAGCCGCGCGGATCTTTCCCAGGCTGTCTCACTGAATCTGCTCATGTACGGCATTGGCGGCCCACTGGCCGGCAAGCTGATTGAGCTGCGCGGCGTGCGGTTCGTCCAGATGTCGGGGCTCACCCTCCTCGGCATCGGTGTCTCCGGAACGCTGTTCATGAATTCCCTCTGGCAGCTCAATCTGCTGTGGGGGCTCATTGTGGGACTTGGAGCTGGTGGCGCCGCCACGGTCTCATCCGCCGCCGTGGCCACGCGCTGGTTCGTGAAACGGCGAGGCCTGGCGAGCGGAATTCTCACCAGCGGCGTATCCATGGGACAGCTCATTTTTTACCCGTCGCTTATGGCCATTGTGCTCGCCTTTGATTGGCGGGTCGCGGCGGCGCTTCTGGCCGCGCTCGCGTTCACCGTCCTCATCCCGTTGGCGTTGTTCACGCGCAACGATCCATCGGAACTGGGATTGCGGCCATTCGGCGCTGACGCCGGCGACTCCAGTCCATTCCGGCCGCTCAGCTCGGAGCCGCGCGTTGCCGGGGGCGAGGTGCTCCGAGCATCCACGTTCTGGTTATTGTTCGGCGCATTTGCGACATGCGGCGGAACAACCGCGGGGCTCATTGGAACGCATCTCATTCCTCACGCCGTGGATCACGGAATCTCTGAGATGACCGCAGCCTCCACCATTGGGATGATGGGCTTTCTGAACTTCTTTGGAACCATTGGCTCAGGCTGGCTCACAGATCGCATGGATCCACGCAGGATACTCGCTGGGGCGTTTGTCATTCGTGGAGTTGCACTCCTGATGCTGCCCACCCTTTCGAGCATCATGTTCTTCGACTCGATTCCCGGCTTGTTCATTTTCGGCGTCATTTTCGGTCTGGATTGGCTGGCCACCGGCCCGCCTCTGATCTCACTGATCGCCGATCGATTCGGTCGCCGCTCAGCTCCATACGTGTTTGGCTGGGTCTTTCTGGGCCATCAGATTGGGTCCGCCCTAGCAGCCTGGGGTGGTGGCTATGCCCGTGTGATGATGGGCGACTACGGCCCGGCCTTCTTTATCGCCGGCCTTGTCGCGTTCATCGGCGCCATCCTGGGGATGCAAGTCCGGCCGCACGCGCATACCCAGCGCTCCCTCGCCTGAGCCACATCATGCGCGGGCGCGCTGTGGAGTGCGAGTGGCCGTGACACCGCTTTCAATTCCGAGTCCACTCCAGCAAAGATCGCGGAACTGAAAGCGGTCTCACGGCCACCCGCACTCCATAGCGCGCCCGCGCGCCACAGTCTACGGCCGGGGCACCGGCACGTGATCCAGCGGCGGTTGCACGAAGCCCGCGCCGTCCGCTCCCTCGCAGGCGATTCCGTTCCGGTTCCCATCCATGTTCAGCGGATCCGT
>JBJXFJ010000239.1:0-2621 GCA_046154735.1 Chloroflexota bacterium | reverse complement strand
TTTGTGATGATCAAGCTGCTGCCATCGCCCGAGGCGGGCCAGGCCCGACCACGGGTGCATCTGGCGGCGGTGATCGATACCAGTGGCTCCATGCGTGAGCCAGCCCCCGGCACGAACCCCGAGCTCGTTCGTACCGATCCTGTGATAGTCGATGGGAAGACCTACAATGCCACGTTTCGCGGAGTCAGCAAGCTCGACATCGCAATGGACGCGGCCCGGCGCTTGATCCAGAGCCCCCAGCTCCGGCCGGATGACACGATCTCGTTGATCCAGTTCGATGACGAGTCGCAGGTGCTCGCTTCCGGCTCGGTAAACCAGGAGACCGATCGTCTGATGGGAGCCATTGAGAAGCTCCGTGACTTCAGCGGCGGCACACAGATGGCACTGGGCCTGGCCAACGCCGCGGCGCAACTGAGCCAGTCCGATGCAAGTGCGCGGACAATCCTGTTACTCACCGACGGACTCGCCGTCGATGAGGACGAGTGTCGCCGGTCCGCCGCCGGACTCGCCGAGGAGAATGCTCGGATCGTCGCGCTGGGCGTTGGGGAAGAGTACAACGAGGACCTGTTGGCGGAGTTGTGCAGCGTGACCCAGGGCCGCCCTTATGATTTCCGCGATATGACGGCACTGCCGGACATCTTTGAGCAAGAGCTGGGCGCCGCTACCCGTGAGGTCATCTCGGACGTGCAGCTCATCCTGAAAACGGTCAAGGGCGTGCAGCTCGTGAGCGCCATGCGCGTCTATCCCAGTCTGGCAGAGCTGGACCCCGCGCAATCGCCACTGAAGCTTGGCAGCCTGGAGGCCGGCGACCATACGGTCTTCATCCTGGAGCTTGATGTGCCAGGGCGACCGGCGGTACGGGCCCGATTGGCCCAGCTCGGAGTCACCTACTCCGTCCCGGCTGAGAGCTACCGAGGCGAGGCTCCGCCCGCGGATCTGATCGTTGAATTCACCACCGACGACACGCTCGCCGCGTCGGTTGACCCGGAAGTGATGGGGTATGTCCAGCAGCGGAATGTGGACAACTTGGTTCGCCAGGCGACCGAACAGGCCCGAACAGACCCGCAACAGGCAGCTCGCACGCTGCAGGTTGCTCGCTCCATGACCCAGAGACTGGGCAATCGGGGCATGACCCTGGCACTGGGTAAGGCTGAGGACGAATTGCGTGGCGCCGGCACGATCTCCATTGGAACACAGAAGACGATCAAGCTGGGCTCCCGGACCCAGACGATGAAAGTGGGCGCGGCCGATGAGCCGACCAACGTCCCATCCCAGGACGAGATTCGCCGGCTCACCGGAGCGTGATGTCGACAGCCGAGACGACTGGCGGCCCGTTACGAGCCGCATGAAGGAGAGAGCAATGTCAGTATGTGGAGTGTGTCAACACGATAATCCCCCCGGCGCGGAGTTCTGCGAGGAGTGCGGGGCATCTCTCATGGCGGTGAGTACCCCGGTTGGCGCCCGGTCTGGTGTAGGGGCCGGGGGAGCAGCCACCTCCGCGCCGTCAGCACCGTCCGCCTCGCCCGTGCCTCGGCCCTCGGATTCAAGCAACGCCGCGCCACCAGAGCCGCCGGCGGGAAGCGCTGGCGCCCCGATTCCAGACATTGCCGCGCCAGACGCTGCCAGCTCCCCCGCGGGCAGCGGTACCACGGAGCAACAGGTCGCGGCAGATGGGTCGGCGCCATCATTCACGGGCGAGGCCATGCCGAATCCAGGCTCCAACGCATCGCCATCCAAGACACGAGCACGGCTCATCGCCATTCGACATGGGGCGCCTACAGGAGAAGAAATTCCGCTGCTCGGTCAGCGCATGGTGGTCGGGCGATTCGACCCTGAGACCGGGCCCGTGGACATCGATCTTTCCTCGATTCCTGAGTCGGTGCACCTATCGCGAGAGCATGCTGAGATTTATCGAGAAGGAGACCAATGGATGCTGCGTGATCTGGGCTCCACGAATGGAGTGTTCGCGAAAGCGACCGGAGACGGAGCCTTTGGTCCGCGGATCACCGCTCCACGTGCGCTTGCGAATGGAGACGAGATCGCATTCGGAAATGCCCGTTTCGCGTTTCGCACCGACTGACGTATGACACAGCTTCCATGGCCGCCTGGCCAGAGCTCAGAGCCTGGCCCAACTTCCTCGGCCACAGATCTGGAAGCATCTGGCGAGAGCCTGGAGGATTCGGTGGTTGCGGCGACTCCTGTGGATGCCCACAGGAGTCCGGTAGGACTCTCGGATTCGCCGCCACAGAGTGCCCATCCGGAACCGCCGCTTCCCGAACCGCTCGAGGACACGGCCGAGGCGCAGGACGAGCTGGAGGAGATGACGTTTCCCAGCCTTGTGCCGGCTCCGACGGTCCTCCAGCCGGGGAGCTGTCTCGCCGAGGGCCGACTGCGCTTGGGCCGTCATGTTGAATCACGCGGTCAGGTGAACGACGCTCTGGAAGACGAAGAAGTCTGAGATCTGGACGGTGATAGTGTATTCAAGGGTGTCGCCCGGTGTGGGCCCTACCGCCCCGGTGTCGGTAATCACCGTGACGGATTTTTGAGTCGCAATGGACCGGTCATTCAGGATGTGATCAACGGCGGTCACATTCGAGGCCACGTTGATTTCCAACCCGCCG
>JBJXFJ010000236.1:0-2943 GCA_046154735.1 Chloroflexota bacterium | reverse complement strand
GGGGCTCTTCCGTACTTCAGCGAGATTGAGTCGACCTTAGCGAGCGGCCCCCGGGCTAGGCACTGGCGATGCGGCAGTGCCGGCGGCAGCCGGCGGACGTGGTGCCAGTCCTGGGAGTGCAGCCTTCAGCGCGTCGAAGGCTGCGCGAGCCGTACCATCCGGATTCTTGATGGACCAGTAATACTGCTCTTCACTTGGCCCCCAGTTTGGATCTGGGATGTAAATGATTGTCATGTGTCCGATCCACGGTGCCCAATTGGTCTTCGCGTATTGGACAGCGCGGGTGAGGTACTGAGCCTTTTCATCCTCGGTAACGGCGTGCCAGGTGTATGGGGAGTTTGGTCGGACGTCGCTCGTCCAGCCCATCTCCATGATGCTGATCTGCTTATCGGCATCACCGTTGTCCACCATAATCTTGCGCAGATCCTCCGCATGCCGGAATGCATAGGCGCGACGAAGCTCTTCAGCGCTGGGGTCGTTGTTGTTGAGCTGCGGATTCCGCGCTACCTCCGCCGGATCCGTTTCCGGAGCCGCCTTAAAGCCTGGGGCATGCGCACCCAGAACGTCAAAGTATTGTTTTGCTCCAGCCTGGTACATCTCTCGGAGAAATAAGGTATCGGATCGTGCACGCTCAGAGATCTCAGTGGTCGGTGAGAGGCCCGCCGAGATCACAATGGCCTGCGGATCAGCTTTCTTGATCGCCGTATACGTGACACGGAGCATCTCTGTGTAGGCCGCTGCACTCGGCTGGGAGTTCCCCCACTCACGCGTGATGTTTGGCTCGTTCCAGACCTCATACGCTTGGATCTTCCCGCGGTAGCGCTCTACCAGAGATTCCACATAGTCCTTCCAGTCCTCCATCTTATCGGGTGGACCACTGGCGGGGAAGATGCGATCTCGGCGCGCCCAATCCGGCTGATTGTCAATTCTGGCAATAATTCCGAGGCCAGATTGGTTGATCGCATTCACGATTCGGTCAGGCTCTTGCCATTCGAATGAGTTCTTACGCGACTTCTCAATAAAGCGCCATTCAAAGCGCTGCTTCACCCAGGTGAAACCGGCATCCTTGGCTGCCTGGAGATCTCGGTCTGTGGTATCGGCATTGCCCCAGAGAAACACGTGGACAGCAGGGGATGGGCTGGCCACTTTGCCTCCCTCCACAAGCTGGACAATGGGCGCGGCAATGACGGGTGTCGGCGCACGGCCACTAGGGGTGGTGCGTTCCGCCGTTGGTTTGGGCTGAGCCGGTTGACGGGCCCCGCCACCGGGCGAGCAGGCCACAAGGGCTACACTCAAGGCCGCCAAGATAGACGGCATTGCTCTCTTGAGCAACAGTCAGAACCTCCTCTGATAGGTCATCGTATCTGAATTTGCGCTGGCACTATAGGCTGACGTCCCTACCGAGCGCCACCCTGGACTGTCAATCTTGGTCGATATTTTTGGTACTGAGGCCTCTCTCCATGTGCGATATCACTTCAGCGGGCCATCTCTCCGAGCTTGTTGCAGGCGCGTATACGCGGGACGCGGGGAGCCATCGGGGTTGGTGATACTCCACCATAACTCCTCTCGGTCCGGCCCCCATCCAGGGTCAGCCATGTTCCACAGCGTCATGACTCCAATCCAGGGTGCCCAGTTGTTTTTTGCCCAGAGATAGGCATCAACGATGTACTGCGCGTGCGTCTCCGGCGAGACCGCGAACCAGGAGAACTCGGGGTGAACCTTATCCGTGGTCCAGCCGAATTCAAGCAGCCAGATCTGCTTTTTTCCATCGCCATTGTTTTCCATGACCTTGCGCACATCTTCAACTCGACGGAACGTAAATACGGGACAGCCGTTGTTCTTCTCAATGGATTCCTGAGTGGAGGCGCTCGGTGGCTTGTCGTAACCGGCACCATGTGCGCCCAACACGTCAAAGTACGGTTTTGCCCCGGCGTCATACATCCATTGCACATACTTGTCATCAGGACGCGCCTGGTCGTTGTCGGTGCACGTTGGTGACATGCCCGCGGAGATCACTGTGACCGATGGATCAGCCTCCTTTACCGCGGCGTAGGCGAGCCGGAGCAGGCGCACATAGTCTGAAGCCGAGGACTGGTTGATCGTGGCGCCGCCCCACTCTCGGTCAAGATTGGGCTCATTCCAGATTTCAATGGCATGGATCTCGCCACGCGATGATCCGGACTTGTAGCGCGAGATGAGCGCTTTCACGAAGTCCGCATAGTCTTCATACTTATCCGGAGGGCCATTGTGGTGCTTGGATCGCCGCGCCCAATCAGGCTGGAAGTCCACGCGAGCGATCGTCTTGATTCCCGCCTTCGTGGATGCCGCCACCACTCGGTCCGACTCGGTCCAGTCAAATGTCCCCTTCTTGTCTGGCTCAATAATCCGCCACTGAAAGAGCGACTTTTGCCAGCCGAAGTTCGCCCGCTTCACGTTGTTGAGGTCTCGCTCGGTGGTATTCTCGTGTCCGAACAGGAACACGTTCATTCCGTATTCGGGGCTTTCAGCCACATAGGGCTCACTTCGGACGTTACGTGAGCTCGATGGCGTCGCGGTGGGCGATCTCCGATTGCCGCCGGCTGGTTCAGAGGTGGCTGCCGGTGGGGCTGGCACCGGCGGGGCGGCCACTGGTCCGGTTGGGGTGGTGCCGCCCGCGGTGGAGGGGCGGTCTGCTTCAAAGGCCCGCGTCATATCGGTGCCTTCCATCTCTTTCACGTTCGGACGTTTCACGCTGGCGCGGGAAGAGGTGTCGTACTGCCGGTACAGGCCACTGTCTCGGGCCTGCTCCTCAAGATCGAGTGGCAAGTTTTCGCCCGTGATGACACTTTTCAGCATATCTCCGAGCAGAATTCCCTGCGTGCACTTGCAGGCATCGTCGTAATGTGCAATTCGACGCTGGAAACGCTGATAGACAAAGTTATTGTTGTTCGGATCGCGTGCTGG
>JBJXFJ010000235.1:0-9591 GCA_046154735.1 Chloroflexota bacterium | reverse complement strand
ATCAGTGTGCTAAATGTGCCGCCTCCTCCGCGGATTGAACTGTTCAGTTGCGCCGCGCGGATCTCCGTATAATGGCCGCCGGCGACAGCCCCGTGGAGTATGTGGTGCTGGCGCATGTACTACTGAGTGAAGTGGGGGCATCGTTTTGCCCGGATGAGCTCATCTCGCCAATCCCTTACGCGTTCCGCGGCAGCATCATGCTCATGTGCGGTCTCGTAGCCGGCTATGTGAGCTTGCGTTTCTGGTAAGAGATCATCAGCTCGATTCGATCTGTTGAGGAACGTAATCGGATCGTCAATATGTTCGGGCAGCACGTCTCCCCGGCGGTGGTTGAGCGACTCCTCCAGCAGGATGTGGAGGTGCGCGGAGAGGTTCGCAACGTCTGCGTGATGTTTCTTGATATTCGTGACTTCACCGCCTTCTCGGAATCGCGCGAGCCTCAGGAGGTGGTGGAGTATCTGAACGCTCTGTTTGTGTTCATCATCGCATGTATAAATCGCAATCACGGCATCGTGAACAAATTTCTGGGTGACGGATTTATGGCCGTCTTCGGCGCCCCGATCTCAAGTGAGGACGACCGTCGCAATGCGGTTCAGGCGGCGCGGGAGACTATTGACGAGGTACACGCGCGGAACCTCACCGGGGCCATTCCCGCAACGCGCATCAGCATTGGCCTTCACGCCGGAGCGGTGGTAACCGGAAACGCTGGCTCGGAGCAGCGCAAGGAATATACCATCATCGGCAACGTCGTAAATCTGGCCTCGCGTATAGAGCAGCTTAACAAGCTGTTTGGGTCTGAGCTGCTGGTTTCAGAGGCCGTCCGCGGCGCGGTACCGGAGGCTAGAGCTGACGCGGCGGACATCGGTGACGTTGAGGTCAAGGGGCGCGGCGCGCCCGTGCGCGTGTTTCGGTTGGTCTAGACGCACTGGGCTTCCCGATGATCTGCCCGGGAGCAGCCTGTTAACCGGTTGCACTCATGAGTGATTCCTGGAGACGAACAAGCTCGAGAACATGGTTTGATGCGTCCATGGCGGCTCGCGGACCCTTCTTCAGAATGGCACCGGCGCCGTGCTCTTTGAGCATGCGGGTCTCGTGTGCCGAAAGGTCCTGCATGGTCGTCACAACGCAGGGCGGTGGGCTGGCGATTTCACGGCTAATCCGCTTCAAGAAGTCCATGCCGGACATGTCCGGCAGCAAGAGATCGAGCACAATTGCCCGCGGCATTCTGGATGTAAGGTATTGAAGCGCCGCTTCAGCGTTGCCCAGTGTGAGGGCGGAGAGCTGACGATCCTTCAGTTGAGTCTCTAGCAGGCGGGCAAAGCTTGGATCATCTTCAATGATGAGTACGTCCACATGCTCTGGCGGGGGCGAGAAGGCCTGGTGCAGCGGGAGCGTGAAGCTAAAACGGGCTCCGTGCCGGAGCCCCTCGGACTCTGCCCAGATGGTTCCTCCATGGGCGGAAACGATCCTCTGGCAGATCATGAGTCCCAGGCCCGTGCCCTTGATGTCGCGATGATCGCTGTTGTCAACACGATAGAACTTCTGAAAGAGCTTGGGAAGCGCGGTGTCGGGGATACCGAGCCCCTGGTCTTGCACGGATACCGTGAGACACTCGCCGTCCTGCCGCGCGTGCACCGTGATTGCTCCCCCATCCGGTGAATACTTCCTCGCATTGGAGATCAGGTTCCCAAGCACCTGCTGAATTCGGTCTGGATCCGCATGCACGGTGGGGAGTGTGTCATCGAGGCTGAGCATGACCGGCCGCTGGGCATCATCCCCGGCAGCCGCGATCGCCAGTTCAATGCTCGTGGTCATATCGATCGGTTTCCGGTGAATGCTGGCTCCACGGCTCTCCAGGCGCTGGAGATCGAGAAAGTCATTGATGAGCGAGGTGAGACGAAGCCCTTCTGAGTGGACCAACTGGAGGAACTGGCGCTCCTGTGCCGGAGGATACTCTCGATACAGCATGAGCTCGATAAAGCCGACGATGCTTGCTAACGGAGTGCGTAACTCGTGGCTTACCACGGACGTGAGCTCATCTTTCATCTGTTCCAGCTCCTGGGTCGCTGCCATCTCTGCCTGAGCGCGCGCGGCTTGCTCCACTAGCAACTCACGTTCCGCCAGATGCCGCTGAATGCGCTGCGCTGCGTTGCGAACAATAAACAGCAACGTCACCAGGAGCGTGAGGAATCCGAGACTCACGAGAGTCCAGATGAGTGGACGCACCGAGTGAATCATGTCCAGGCTGTGATAGATCTCGTATGCGCCGACGATTTGACCGTCAATTCGCACCGGCACAAATGCCTCGAGCGCATCGGTATGGAAGGCCTTGATCGCTTGAGACTTCTCGGAGGAGAGCCTAGAAATGGCCGAGACGGTGTGGCCTTGGAGTGCCGCGGCGAGTCCTGGCTCAGCGCTGGGGGAGACCTGGTATCCCCGCAGGGCAGAGTTGTCCGAGTAGACAATGGTCCCGTCAGACGAGAATAGATGAATGCGTAGGAGTCCATCGCTCGATGGATCGACGCCTCGGACCATGAGGTCCAGTCGTGTGGCAATGCGGTCGAGTGTTTCTGGTGAGTAGGGTGGCTGGAAGTCGCTTGCGCGCACGTTCATTGGTAGGCCGAAGCTCACATGTTCAATTGCCCGTGATTCAATCTCGCGCAGCATCAAGTTCTTGACGTGGGATTCGATAATCCAACTCGAGGCAGCGGCGATGAGCAGGCTGCTCACAATCCCGACGAGCGTAAATTGTGAGAGGAGGCCTGCTTTTGGAAACCTCCGTTGGCGTAACCAGCGGCTCATATTCATGTCTTACGAATGAATCAGCATGCACTCGGCTCGAGGAGATCATCAATAATGGCCAGGAGCTCAAACGGCGAGAATGGCTTGGTGAGATACCGGTCTGCCCCGGCATCCAGACCGTCTTGCACGTCCGATTCCTGCGCCTTGGCGCTGAGAAGTACGATTCGCGTAGCCCTCAGTGCTGACGAGGACTTGATGGCGCGAGTGAGCTCCAAACCGGTCATTCTCGGCATCTGCACATCGAGCAAGGCAACGTCTGGGCGATGCGTGTGCAGAAGATGCCAGGCTTCATCGCCATCACTTGCTTCCAGCACGTGACATTCATCGGAGGCGATTGTTGCAGACACCAGGAGCCGCAGGCTGGGCTCATCGTCGGCAACTACCACGGTTCGCATTCCGCGCTCCTTCATACTCGCGACCTCAATTCAGCTTTAACTGATCATGGGTCACGGTTGCTAAAACGTGCGGAGCTTTCAGTCTGGGATGGACCTTCGCATTAGAGCGGAGACGAGATTCATTCATCCGACAATCCCCTACCGGCGATGATGGGTGGAGATGAACCCCAAGAGGCAGTGGTGTGCACAGGGACTGCAACGGTTTGATTCGGAATGGCCGCACGTTGCGGCATGTTGAGCGCGAGCATCATTACCCCAACTCGGCCATTCCCCCAAATCGTAGTGAGTAGGGCATCGGCCCACCGGATCTGGACCGATGCTTCAGGAGCTTACCGGCCGCGCTCCGCGCGCGGTCGCCGTGATTCAGACCGCACTCCGGACTTCACGAAAGTGCCTTCGGTGAGTGTCTGATTGCCGCTCTTCTCTATCGCCAGAACTTCGAACGGGTGCGTACCATTCGGGAGAGAGCGGACGTACTCCTCCGGGATTGCCAGGCTTCGGCTCGTGGCGGGCAAGGTGACCTGGAACAGACCAGAAATGACCTGGTACCCCACAACATTCACGGGCACGCGTGGAAACCCGGGTGGAGGCGAGCTTACGCCACTCCATTTGATAGTGACCTCGTCCTCATCCACTACGGCCGAGACCCGAGGGCCGGCTGGGATCGCGTGGGAGAGTGTCGGTAGGCTCTCCAGAGCGGTTCCATTCACGGTTTTCCCCTGGAACTTGTAAATCCCTTGCGGAAACTGGGCAAGCAGGTCTCGGAGCGGGACATCCTCAAGTGACGGCTCCGCGCCCTCAAAGAACATCTCGGTGAGGCCAAATTTCTTGAAGCCTGACTTGGGCATAACCTCCATCAGCATCGTGCCATTGGGATGAGTAATCTGGAGCAGTTCCCAGTCCTCGGCATCCAGTGAGACATGTACGCCTAGATCATTCGCCGAAGCGTTGTACTCAAAGTAGATTTTCGCGATCTTGAACTCTTCTGCCCAGACGCCTGGGCCAGTGAACCCGACGAGTAGCGCAAACACAGTCGCCAGCAACATCGACAGCAAGCGCATGGTGTGTATCTTTTTCATGACCTTCCCCGCTTCATAGAAGTTGGCCGAGAATTTGGCCTCGGCAGAACGGCGATCACCGCGAGAGGTATAGGCTCCTTTCTCCTACCCGCGGAGCTGAGATTTGGACATCACCCCGGCAGGTGAGTCAGGCTCCACGATAGCGAGCTAACCTAAAAGGGAACTAAATTCCAGCGCTCTGTGTGAGTGTTGAGCTTATTCAAGGCGGGGATGGATTGGCTCGTTGTGCGAGAGTGGCGGTGGTACCGATCGGTGTTCGCAGCCATACTTGATGACGTCATCCCGGCCCACCCGAAGCTCCGGACGCTCGGAGGCGTTCACAAGAGCTATCAGCGACTCTACCGAGCTACCGCCCGACAACGACATGCTGAATGGCGATGGCTCGACTGCGACTCAGATGTCTAGTACGCCGTGACGCATGATGTTCGAGAGTTGCCCTTGCGGAGTGCGTGTGGCCGTGACACCGCTTTTATTTCCGTGGTCGGTGCCGAGCGAGTCCTTGGAGACGAAAGCGGTGTCGCGGCCACACGCACTCCACAGCTCAACCGGGCGACCGGAGATAACGAACCACCGAGGTAATGACGCCGAACTGTACGAGCGTTGATGACCGGATGCCTTGGACTCTCCAAAGCGCGGACGTTGAAGATTTTGAGGCTCCTAGCCATCACATCCAGAGCGCTCGTAGTATTGCGAGTATGGAACACCGACTGCGCCTCTGGTCTGGCCTCGTTCTGTTCGTCTTTGTGGCAACGCACTTCATCAACCACTCCCTCGGCCTGATCTCGGTTGAGCTGCTGGAGGGTGGTCGATTGGTATTTCTCGCTCTCTGGCGAAACCCGCTCGGCAGACTGCTCCTATATTCCGCACTGATCGCGCATGTGGCGCTCGTACTCTGGGCGCTTTATCGCCGACGGCATCTGCGCTTGCCGCGCTGGGAGATTGCTCGGTTAGCAATGGGATTGCTGATGCCGGTCTTTCTGATTCCACACATCTTCGGAACCCAGGTGTTGAGCGCTACTTATGGGGTCAATGACTCCTATGCGTATGTTGTGGCGGGCATGTGGGTGGAGCACCCGGAATCGGTGATTCTGCAGTCTCTTCTGCTAGTACTGGCCTGGGCACACGGCAGCATGGGTGTGCATTTCTGGCTGCGATTTCGGCCGTGGTATCCTCGAGCCGTGCCCTGGCTTCGGCCCCTGGCCCTGCTACTGCCGGTGTTTGGACTGCTGGGATTTGCCCATGCTGGGCGCACGTTTGGCGCCCTCTGGGAGGACCCCACGTGGCACGCCGCGACGTTTCCGGCCGGCATTCAAGAACACAACGCCGTGGTTCTTGGCTGGTCCAGCGTGGCCGTGGGTATCTTTTTGTCTCTCACCGCGGCCACGTTCGCGGGCCGAGGAATCCGAGCACTCATTCAGCGGCGACGGGGAGTGGTGCGCCTCTCGTATCCCCAGGGGCGCACCGTGGTCGTTCCTCGAGGCATGTCCGTGCTCGAGGCAAGCCGGGCAGCCGGAATTCCGCATGCCTCCGTTTGCGGCGGTCGAGGCCGGTGCACCACTTGCCGCTCACGTATCGTCCATGAGCAGGATGCATTGCCCGTGGCATCAGGTCATGAGCAGCTTGCGCTCCAGCGGATCGGTGCCCCACCAAACGTTCGGCTTGCTTGCCAGCTCCGACCAGTGGCAGATCTCAGAGTGTTCCCTCTGGTTCCCGCCACGATTGGACCGACGGAAGGACTGGTGCGTACCACTCTGACGCTGGGAACCGAGCAGGAGATTGCGATTCTCTTTGCGGATATCCGCTCTTTCACGCAGTTTGCCGAGCACCGCTTTCCCTATGATGTGGTCTATCTCCTGAATCGCTATTTCGCCGCGATGGGCGAGGCAGTGGAGCGTTCTGGAGGGCACCTGGACAAATTCATTGGTGACGGTGTAATGGCGCTCTTTGGTATCCAGAAGGGGCCCGTGCAAGGTTGCCAGGATGCGTTACGTGCCGCCGTGGCGATGTCTGAAGCACTTGACGCGCTCAATATCGAGCTGCATATGGATCTCCATGAACCGCTACGCATCGGCCTTGGTATCCACATGGGCCCGGTGATTGTCGGCGAGATGGGTTATGGGCAAGCCCGCACGGTGACCGCAATTGGTGACGCCGTGAATACGGCGAGTCGTCTCGAGTCGATGAATAAAGAGATGAAAAGCCAGCTCATCGTCTCGGAGGAAGTTGCCCGGCGGGCGGGAGTGGATCTAAGCCGTTTTGAATGCCACGAGCTCGAGGTCCGTGGACGAACGGAACCGTTGCTGGTGCACGTGATTCCCGATGCGAAAACCCTGGGCGTGCTAAGTCGCTAGGCAGCGATGGAGTGAACCACGGAGACACGAAGTCACGGAGTGCGGGAATGTATCAAAGTCGGATCGGCATTCGCCGCATTCAGTGCCCTCGTGACTCCGTGGTTCACTCCGCGATCAGTGACCTCGCGGTGGGCGGGAGCGCTTCATTTCAAAGAAGTCCGTTTGGCGCGTGAACCAGAGCAGATGGTCCCACATTTCGCCGGCAGCCTCCCCCTGGGGAACCGTTGCGATGACCGGCCCGAACATGCCCGGTCCGGTGTTATCGTCCAAGACAATGGTCGGAACGCCGAATCCGCCCATTCGCTTGACGATCTCTGTATGCTCTTCAAGAACTTCGGCGCGCGTGGAATCGTCAGCGAGTGCCTGGGCTCGCAATGCTGGGTCAAGCCCGGCAGATTCAAGAGCGGCCTCTACGACGCCTTCGTCCGTGTACGCTTTCTCGTTCACAAAGCGCGCTTGCGCTAGCGTGTCATAGAGGCGGTCCACGGCATCATTGCCGTGCAATCGGCGCACCAGTGCCAGCACTCTCAGTACTGGAGCGCTCCGTCCACCGGACCAGTCGACTTCACCGTCACCCTTATTGATCTCTTCCAGACTGAAAAACTGCCAGCGCACCTGAACGGGGCGCACCTGGCGTACCTGCCGAATCCAGTCGGCGGCCCGCCAGGCCCACGGTCAAGTGGGGTCAAGGTAGAACGCGATCTTTTCTGAGCCGCTGCTCGGGTTTGCTGTTTGGGTCATGGTACAGGCTCCCCAGCACATGGTCTGCTGCCGTCAGCCGGCACCCGGCCACGGTTGCTGGCAGTATAGCAGCGGGAGTTGAGTGATGAGTGATGAGTGATGAGTGATGAGTGATGAGTGATGAGTGATGAGTACTGAGTGATGAGTACTGGATCATGCTCTCAGCACCCATCACTCATCACTCTTCACTTGCCCTACGGCAGATAGGGTCGGGGATCGATGGGCACGTTGCTCTGGCGTAGCTCAAAGTGCAGATGTGGCCCGGTGGAAAGCCCGGTGCTTCCGACTTCGCCCAGAATTTGCCCCTTCTCCAGAACGTCACCCAGCTTCACTCGGAGCTTGCTGAGATGGGAATAGACGGACGTGAAGCCGCCACCATGCTCCACCATGACATACCAGCCATAGGGGCCGTCCCCCTCAGCGGCACCGACCACCTTACCGGCAAGGCTCGCCTTGACCGCAACACCGTGATTGGCCACCACATCAAGCCCACGGTGCGCGGGTGAGAAGGTGGTGGAAATGGGACCGAGAACCGGCCACATCATCATATCGCCCACGGATCCTTGCGGGGCACTGGCCAGATTGAGGTTTGCCGAGGACGGTTGGGCGGATTTAGGCGCCGGGAGTGGTGAGGCGCCTCCAGTGGCCACTGCAGGCTGTGTTGTGGTCGGTGGAAGCGGGCGAATCGAAGCGGCACTTGCCTGGACGACTCCGGGAATGAGCACAAGCTGCCCGACTTCGATTCTGGCGTCCTTGTCTAGGCGATTTGCCTCGCGGATCTGCTCGATCTTTGATTGGTACAGGGTGGCCAATGACTGGATCGAGTCGTCCTTCGTCGCCACGTGGACCGCGCCCGGCTGGGCGGGGATATAGATCGTTTGGCCAATTTTCACCGCGTTTGGATCAGAAATCCCGTTCACCGCACTCAATACGGGGAGTGCCAACTCAACCTTGCGGGCAATGGAAAACATCGTGTCCCCCTTGGCCACCGTGTACTGACCGACGCCGAAGGGCGGCCGTACGGGGGGAGGTGGGGTGGCTGATGGTGCGGACGAGGGCGCTGGGCTCGTAGGCGTAGCGCTGCTTGGCTCCGGTTGTGAGGTCGGCGCTGGGATGAGCTCAGTCGGCACGGGTTCTGAGACTAGTTCACTTGTCCGTGCTACCGTGGCAGGCTCTGCCGGGGCAGGCGGTACTTCTAGCTCGGAATCGGGCGTTTCCAGCTGGAGCGTTCCGAACTGTGCAAATGTGGATGAGAGCAACATGGAGCGAGCGGCTAATTCGGACGCGCTGGCGGGCGCGAGCGCCACGACGCCCTGCGTCAGTAGCGCACAGCCTGTTGCGAGAGCCACGCGCAAGGCGCGGTCCTCGACTCGGTTGGTGATAAGACGGTGGAGTAATCGGAACGGCACAGTACGCAAGCTCACACCTGTATGGATTGACAGCCCAGATCTTGGGTTGTCTCAGCCGGTGTTTCCTGCCTGATCAGAGTAGTCGGCCCGCACCGGTAGGGGCAATGGACGACGCATCACACTTTAGCTACGGAACCACCTGTACACAGCAGAACGCGCCTGTGCACAATGTCGGGACGGCTTGGGCGGTCCTTCTCATGGCGCTGAGCGGCGCGGCCTCTGGCTGATGAAACGATGCTGGGCGAGCTGGGTTGCGAGGCAACGACGCCCGGCTAGACGTGCTCTGGATCAGC
This sequence comes from Chloroflexota bacterium, assembly GCA_046154735.1. Lineage (GTDB taxonomy): Bacteria > Chloroflexota > UBA6077 > UBA6077 > JACCZL01 > CAVXYC01. Next base: position 521 of record JBJXFJ010000235.1, on the reverse strand, counting down.
GCCCCCACGAACCTACCGTGATTTGCCAGAAGCTTCCGACGTGCCGGTGACACTGCTCTTGACCCGGTGAACATGCCCCAGCCAGAACGTTGAAGCCAAATACGCGCTACGGCGGCATGCACTATAAACGGCCCCCACGCGGGCGTCCGCTAAGACGCCCCAGGGATACTGAAATGCATGCGCTCCGCTATGTAGACTGATCAGATCGACTGAGAAATGGACCACGGAGGAGAGTAAGCCAGATTCTGTTGTGTGCGACCATCTGTCTGAGAGGCTCGCCGCCGCGAACGGCGCGAATCTCCCCCCCAACCAATGTTGGGGTGCCCCCGACCCTGACCTCGACGAGCAGCGTCACCAGCCATGCTTGGGGTTGCAGCGGGGAGGATTACCCTTTTCACCCCCAAGACCTCGTCTCTTGCGACACGGGGCCTCGGGTCATAGTCTCTGTGGCTCTAGCTATCGGTTACCCGACCCCGGCTTACGCCGGGCACCCTGCTCTGCGCTGTCTGGACTTTCCTCTC
>JBJXFJ010000232.1:0-9262 GCA_046154735.1 Chloroflexota bacterium | reverse complement strand
CGGTCCACAGGGCCCGGTTACCTTGACGATGTAACCCTCGCCCACAAACTCACCGACGTTACGCCCGGTCATACATTCCCATCTGCTGGGGATCGCCCCTCGCCCCTGTAACGAATCGTCGAGAATGACTTGGCTAATCGAGGGCGGCGGCCCCTGGAGCTGAAGCGCCCCAGGCGGCGCGCCTCGTTCGTAGCTGGGTGCCCGATTGGGCGTTGGAGTGGGCGAAGGGGGCGTGTCTTCCTGGGCTGACGCCGGTACAAAGAGCAGCGATGTGGCAATGACGAGACACGCAACCGCACCGACGAGTTGGATACGAGCGGGCATGATTTTGGCCCTTCCTGTCAGCCTACTGATTTCTGGGGCGGACGCCAGAAGAACTAGATTCAGATTTAAGAGCGCGGGGTAAGTGGACAGGCTTTTCGTCGGCGACGGATCGCTTCTGTCGCCACATCCGTCCACTGTGCCCTGATTTCAGAGCAACACCGTCCCGTGTCAACTCTAAAGAGGTGAAGCGGGAATACCACCAGCCACATGGGTAGGAAGGTATAAGCCCAGGGGTAGTCATTTCGGATAGTCGAGAGCAGATGGTGGGCTGAACGGATGAGACTCGTCTGCACCGTTCATTTGCGCTTAGATCGCAATCAGCCCATGCTCCGCTGTCGTGGCAAGATCAGCCCCACAATGCACGCACCTACGGCGGCCAACAACTCTCGAATATTCAGCTTGCCCTGATCCGGCTTGCCGAAGAGGGGTGAGTCCCAGGGCCTGGGGGGAACACTCGTCTGTTCGAGCATGACTCGCGGAGGCCGAGCAATGATGAGCCGGCAATGGTCCAGCACCGGTTCGTCCGCGTGGACAGGCAGACGAGGCTGCATGCGAGTTCATCCTTATTCGTGGAAAACAGGGATGCGTGACTACTGATGGCCGAGCACGGGTTACTCTGGCTCCGTTTGGAGATACATGGCTCTCAGTTGAAGTGGGCAGCAACATTGTTCCAAAGCGTCGGCAGAACGTGAGCTGAGCTGATTGTCGGCTTGTCCTTCCAAGGTGCCGCACCCCGAGAGGCGGTAGGAACCGCTGGGTGGTAACAACCACCCGGATGGAGGGGGCTGGTGCGCATCGCCGAGATTAGACTGAGACATGGCACAGGCTGAAGGCAGCACTATTCCGCCACCGCGTGCGAGGCGCGTACGGACATCCACCCGGCGATTCATGGTGGCAATCGTTCTGGTCCTCACCCTTGCAGGGATGGTCCGTCAATCGGTGAGTGTCGGTATCAAGACGCTGGCGCTGTTACCAGAGGCGTTCGAGAATGCTCCGGTTCGCCCGCTCCTGGTGTTCACGGCGCCGCCGTCCCACCGAGAGATCACCTGGCAATCTCCGGCTGGTCGGGTGGATGCGGATCTTTACCTGCCTGCTGGCCCAGGACCGTTTGGTGGCATCGTGCTGTTCACGGGTGCATTTGGACTTCGCCGCGCAGAGAACATGGTCCGATTCGCCGAGGGCCTCGCGCGGTCCGGCGCGGCCGTCCTGGTACCGGAGTCAGAGGCGCTCCAGCGAGGTGACATTGTCCCGGATGAAGTGGATACGCTGATACAGTCGCTCCAGGCGCTCCAAGCCGAGCCCAGCGTTGATGCTCAGCGAATGGGTCTGGCGGGATTCTCGGTGGGGGGCTCACTCGTCCTCCTTGCGGTGGAGGATCCGCGAGGCGCCGAGCTTGCTCAATTCGCTAACGTGCTTGGCGCGTTCTTCGATGCGCGCGAGATGCTCATCTCCATAGCCAGCCGTGAGATCGTGGTCGACAGCGTTGCCGTACCGTGGACTCCGGATGCTGTGACACGATACACATTTGTGAAGCACCTTATTCTGTCGATGACGGAAGGGCTTGAGAAGCGGACACTGGCCGAGGCGTACCTCAGCGTGCCACCGCTCGGCTTGCCGGACGGTGCGGTGCTTTCGCAAGAGGGCCGGGTGGTGGTCGGTCTGATCGAGGGGGGCTCACGCGAGCAAGTGACTGAACTGGTGCGCGAGCTGCATCCGTCCGCGCTCGAGTGGTTGGCTGCAATATCTCCTAGCGAGCGAGTTGATCAAATTAGAACGAAACTCTATGTCATGCACGACCGGGGCGATGTGTTTGTTCCTTTCACTGAGGCCCGGCGGTTGGTAGCGGGTGCAGCACCGGAAGTGCTCCAACGCTTCACTGAGTCAGCCCTCTTTGCACACGTCACGATTGATGAGCATCTCCCGCCCACACAGATTGCCGGCGAGTTGTGGAAGCTCTATATCCACCTCTGGGCGTTAGGCCTGGAATTCCTCTAGTTTCCGGCTGGGGAGACGAAATTATGTTTGGACGACTGTATCTCTTCCCATTTGGCGCTCGGGAGCGAGCGCAGCTCGAAGCCGCGGTGGATTCCATCGCACCGCGCTATCACAATTTTCCGGGTTGTCTCGGCGTGAGCTTCTTTATGGACGAGGCGAGCGGTGTCTGTGGAACATTCAGTCGTTGGGAATCTCAGTCGGACGCGGAAGCGGCCACCGTTGAGCTCAGGGATGAGTTAAGCCGACTTGTCAGTGAGATTACTCAGGCGGGCGTGGAGCTGCGACCTCTATTTCTACCGGTGCGCCTTAGCTTTGAGATCTACGAGCCGCGCTGAAACACGAGCATTTCGTGCGCGTTAATCCCCCGATGCGGCCGACCGGCATCTGCACTATCACCTGCGTCTGCGTCAGCGTGCCCAACCAGCGACCTCCGCGTTCGATCGCGACATCCGTAGGGGCGACTGGCCGGTCGCCCGCTGCGATATCCCGGTCGGCGATGCTTAAACCTAATGATTTCGTGCCCGGTTCCTTCGTTCTGGGTGGGGGCGCGGGCGACTGCCAGTCGCCCCTACGGCGTCCGCATTGACAACGCCGTCCGCGTCAGGGTAACCAGCCAGCGTCCGCTCTGGAGGATTACGACTTTCGTCACCAACTGGGCCAGAGACGGAATGTAAAGTTGGCGGTACAGATGGTATTGACCCGTGGCGAAGCGCAACTGAATCTTGTGCGCCCTAGACTTTTGGGGTGGGGCGTGCGGGAGTGCTGCTTTTCATTGCCCCCAATCCAGTCTTTGGAAAATCCAAAGCGGCGCTCTCACACGCCCCACTACAGAGCTCGCCCGTATAATGCGCCCCATGAATGAGTCCCGACGTCTGGCCCAGTTCGCTGCCGAGACACGCTATGAAGATCTCCCAAACGAGGTCATTGAAGCCATTCGGATCTACATCCTGGATGACCTGGCCGCCGGATGTGCCGGTGCCCGCACGCCCTGGTCGGACATGGTGGCGGATCTGGCTCGAGAAACGTCGCACGGTCCGTGTACCGTGTTCGGACGTGACTGGACCACGTCACCGGCGTATGCAGCGCTGGCCAACGGCGTGATGGTGGGTGGATTTGAGGTGGATCATCCGTTCACACCGGGCTCATGCCATCCTAGTGGTGCGGTCTTCCCGGCCGCGCTTGCCATTGCTGAACGCGAGCGCGCCAGCGGCAAAGCATTCTTGACGGCCGTGGCAACGGGGTATGAGCTGCTCTGCCGGGTGGGTCTGGCGGCCACCCGGGCGGTGGAGGATGAGCGCGGTTTCCATGGTCCGGGCACCAATGCGGCCTTTGGCGCCGCCGCGGCCTCGGGCAATCTGCTGGGCATGGACGCGGAGGCCATTCTGCACGCACTGGGCATCGCCGGGTCGCACGGCGGTGGGCTGGTGGAGTTCTTCCGTGAAGGCGCCATGACCAAGCGTCTGCACCTGGGCCGCGGCGCCCAGATGGGTGTTGAATGCGCACTGCTGGCCCAGCGCGGTTTTACCGGACCGTCCACCGTGCTGGAGGGGAGCCATGGTTTCCTGCACGCGTACTCCCCAGCACCCAAACTTGAGCGTCTGCTGGATGGGCTGGGCGAGCGCTGGGAGTTGATGGCCATGGTGCTTAAGGCCTACCCCTGTCACATCTCGTTCCACGCGGTGATTGATGGGCTTCATGAGCTCCGCCGCGCCCAGCATATTGAGCCGAGCGATATCCAGCAGCTCCGCATCACGAGCGCCACGCGCATGATGGAGGAGCGCTTCACCGATCGGCAGCCCACCACCCTGATGGGCGCGCAATACAGCCTGCCATGGTCCGCCGCACTTGCCCTCTGCCAGGATGCGTCCGATCCGCAAACTTGGGTACATCTGGATCTCAATGATCCAGCCGTTGCGCGCATCGCCCAGATGGCTGAGCTGGTGGAGCACACTGAGCTATTTGGAAACCCCCGCCAGCCCGTGGCAGAAGTGAGCGTCACGGCGAACGGCCTCACGTACACCTTCACCGTGAGTGATTGGAAGGGCGCGCCCAGTAACCCGTACACATTCGACGAGATTAGTGAGAAGTTTCGGCGGTACGCGAGCTTCCTACTGCCGCCGGAGCGCATTGAGGACGTGATCAATCGGGTCAGCCATCTGGAGGATCAGCGCGATATCAGCGAGTTGGCTTGCGCACTGCGACAGTAACGGCCAGGCGAGCATCTTAACCGGACTGAGTCAGAGGAAGCCGCGTCCATCTGCGAACGCGCAAGTCAGATTCGCGCCCTGGCCTTACGCCTCTGATCCATCTGGAAGAACCGCCTGAGCATCGCCCTGATAATTCAGGTGGAGCAGCTGTTGGCCGAGCATCCACGCTGCCTGATCGGGTGCACAATCGTCACAGGACGCGGCCGGCCATCGATCGCCACCTTTCAGATACCGTGCTATTTCTTCCTGATAGATACGTTGAGCATAGTTCACAGCGTACTCGACCGTGAGAGGCCCTGCTTCGTGGGTAAGTCCGAGAAGAAAACGGAGAGCTGCGTTCGCGACACGCTCGAATGAGTCAGCAACCTGTCCTTCGCAGCGATAAATCACATCATCGTAGCCGATCACTGCTGCTAGGTGACTCGTCTGAACTATCTGTTCCGAGAATAACGCGGTACCAACGCATGAGACGGCGTACAGAACGATGTTCCCAAGACGTGAGGCGTCCTGGGGATGGAGCAAGGTTTGAACATCAGACCCGAGCAGGGCTGGAGGGGGAGCTCCCGCCCACGCGGGTGGCGGAGGAGCATGCAAGAACCCATGGCCATAGAACGCCACTCAGTGGATGCCAACGAGTTGAAGCCAGAAGTTTGCTGCAATCGCGTCGGTAGCGGCGAGGCTGCGTGCATGATGCTCCGCGGGATCGGAGCGGCCAATCTCGTTGGCCAGTGATTCTCCCCACACGCAAAGCAACTCGGCAGTTTCGTCACCACCGGGGAGCACAAAGAGCAGGTGGGCCAACTACGAGCGACGAGAGATCCCGGTTAACACCGGGGCAGGCTTACCCGTTATGAACTCAAAAATGTAGTCGCGATCACGCTTCTCGGGGGAATTGAGGATGCTAGAGTACACCTGGAGTGCCTCTTTGGCAAATCGAGTTCGACGTCGTATGGCCTGGCAGAACTCTCGCGGAGTGTATTCCTTGCCTTGTCCAAGTGGCCGGAAGTGCGGCTTGTCAGGATCGGGATGGGATTTTGCCCATAGTGCAACAGCGTCTTGCACATTGCGTACGAACTCAGGCTCTAACTCGATGTCTGGAGTATTCATTGCGTTATTGCTGCTCTCAGTTCGCCTAAACCGGTCGTTTCTGCAGAAACAGATTCCAGTTTCACAGGCCCCTTAGGCTCACTCTCCCTTCCCTGCGTGGCCAACCCAGAACGCTGCATCGCACAATTGGGACCGCGACCATCAGAACAAGAAGGTGATCCCTTGAATCTGTCTGGTTGTCAATATCCCGCGACTGTAGCAGAATGGATCGATCCACTACCTACATACTCGGCAGCATCCGGCATATCTGAAGTCACTTGAACCGCGAGGACTCTGGCCGACTAAAGAGGCGGATCGGCTGAGAATATGTTCATTGAGTGCTCACGGGTATGCAGGCGAAGGGCCTATGCCTTCAATGTGTCGGTGCTGCGGGACCGAATGCAGGCGATAAGATATTGGGGATAGAGCGGTTATTCCGGGGCTGGTTCCTAGATGCTGTTCACCAACGCAGCCACTTCGTCTCGCTCGGTTGGGGTGAGCGCCCACTCGGTGGCTTTGAGGTTTTCCAGCACCTGAGGGGCACGGCGGGCGCCGATGATGACGGTGCTCACTTCGGGCTGGGCAATTAGCCAGGCAATGGCCAGCTCCGGCAGGGTGTGGCCGCGGGCTTCGGCCCAGGGTGTGAGCGTATCAATCAAATCGAAGAGGCGATCTCCCAGAATTCGGCGGGTGCGCGGTCGATCAGCCAGGCGGGTGCCGGGTGGTGGGGCTTCACCACGTGTGTATTTGCCGGTAAGGGCGCCCGCGGCCAGCGGCATGTACGGAATAATGCCCACGCCAAATTCGCGGCAGGCCGGCTGGAGATGCGGATCTTGCAGCCCATTGACAAAGTTCCACTCTGGCTGCACGCTCACCCAGGGCGCGAGATCATTGCCCTGCTGAATCCCAAGACCCCAGGCAAGCTGCCAGGCGGTCCAGTTGGAGCAGCCGATGTAGCGCACCTTGCCCTGGCGCACCAGATCATCGAAGGTTCGCAGCGTCTCTTCCAAGGGTGTGGCGGGATCAAACGTGTGGGCCTGGTAGAGATCAATGTAATCCGTGCCCAAGCGCTTGAGCGAGGACTCGACACTGCTCATGATATGGCCGCGGGAGAGGCCGGCATCATTGGGCTTATCGCTCATGGTGATGCCCACCTTGGTTCCGATCACCAGATCGTGGCGGCGGCCTCTGATGGCTTTACCCACGTATTCTTCAGACGTGCCGAAAGAGTACACGTTGGCCGTGTCGATGAAGTTCACGCCTTGGTCTATAGCCGTCTGAATGACCTCAGTAGACCCCGCTTCCTCGGCGGTAGCGCCAAATGTGTTTGAGCCCAGGCCAATGACCGACACTTTCAGGCCAGATGCGCCGAGCTTACGGTATTCCATGAATGCATGCCCCTATCCACCGAGCAAGCCCGGTACGCGCGGCATTGTACCATCGAGGTTTGGAATCTGGAGCGCCAATGATGATGACGATCGTCGATCTGCGCTACAGGCTTTCAGATTCCGGTGATGATACCGGCGTGCTTCTCGCGCGTCTCTCAGAGGCCGATCGGGACCGGGAGACGGCCAATGAGCGCTGGTCCATTCGAGACCATCTGGTGCACCTGGCTCTCCCTGAAACCCGTGAGCGTCTCGCCGCCAGTCGCTCAGGAACGCTGGCGCTCCTGGATGAGCTCACCGAGGCAGATCTCATATTAACGGCGCGTCACGCCAGCTTGAGGATTCTCACCCTGGCAGAATGCTTTGCGATCATTGTGGATCATCAGGCGCTGCAGCTTGGGGAGATTACCGAGGCGCTTGGAAGGGAAGGGACATGAAAGGACTTCAATAACAGCAACAGCCTAGCCGTGTCACCATGTCCTCGCTGTGCATGAAGTCTCAGCGGTCCTTAGCAAGAAATTCGCAGATTTATCCCTGAAGCTCCGCCCCGTGTGATCACTTCCACGCGCTCTTCCGGGGAGGATGGGGTATTCAACGCCACGAGTACCCGGATTTCGGTGTCGGTCCACAGCTCATAGGCCGTTACCGCGCGGTCAGCCACGGTCACTTTGCCGTCTACAGCTCCGCGATTGCTTCCGAATCCACGGCCCATCAGTGTGAGCGGCTGGCCGCACATCACCGCGGACGGGCTCGCATTGGTGATGACCGGAACGGGAACCTCGGTGGGAGTTGGAGTGAGGGTCCTCGTGGGACTCGGGGTGCGGGTCGGGTCAGGGGGATCAACGGCCTGACTGGCGCGTGTTGGAGAGGACGTACGGGTTGGTGTCGGAGTGCGGGTCCGAGTCGGTGTGCGTGTGGCGGACACTGATCTCGACACATTGTCATTTGAATCTTCGTCAGTTGAACTTTCAGTCACTCGGATGCGCGGCGTGCGTGTGGAAGTGGCAGTGGGCGGCTCGCCCAGGCCGGCCGATTCGGTTGGCGTGAGCGCTTCGCTGCCCTCTTCGCTGGGTATCCCAATGACCAATCGAGCAACGGCGCATTCTAAGCGAGAGCTGTCCATGAAGGTGACGTCAAACTCACCGGCCTGCGGGACCCAGGTGAACCAACTCCAGCGATGTCCGTCTAACAAGGCAAGTTCGCTCTCAAAATACATCGGTAGCTCACTTAAGAGCACTACATCGTCGGAGAAAGCTGGGGCGATCACATCGATCCGCACCACCCGCTGCGGCATGGCTCGAGGCGGATCAAACGTGATCAGTGCACTCGAGGAGCAGGTGATTGAGAGCGAGGAGGGAGGCTGCGCGGGCTCATTGACCTCCTCGGCCGGTTGGGTGATCTCGTTGGCGGCGCTTTCCGGGCCTGGCGAGGCCATGGTAACCATGCCGAACACGACCAGCGCCCGAATCAGCGCGGTCCCGAGAGCCCGTATCCGCATTGACTTGATATGCCACATGCGCAACCCGCCAGAAATCAGTCGTAGCGTAGCACACTGGAATTACCCTTAGGGTGTGGTTGGTCTACACTATCCTGCCTCGGGGCGAACGTCGATATTCAAGGTAGCGGAGGTGGAGGCCCATGAACTTGCCGGTTGTGCTGCAGGACGGTGAACACTTGATGTTGCTCGTGCGGCGTCATTGGATGTTTCTCTATCCGCGCTTACTGGGAATCATCTTCCTGGCGCTTGTGCCGGTGGGCGCCGTGGCTGGCGGGATCAGCGCGTTTGCCCCGATGGATGCCGTGATGCAGCAGGTTGTCACGGTGATCGCCATTGCCTGGCTCGTTTGCTGGGGCATTTCGGCTTACTTCACCTGGTACCAGTACCAGCACGATGTCTGGATCCTCACGAATCAGCGGCTGATCGACTCCAATCGACAGCACTGGTTCAATCATGATCTCTCCTCGGCGGATCTCGTGAATCTCCAGGACATCTCCATCTATAAGAATGGCGTGCTTCATACGATGTTCAACTACGGTGACGTCCGTTGCGAGACGGCCGGGTCAACGAGTGTGTTCACCTTGAACGAAATTCCGGATCCAGCCGCGGTTCTGAGCACCATCGACGCTGCTCGGGACACCGCCCGGCGCGAGATGTACATGGCGCGCGGGAACTGATTACGGACGGAAGACGGAAGACGGAGGACGTATCCTCATTTCCGTCTTCCGTCTTCCGTCTTCCGTCTTCCGTCTTCCGTCTTCCGTCTT
>JBJXFJ010000222.1:0-16582 GCA_046154735.1 Chloroflexota bacterium | reverse complement strand
GTGGACATGCGCGCATGTCCGCGTCAGAATCACGTCGCCTCGCGCTGAACGTCAGCGGCTGCCGTCACGATCCAATCTGAGCTCAACGCCCTGACGTATGGGTAAGTTGACACGCCTATCGCCATTTGTGACCGAGGTGGGAGCGCGGGCGCTTCATCCAGTGGCCGCCTTCGTGTCAACTGACCATGTGCTTCAGAACGTGCAGATCATCTGCAACTCGGGCCTACTGACCGCGTCGGCGTCTCGGAGGGCCGTTGCGACGCGGTGGCCCCGGATGTCGGCGGCGCGGTTTCTGCGCTTGATCGCCGGCGCGATCGTCCAGGGGCGGAACGTCCCAGGTTTCGCCGTCTTCTGGGTCCGGCAAGCCTGAAACTGCCCAGCGGTACGATGCCTCCACCACGCCCCGGCGGAGAAGCTGGTCGGCGGCGTCGATTCGCTCCAGCAGCCGCTCGTCGATTCCCACAGGCCCCTTCTGTCCTCCGGGTCGAGCAGCTCGGGAAGCGGCCACCTTGAGCTGGGAGAGCAGGTCCAGCGTTTTTTGCAGGAGACCCACCAGGTCGCCCTCAGCAATCCGTGATCGCTGTGCTATGTCGCTGAGTGAGCTGCCCTCGGCCCAGGCGAGCGCCACCCCCTGAAAGTCAAGCGGGAGCGGTCGAGAGATGGCTAACCCCGCCCGCTGCTCTTCGTGCAAGACGTCTCCATGCATTCGACTTAGCTGCTCACGTAGACGGTACAGCCGAGGAGAAATGGGGAGTGCGCGAATGGGTGATTCACGATCCCAGGTAAACCATGAGCACACCTCCGCAATCTCAGCGGGATCGAGCCCATTGAGCAGCCGCGCATTGAGGAGCTCCGCAAGGGTGAGCGCATTGGAGTCAAAAATATTGCGCAGCAGCTCTGCCTTCCAAGTGGGCCGACGAACACTAAGATAGCCGAAGCGCTCCATGACTCGGCCCAGCCCCTGCACTACCTTCCGAGACTCAGTACGCGCGCGATGCTGGGCGAAGCGCCGCCGATCTTCAATGGCGGCAAGCTCATGCGCATCCGCCCAGACACGCGGGTCGCCCGGCGTGCGCTCCGCGCGCTCCTGAAATCGCGCCTGGGTCTGCTCATATTCATCGGCAAGCTGCTCAAGCACAACATCGTGCTGGAAGCGGCGCAGGCTGCGCGCATAGAGGTCCGCCAGGCGCTCTTCATCTCCGGGCTCACGCCAGAGATTCGCGGCCGTGCTATAGGTGGGCTGAAAGGCGCTCTCCAACGGCAAGAGCTCGCCGTCGGCAATCTCCAGCGCATCCTGGGCCCGTACCCACGGCGAGTAAATCATCATGGCCACGCCGCGCTCATCAATGCCGCGCCGACCGGCCCGCCCAATCATTTGGCGATACTCATTGGGCGTGAGCAAACGACGCGATTCACCATCAAACTTGAGCATCTCGCCAATGACCACCGTGCGGGCAGGCATGTTGATGCCCAGGGCCAGCGTGTCGGTAGCAAACACGGCACGGAGACGTCCAGAGGCGAAAAACTCCTCCACCAGTATCTTGATGACGGGGAGTAGCCCCGCATGGTGAACCGCCACCCCGCGCGAGAGTAAATGGATCAGGAGCGTGACCTGGCGGAGTCGACGATCCTCGGGCGGGAGGTCGGAAAGCCGCGCCTGAGCTTCTCTCACCATCTCCTTCGCATGCGGAACCGGCGGCAGCAAGAGGCATGCTTGCGCTGATTGCTCACAGGCACGCCGACCAAAGAGAAAGTAAATTGCCGGTGTGAGCTTATTCTTTTCAAGATAGCGCACTACGTCCGCGGGCTCTACCTGGGGACGCGGCTCACGCCTTCCGGCAAGCTCCGCTTGAGGAAGACTGCCGAACCGAACTCGCCCCGCCAGTTCGCCACCAAGCTTTGGAATCTGCTCAGCACGCCTGCCATCGATACCGATGAGCCGGATTGCCTTCCCATCAACGAAATAGAAATGTTCCAGCGGCACGGCTCGCTCGTGATGCTCAATGCAGACCAGGTCACCGTGACTCGATCGAATCCAGGAGGCAACTTCAGCGGCATTTGGCACCGTTGCCGAGAGGCAAACGAAGGGGAGATGCGGCGGAGCCAGCAGAATTGCTTCCTCCCAGGCCGTCCCGCGCTGCAAATCACCCACGTAGTGCACTTCGTCGAAGATCACGATGCCCAGGTCAGCCGGTGCGGAACCGCTCTGAATAAACATGTTCCGCAGCACTTCGGTCGTCATGACCAGGAGCCGGCCGTCAGGATTCACGGTGAGATCACCGGTGACAAGGCCAACCTTGTCCCCATAAATTAGCTGAAAGTCGCGGAATTTTTGATTGGATAGCGCCTTGATCGGTGTGGTGTAAAACGCGCGTAGCCCAGCCGAGAGCGCTTGATCAACGCCAAACTCAGCAACCACCGTCTTTCCTGTGCCAGTGGGCGCTGCCACCAGCACCGATTTCCCGTGTGTCAGGGCTTCCATCGCCTGGAGCTGAAAGTCGTCCAGTGCAAAAGGGTAGCGAGCGGCAAATGCCAGGTGAGCGGGTAGCTGGGGCTCCGTGGGTGCGCCGGTTGTCATATTAGTCTCATTGTAAGCGCTCAAACGGCCAACGATTGCCTCAGGCTGGTTCTCGCCGCGCGATGCATAGTCGTCGCTTGAGGATCAGAGCGCTGCCAGCACGTCGCGCGCGAAGGCGGTGATCACGTCGGAACGCGTCCCACCCTCCACCGCGTATGGGTAAATCGTGAGCTCATCCAGGCCGGCAGCCTGAAGCCCGCGAATCTGCGCAACGCACTCATCCGGAGCTCCAGCAATGGCAAACTCCGGAACCACATCATCAGGTACAAGCTGGGCATGGCGGGCATTGGGATTCATGTGCTCGTAATAGTCGTAGTTGGACTGGACGAGCAAACTTGTTTCTCGCGCCAGATCACTCCTGTCCCAGCGCGCCGTCAGCAATCCACGGGCCACGTGCGGTCGCACGGCCACTTTCGCCGTGTGACTGTCTCTGTCCACGGCACCGGCACACCCCAGTACCCGGAGGTAGGGACCGTCACGCGATTCAGAACGAGCGCGACCCAAGTTAACCGACTGAAGCATCGCGGCCAAAGCCGCATCGTTCCGACCTGCGCCAGAGAGCATGACGCCATCGCCGATCTCCCCGGCCAGCTCAAGCATATTTGGACCGGCTCCAGCAATGACCACGGGGGGCGCATACTGAGCAGCACCAAACGCCAATTCTAAAGTGCCGGCGGAGGCCTCCACGCGCTGGCCCTGGCACAGTGACCGTACCTGGCTCACATAGGTTGCCAGCTCCGCGCGCGGAGCCGCTCTGAGCCCCATGGTCTTGAGCGAGCTATCGCCCACGCCGATACCGAGGCGCATGCGTCCGCCAGACAACTCCTGCAGCGTCATAGCTCCGCTGGCAGTCACCGCGACATGGCGCGTCACTGGATTGGTCACCGCCGTACCAATCATCACGCGTGACGTAGTGGCCGCGGTGGCGCCCAGAAGTACATAGACCTCGCGCCAGATGAGCTGAGAATCGGCAATCCAGACGGCGTCATACCCAACCTGCTCGGCGAGCCGCGCCTCTGCAAGCACCGTGGCGGCGCCGAGAAATGGGTTGAGCGTGACGCCAAACTTCATCGCGTGGGGCGCACCGAAAAGGCGGCCACATCAGCCAGGTTGACCCAGGCGTGACTGCCGGTGGTACTCCACGAGTCAACGAAACCACGCAGTTCGCCCGCCTTGACCTGAGCCGTAAGCTCCTCCGAGAACGACTTGATGAGCGCCTCGGTGATGTCCTCGGCAATCTCGTGATTCACACTCAGGGTAGCTCCGGAGCGTAATGCGAAGACAATCTCAACGCGTCGACCTCGGTCTCGACTCAGACCGAACGCCGGGCGCTGTGGCCCGAACCCGGGGTTTGATTGCTGCTGCTCATTTCGCGGTTGATCGTTGTTCATTCCTGCTCCTACGGACATAGGTCGCCTCTACTGTTGACCACGCGCGCCCTCAGGCGCAAGATACCCCCACGTCGCATCACGACCGCCCTCAAACCGGGTCCCGTTTCATGATTCAATACACGCCCGTTCGCGTTGTGACGCGCAGAACACTACAATGCGGGGGTGAGCTCACCCCCTGGAGACGAAACGGACCTGTGCGACTCTACAATTCGCTGACCGGCGCAGTGGACCCGGTGACTCCGTCAGACGACACACTGCGGATGTACGTTTGCGGGGTTACCCCCTACGATACCACGCACCTCGGGCACGCCCTGACCTACACCACATTTGATGTGATTCATCGCTACTTTCTCTATCGCGGCTTCCGCGTTCTCTACATCCAGAACGTCACCGATATTGACGATGATATTCTCCGCAAGGCGAACGAGGTCGGCGAACCGTGGGATGAGCTAGGGAATCGCTGGGCAAAGGTGCACCAGGACTCGCTCGAGGCGCTCAATGTCCTTCCACCGGTAGAGTACACTCGCGCCACCGAGCACATCGGCAAGATGGTTGAGATCATCGAGACTCTCGTGTCGCATGACCAGGCATATGTGGCCGGGGCTAACGTGTACTTCCGAGTCAAATCATTTGAGTCCTATGGTCGGCTGAGTAAGTTGGACGATGGTACGATGCGTGACCGCCTCAATGAGACTGGCGACCGCACTGACGATCCGCACAAAGAACAGCCACTTGACTTTGTGCTGTGGCTCGGACAGAAGCCAGGTGAGCCTGCTTGGCCCAGTCCCTGGGGACCCGGCAGACCGGGCTGGCACATTGAGTGTAGCGCCATGGCCATTGACCATCTCGGCTCAACACTTGATATCCACGGTGGTGGCTCAGACCTGATCTACCCGCATCATGAGAACGAGATTGCTCAAAGTGAGTCGTACACCGGCCAAAAGCCCTTCACCCACACCTGGGTGCATAACGGAATGCTTCGCCTCGGCTCAGAAAAGATGAGCAAGTCGCTCGGCAATCTCGTTCTCGCACAGGATTTGCTCAAACGATATAGCTCCGATGCGATCCGGCTGTACCTCCACGGCGAGCGTTACCGAGATTCTTTTGCCTTTGATGAGTCAAAGCTCAAGTCAGCACAACAGGCGGCGGATGCCTTCGCTCAGGTAGCCGCGCTACCCAGCGATCACGGTGATCAGCTAGATGTCAGTCGGTGGCGCGAAGCGTTTCTGTCATCACTGGAGAATGATCTAGATATGGCCGGCGGGATTCAAGCGTTGCACCAAATGGCCCTGGCTATCGGCACGGCACATGCGGCACAGGCCCAGGTCAGTGAAGCGCAGGCCGAGTTGCGAGCTCTGGCTGGCATCCTGGGATTACGACTCACTCAGCATCAGTGACACCGTGATGGGCTTGAGAACCAAGCACGGGGCACGAGACCGCCCGATTAACTTATCCTAAAGTGAGTGACCAGACAGGCGTGATGGCACTCTGCCACTGCGCATTGTTCATGAGTGTGATGCGCCGCGGGCACTGGGACTATCCACCTGGCCACGCGGCCACTCGGGACGGCAGGAGACCGATGATCTGGCAGTCCTACGACAGGAGCGTGCGTCCCTGGCTACGTGCCGCACTCATTGCGGTCTCGCTGACACCCGCTTTTTCCGTGCCGTCCAAGGCCGCGCCAGTTCAGCTTGAAACCGCGCCCACGCAGGCTATCATCTTCGCCGTGGATCCGGTGCTCGGCCAGGCCTACCTCGCCTTACCAGACCATGAAGAGACTTCTGAACACGCCATTTCCGTGCGCAGCCTGGCATCGAGTCGTGAAATTGGGAGCATCCCATACAGCGTGCCGCCGAGCGCGCTGTCCGTGAACCCACTCACCAGCCTTATCTACATCGCCAATAAGACCCAGGACACCGTCACCGTGGTTCATGGCCCAACGCTGCGAGTTGTGACGACCGCACGAATCGCGGGCGGCCCTCAGATATTGCTGGTAGAGCCCGCGGCTGGCCGCCTCTATGTGGGCCTGGGCCGAGACCAGGCCATCCGCGTGCTGGACATGTCTACCCTCACGACCATCGGAGTGATCGAACTTGGATTCGAGCCCCTGGCACTCGGGTTTGACCGAGTCCGCAATCGATTACTGGCGACGACAGCGGGAACCGAGCTCCATCCACCAGCCCTCGCCGTTATTGATAGCGAACGCTTAGTCTCCGTGGCGCTGATCCCGCTTCCTGCTAGCCCGGATGGACTCGCGGTACTTGATGTTCTCGGCCTGGTCTACATACCGATCGCGCAGAATGGCGAGCTTGTAGTCGTTAATATCGACAAGCTTCAAATCGTGAATCAGCTCAAAGGCTTTGAGAGCCGTGTTCGGAGCGTGGCCGTCAATGAACGACGATCGCGCCTGTACATTGCAGCCGGTGATGCCGACCTCATCATTGTGCTCGATCCCATCACGGGAACGATCCTGGGATCCATCGAGACAGGATCAGCCACGGACGCCCTGGCCGTTGACCAGGCCACCGCGCGCATTTACTCCGCCAGTATGGAGGCATCAACGATTAGCGTTGCTCTCGATCCCGTGGGCCCGACACGGGCCTTCCGTGATGTACAGATCACTTTTCAGGTCACGGGCGGTCTGGCCGGCCTGAACGACGTACTCACGATCACGCCACCGGGACGTTCCGAGCTCCAACGTCGGTCAGGACCTCCGCTGGCCCTTGATCTTGGATTCAATCGGTTTGAGGAGCTTGTGGCACTGTTTGAGGAGAGCGACTTCTACAGCATGCGTCCACTGCACAGAGCGCTCCGGCCCATCCCTGATGCACTCACCTTCTCAGTCACAATCAAGGAACAGCAACGAGAGCATACGGTGGTGATGTCCACGTCTGGATCACCGCCCGTTCCGCTCATGGATATTGTGCGCCGACTGGAACGGGTGCGCCAGGAAATGATCACACCGCCCGTGCAGGT
The DNA here is from genome assembly GCA_046154735.1 of Chloroflexota bacterium. GTDB lineage: Bacteria > Chloroflexota > UBA6077 > UBA6077 > JACCZL01 > CAVXYC01. Next base: position 9,637 of record JBJXFJ010000222.1, on the reverse strand, counting down.
TACGAGCGGGTCTTAGCTCCGCCCAGGGCACGTGGTACCCTGCATCTGGAAATACCCTCAGTCTTGCCCCTGAGACCTCGCTTTCAAAGCGCCAGGGCGTAACCATCCCGCCGTGGATCCGATGCGGCGAGCAGCGTTCCGTGATCCGGATGCACCATGATCGCCTGCACGTTACACCCTCCCTCCAGCGGACCGACGATATCGAGGGTATGACCGAAGGACTCGAGCATCCGTAGCGTTGCCGCTGGCATGCGATTCTCGATCAGCAGGTTGGAAGACACTCCATGCGGCCAGTCTGATTCGCCGCCGGGCTGGAAGCTCCGCCACCGCGGCATCTCCACAGCCTCTTGGGGATCAAGCCCGAAATCGATAATCCCGGTCAGCACCTGGAGATTCACTTGCACCTGCTGATCCGCGCCCGGCGTTCCAAACACCAGCACCAGCTTGCCATCACGGAGGACCATGGGTGGATTCATCGTGTGACGCACACGTTTACCCGGCGCAAGCTGGTTAGGATGCCCCGGTTCCAGATGCCAATAGAGCATGCGGTTGTTCAAGAGTATCCCAGTTCTCGGATCAATTGTGGCAGCGCCCCAGGCCTGGTTCAGACTCTGAATGGCGGAGATAGCCAGACCATCTGTATCAACAACCGCAAAGTAGGTGGTATCGCCACTGCCCGATGGGGCGCCCGCCGCGAGAGGTAGTTGTGCGGCTGCGCTCGGATTGATCCGCTCAGCCTGACGCCGCGCCCGATCCTTGGAGAGCAATTGTTCGAGCGGGATATCCACAGACCGTGGATCCCCGCTGAATGCTTCTCGGTCCGCAAAGGCCAGCTTTTTTGCCTCCACCAGCGTATGCACATGACGAGCGGAGAGAAACTCCATATCGCTGAGGTCAAATTGCTCCACGATATTAAGCTCTTGAAGGAGGACGTGCCCCGTCGAATTCGGTGGCGCTTCCAGCACTGTGTAACCGCGGTAGGTGGTCGCTATGGGCGCCTGCAGCTCAGTGTGAAACTCACGGAGGTCATCAAGTGAGATGGCGCCGCCCTGGGCCTGACAGAACTCGGTGAGTGCACGGGCAGTTTCTCCTTCGTAGAAATCATCGCGCCCATGACGCGCCAGTCGATCCAGCGTTCGTCCGAGCTCTGTTTGCACAAGAAGGTCCCCGGTGCGCGGAAGCTCTCCCTCTCGGAAAAATATCCGCGTGCACATGGGATCGCGGCGCAACTCGTCGGCATCTTGAGCCACAAATGCACACAGCCGCTGGGAGGCGGGAAACCCTTCTCGAGCGCAGGTGATTGCCGGCTGGAGGAGGTCGTAAAACGGCAATCGCCCGTAACGCGCGTGGAGCGTAATCCAGCCGTCCACCAGCCCTGGCACCGAGGCAGAGGCGGCACCTCGCCGAGGCAAATGCCCGCCAAATGTCTCGACCGACGCGGCCCGGGGTGCTGGGCCGGTGGCATTGAAGACGGTCGCCTTGCCATCAGTCTCGCGAACGAGGAAGAAGCCGTCACCATGGAGGCCGGACATCTGCGGCTCCACAACAGCCAGAACCGCGGCGGTGGCAACGGCCGCGTCTGCCGCGCTTCCACCGCGGCGCAACATGTCCAGTCCAGCGGCCGAAGCCAGCGGGTGCCCACTTGCCACGGCGCCTCCGCGACCGGTGACCAATGGACGGCTTGTACGGATATGCTCCGACATGGAACTGCTCCCTCGAAGATTGCGGATGCCCGCTGCACCCGGCTCATTGGCTGTGGTCTGCTAGGCGATACTGCGCATGACCAAGCCGGTGGTGACCTTTGGGTAGAAGTATGTGGATTTCTCGGGCATGCGAGCTCGCGCATCGGCAACATCCGCCATTGTCCGGACGGACGGTGTATTCATCAGAAACGCCACCTGGCAGATCCCGCTGCGCACGGCATCAAGTGCCACCTGAGGGTCCCGAGCATAGGTGATCGAGGCGTCGCGCTCGTGGTGCGTCGGGAGAATTCGATCGAGCACCAGCGTCTGCAAGGCCGAGACATCAAGTGATCGCCAGGCCGGCACGGAGCGCGGGGCCGCCAGCTTCAGCACCTCGAGATCATTGAGCACGTAGAGAGTGATTACATTCGAGTCTGACGCGAGCAGTCCGAACGCCGGCCTATCCCGGCCTAACTCCTCAAGTCGCTTCTGCGCCACATCGAACGCTGACTCTGGGTTCTCCAGGTTAATGGACTCGGAAGTGAATGCGGCGCCGTAGCTACTCAGCTCCGTTCGCACTCGCTCCGGGTGCACACCTTTAACCAGGCGGTGGGTGGGGAGCACCAGCAGCCCGGGATCATCCATGGTCGCAATATGACTCAGAACAAACTGAGCAGGGTGTGCTGGACCAAGGGGATCCACGGCCATCAGTTCATCGCGATAGCGCAGCGCCGTCTCATACCGATGATGACCATCGGCAATGTACAGCACCTGCCTATCAAGCTGCTCTGCCATGGCGTGCAAAGTCTCCGCGTCGTTCACCACCCAGAGCTGCTGACGTTCGTTCCTAGTTCGAATGTCCATAGCCGGCTCGGATCGCTCAGCGGCAGACCAGGCAGTTGACAGTACGCTCGGCTGCTGCCGCAGCACCATGAACACGGGGCTCACGTTGACCTGCGTGGCATTCAGCAGCTTGAGACGATCCTCTTTGGGACCAGAGAACGTTTCTTCATGAGGAAGGATTTGCCCGTCTGACCACGGGTGGAGCCGCACCGCTGCAAAGAGACCCCGGCGAGTGTACGGTGCGCCATCCCATTCAAAGGTGTGCGCGAGAAGATAGTAAGACGGACTCGGTTCCTCAATCAGAGCGCCAGAAGCTCTCCAGGCTCGCAGCAGATCGGCTGCGCGCGTATAGCGATTTGTGGATTCGGAGTCATCAGGCTCATCACGGCTGAGCTCCACGCGCACAATATTGAACGGGCTTTGATCGAGGAGCTGCTGCTGCTCAGTAGGGCTAATAACGTCGTATGGCGGAGACAGTGCCGCGCCAATATCACCGACCTGCGCCGGGTTGAATCGCAGACCGTGAAAGGGACTAATTTGTGGCATAAACGTGTCCAATTCAAAGACGACGCGCGCGTGAGCGCCGGACTATACTCCGAGTGAGGTGCCGATGGTGATGCGTGCGCATACCTCTATCCGATCTACCGCGATTATCGCGGCGTTATTCGCGACGACGTCTCTACTCTCAGGCTGCTTTGGTCAAAACCAGCCGGCACCGCTGACCCCGGCGACTCCGGCCGTGTCTCCCGCGGCATCTCCAGCGGCTTCCCCGGTTGTTGTTCCAGCTTCCTCGCCACCCCCAAGCCCCACTCCTGAGCGGACCGGGCAATCGCACACGGTGGAGGAAGGCGATACATTGGCATCCATCGCGCAGAAGTACTACGAAGACGGGGGCCTGTGGCGCAAGATCTATGATGCCAATAAGGACGCCATTGGCGCCGACCCTGACAGTATCAAGATCGGCCAGGCCCTCAGGATACCACCCAAAGACGAGTGATGAGTGAGGACAAGCGAGGATGGGGTGCACCCGAAACCTGTGCACGCTCGACTTTTGAAGTGCGGCGTGCAGGAGCGCCGCACTCCAGAGATCGGACGCACATTGCCCCAAGTTCTGGGCCCACCTGTGAGGATGACTGCCACTCATCACTCATCACTCATCACTCATCACTCATCACTCATCACTCATCACTCATCACTCATCACTCATCACTCATCACTCATCACTCATCACTCATCACTCATCACTCATCACTCATCACTCAGCACTCAGCACTCAGCACTCGCCACTCAGCACTCAGCACTCGCCACTCAGCACTCAGCACTCGCCACTCATCACTCAGCACTCAGCACTCATCACGTCCGTCATGGGCGACCGCCGCTCTCGAACATCGGGATTTCTATGCCCACACCACGCTCTCGGGCGAGGTCATAGACACGTCTCGCCGCCACCAGGTCCTCAATAGCCAGGCCCTGCGATTCAAACAACGTGATCTGTTCCGGTGAGGTGCGTCCTGTGGCCTTCCCCGCAATGATCTCGCCGAGCTCCACCGCCCGATCCCAGTCAAAGGTGCCGGCACTCACCGCACCTATCAAGTCACCAGACTCAATCATTGCGTCCGCCAGCTGATCAACGGTGACGAGATCCGCTCGGCCAACTGCGGCCGCATCTAGTTCAGCCGCCTGGGCACGATTGGACCCTGCCGCGTTGATATGCATTCCAGGCTCCAGCCAGGCGCCCTCGAGCACGGGAGTGCGTGCATTCGTGATCACAATCACGATGTCTGAGCCACGCACCGCGTTCTCGCCCGAATCCGCCGAGCGCACCGGAATGCTAAGCTTGAGCTCCATGTCACGGGCAAATGCGCCCCGCCGCTCGAGATCCCGGCTGAACACGCTCACCCGAGTGATCGGACGAACGGCACACACCGCCTCGAGTTGAGTCCGGGCTTGCCAGCCGCTACCAATGACCGCCACCGATGTTGCATCCTGGCGTGCCAGCACACGCGTGGCCACACCCGTGGCCGCTCCGGTGCGGATCTGACCGAGCGCATTGGCCTCCATGATCACGAGCAAGTCGCCGGTCTCACTGTCGAACAGCGGCACCACGAATTTCGCTCCGTTGCGTGACGTGGCATAGAATTTTAAACCCACCGCTCTCGCCCCGGGTACAAAGCCAGACATCACCTGGAGCGAGCCCTTACCCGTCATCACTCGATTGCGCGGTTGATTGACGGCAACGCCTTCGCCCAGCTCTCTCAGGGCAAGCTCCACGCCTTCCAGAGCATCCTCAATGGTATAGAGCTCCGAAACTTGCGCATCATTCAGCAATAGAACCATGGCATTCTCCTCGTTATCTTGGGACTCCCCGTATGGGTCGCTGGCACTTTCCACCCATCATTTACCGCCGGTCAATTGCCCGGTGATGGGCGTGTGATGACTGTTACAACCGTATGACGATTTGCGCGGGCTGCCCGTAATCGGCCCTTCGAGTGCCCATTCGGCTGGCTTCGTGTCCTATCTCGCGGGATACTGAATGGGTGCTTCTGAGAAACCCGCTGAGCTTGGTTGGGTGTGCCGAATCGGCGCCCCGTCAAGGAACCCGCCTCGAATATCGCTTGGTGATCGTACTCCTCACCACACTGCTCACAACAGGGTGCTGGCGAGGCCGAGTGCTATCCGCGGATAGCGCGCCAATTATTCAGCCCACACCGGATGCCACGGTCAGCACGGTGGTGCGGAATAGCGCACTTTCACCCGTACCTCTGTTAAGTCCAGTTCCATCAAGCCCCACGTCCACCGCATCCGGACAGCGCAACGCGGTCACCCCTCGCTCGGCGGCAACTTCGGGCTCCCGCATCCAGCCGCAGCCCACCAGCACTGCCAGCCGCTCAACGAGTCAAGGCACAAATCGATCGAACCCCACGGCCACTGCAACTGTCCTGCCCCCCAGATCCGCCACGAGTACCGTCATCCCCCGGCCCACGACACCGCAGTCAAGTCAAACACCCCGCCCCCGATAATCAGCAGCGTCGGCCAAGTCTACCGATCCAGATCGAAGTCTTTGGGGTTAGTCTGGCCGGTTGTTGTGATCTCCCTGGTACTGTGGTGCTATTTTGGCTTGGGAGGATGTAGTCGTCCGATCGGATCATTCTCGACGAGGCTCGATCGAATCAGCCTTGCAGGCTTCACCATGGACCCTATAACTCGGTCCCGCAGCTCACCGGCGTAATGCAAGCGCGCTGGGTTCGTCCCCCGCATGAGCTTGGAGACGCTAAAGTCGTCCGTCAAGTACGTGGACTCCACCTATCCGGCGCCGGTGGGCACGGAGCGCGTGGAGCCCAGCCCATCGGCGTGGTGCACCGCAATGATCGAGCCGCTGACCGTGTACGCGAGCCGAGTCCCCACACGTACTGCCTGGCCCCGTCCTGGAGGAGGACGGGCAGGCCGCGGTTCACGTCATAGATGAACTCCGGCGTGGTGCACGGGGTGCTGCTGCCCATGCGCTTGCCGTCGCCGTCATACGCGTAGCTCGTGGTCGACCCGCCGCTGATGGCGGCCTGGGTGAGGCGGTTGGCCAGGTCGTAGGCGAAGGTGTCACTCCCCCGGACAGTGCGGTTGCCGTTGGCATCGTTGGTGTAGCTCGTGCCGCCGACGGCGGTCAGGCGATCCACTTTGTCGTAGGTGTAGGCGGAGTTGACGCCGGTCCACTATGATTGGGGACGTCCAGTCGAAGTTAGCAAGGTGGATCACCTCCTCCACGCCCGGCAGGGAGAGGCCTTGGTCAATGGCCTGATGATCACGTCGCTGCACTTCGACGGCGAGGAGCAGCGTCAGGAGCGCAACGTAGTCGAGCTGCTGGGCGCGTGCGCGCGTGAGCCGTTCGGGCAAGGTGGGAGTCACAGCACCGAGCTTCAGGTGTTTGGGCAGGCGACGCAGATGGGGATCGAGGGACCTCCGGGAACCTGCGACGAATCGAGATGGGACCGAGTGCGGTGATCGAACGCGGCGCCCTCGGGAGCGAAGCGGGCCCAGGGGAGCCCCGGCCGGCGAACCGGCGGTCGGACGCCGGGCAGCGGCTCATCTCTCAGCGCCTGCTGCAGGATGTGCTCGAGTCGCCGCCCGTCGATGACCTTCACGGGCGGCATCCAGGCGCGCCGCGGAATAGGGCTCTGCCAAGTGCAGCAGCATCTGGCCCCAGCGCAGTTTGACCCACGGGAAGTCGCCACTGAGCATGCGTTCAGCAAACAGTCACACAAACGGAGCGAGCCGGGTGGCCTCGCGCACCACGCGATCCGGTCAACGCAGCGCATAGGTGGTCCGCTCCACCGGGGAATCCGCCACATCCGTGCTGCGCTCCCCTTGGAGACGCTGGCCATCCGAGGGGAGAGTTATCGCCCGCGAGAAATGCGCCGGGCGGGATTGCTCAATCCATGGACGCTGACGGCCCTGGAACGCGCGTCAGAATCCGCCTAACTGGGAAATCTCAGATTGGCGAAAGTGGGGAATTTCTCGTTGGAGTTGACAATGTCGTAGCCGGACTGTCCGTACACCCCACGTCCACGCGTGCTGATCCCAACCACCCCCAGGCCCGTCGGCGCGTCTCCAAACGCCCCCAACCTATTGGAGCCACGCAATGAACACCATAACCACTGGCCCCCAATCCCGACGCCTGGACCTTCAAGCCGACGTTCATCCCTTTCCCTTACACGCCGGCCGCCCCGGTAGCGGGAGTGCTCGCTGTGCCGTGCTAGTTCGGCGCCGACGCCGCGGCCACAATTCCCCGCCCGCTCGTATTGGTCACCTCAAGCGCCATCGGTCCCGCCGCCGGCGCTACTGAACTGGCTGGTCATGCCGTTACCGTTGGTGTTGTTTTGACGGAGGTTGAGGATGCCGTCGTTGGTACTATGGCCGGCCTCGGCGGGGCTGGTCTGGAAGAGTTTGGCGAGACCAGAGGCGGCCAGGCTGGCGAGCATTCCGCGCCGTCCCTGTGGACGCGGCGCGGGGATGTGGGCGCCTGATCTACTGTAGCAGTGCCGGAGGGTTCCCGGTCCATGGAATGCAATTTCTCCAATCGCCGACGACGTCAATGAGTCAGGGGGTACGACAATCGTTGATCGCGAGCATTACCGGCCTATGGAAATGCCAATACAGCTAACTCACGTGTCACTGGATGTCATGTCTATCGGATGTCCGTCATCCGATAGACGGCGGATATCACGGAGCGTTGCGCGCAGCTCGGAGATCTCCGTCAGCTCGGTAAGGTTCTCATGTGGTCGCACGCTGGTCAGGATTCTGGCGTTGGTGGTTACTGACGACGCTCGGTTTCCGACCACTGTTCTTGTCTCCTCTGCAGAAGTGGAGAAACAACAGTACCGGAGGTCATCAGGAGCGCGCACGGACGTCGGCGATCAGATGTCAGGGTTGACGATCTCGAGGTCCCATGGCGGGGTGTTCCGATGCCGCCTGGGTCTCGCTGTCACAATGACTCCGATGGCCGCCTGTCATCCTGACGCCAGAAGGATCGCACGGACGTTCCAGCCACGGCATCCTGCAACCGGTCGTTCCCGATGTCCCGCGTATGCGGTGTTCGGAAAGCAGGCTCGGCGTCAAGAAAACCGGGACGTTTGCGGCTCTGGGGCAGTCCACCATGGCCCGCCGAGGCTATTCCCCTCGGTTTCTGAACATGTGCCAGTGAATCTGCGAAGTCTAGCCATGTTCGATCGGCAGGCCAAACAGTTCCGGATAGTCGCGTTTCATCTCATCAAATATCGCCCGGGCATCGCCCGGACGAATGAGACCAACATTGACTGCGAACGAGGACACCGCCTGAGCCCTTTCCAGCAGCCTCGTCTGGTACTCCTCGAGCGACGCAAAGTGATCCACTGGCTCATAGATCCTGTTAATACGATCAAGTCCAAGCGCACTCAGCTCCACGACAACCCTGAACTCAGACATCACCAGATCGAGAGCCTTTTCTCTGAGCCACGCCGGGACGTCAGTTTCCTCCGGTCTCGGTGTCACACTCCACATCCCTCCCCCAATAGACCTGCTCCCACCTTGGACGCACTGTATTCCCAACCTCATCCGATTGATACCAACCCGGGTTCAGGAAGCACCCTCCAGTCCGCTCACATTGAGTCTGTCCATGCTTACACTCAGCGGCGTCCCCGCGGATCCCACGGCGTTCACGGCTCCACGCCTCTTGTTCACAGCGTACATAGGCTTCCTTACAAGCTTGCTCACACTGCGCATTGCATTCGTCTCGCGACGAGGGGTCCGCTTTCGAGGGACCATTCTTGATCTGACACGTGAGCGCGCAGCCAAATGGACCGCACACCACGCCGCATTCGAGACTGACTTCTGCCATAAGCATGCCGGACAGCGGAACCGAGGTGCCAAAGCAGGCAGCGAGAGCTTTACTCTTATGACCGCTCGGGTCCGTCCGAGCGAGTGGACTATTCTGGACGTAGCTAAATCGATTCTGCGTCTGAGGATCTCGCCGCTGGCCAGGGAGAGAGTCCCGCTGCAGGAACCGACCCACCGCTGGATCATACATCCGCGCTCGCAGGTACACGAAGCCTGTCTCGTTGTCCCGCGGCTCGCCGGTGTACTGCAGGCGCGCCGGACTGGTTCCGCGGACGAGCTTCGAGACGCCGAAGTCGTCGGAGAGGTAGGTCGATTCGACCTGACCGGTCGCGGTCGTGACCGCGCGGTTTGAGCCGAGGCCGTCGCTGTGGTGCACGGCGATGGCCGAGCCGCTGACCGTGTACGCGAGCCCGAGTCCCCACACGTACTGCCTGGCCCCGTCCTGGAGGAGGACGGGCAGGCCGCGGTTCACGTCGTAGACATACTCGGGCGTCGTGCAGGGCGTGCTGCTGCACATGCGCTTGCCGTCGCCGTCGTAGGCGTAGTTGGTGGTGAGCCCGCCGCTGATCGCCGCCCGGGTGAGGCGGTTGGCCTGGTCATAAGTGAAGGTATCGTTCCCACGGGTCGTGCGGTTCCCATTGGCGTCGTTGGTGTAATTGATGGCGCCCACCTGCGTGAGGCGATCCAACGTGTCATACTGGTAACTCGTGGTGGTCAGCTCGTTGGCGCTGGTGCGCCGATTCCCC